>NZ_JACHVD010000020.1:0-40726 GCF_025377055.1 Acinetobacter sp. T_3_1 | reverse complement strand
AAGCGGGTTGGACAGTTCAACGCTTACTCAGAATAATTCAAGTGAATTTATTTGAAAGAAAAACTTTAAAAGCTTTATTCTCACCCGATAAGATCCCCATCAAACAAGAGGAAGCTCATGTGAGCTTCCTCTTGTAAAAATTGTGGGACAGCAGTGCCCAAATGGGTGCTTTTTTTTGCATGATTGATCTCTGCTATATGCAATCAATCAGCTGTCTTTTCAAACCTGAAAGCCCTTTACCACGTAAGAGGATTCCAAATCTTAAACGGCTTGGTCAGTTGCACATCTTCCGCTGGATCATATTTTGCTGGTTTCAGTTTTTGCGCTTTCTTACGTAACTTCCCGCTTTTTTGATCCAGGGCAACAAAGTTATAACTTTCTGACTTCAGCTGGGTGTAGGCAATTTCATTTAAACCGGTTTTTTCCGGCACCATAATTAAAGGTCCGGAAACTTCACGACGGGTACTTAAGTTTTCTTCATCATACTTAATGAAATAAGACTGTCCCGCTTGCACGGTAAAATCCAGATATTTGGGCTTTTGAAAATGCTGCACACCCACAGGGCGGCTGGTTGATATGCGATAGGTTCCGGCAGGCAGTTCTACCCAATAATAGTGATTATTTAATAAGCTTGGGATACGCTCACTATTAATAAACAGACTGGATGCCACAATTTCCTGACGGTTCCATTTGCTGTCAGGACGGTATAGATACACTATGGCAGCCTGCTCATCTTGTGCCTGCACCGGTTGAAAGCGCTGTCCCATTTTTTGATTGACCCAACCTCCAATGCTAAACATGCCAAAACGGTATTGTTCCAATAATCCCGGTTCATGCTCAGTATCTACAGGTTTTAAGGTTGATGTCGCTTGAGTGTGTTCCATAGCAGATTTGCCATGACATCCCAATAAAATAAAGCTTGCACAGACTGCAATACAGACTCCACGCATGATTTTCCCTCACCGCGTATTTTTTATTTTTGTACGAAATTAAATTAAGCACTTCATTGTTCGCTATGTATTGATTTTATTTAGGCGTCCACGCCTAATCACCGAGATTAACATCGCGTTTTATTTTTGAAAATAAAAAACGTGCGAAAACACAAGTTTTCCGCACGTTTCTGACGAATAGCAAATTAAGCAGATTTAGAATTAACCACTTTTAAATCTACTTTAGAGGCATTTTCAGTCTCTGACTTGGGCTGACGTTCTGCTTTTAACATAGGTTTTGCTTCACCAGAAATCACTGCATCATTCACAATCACAGTCCCGATATCGGTACGGCTTGGTAAATCATACATGGTTTCAAGTAATGCATTTTCCAGAATTGAACGCAGACCACGTGCACCTGTATTACGCTCCAGGGCCTTCTTCGCTACCGCACGCAGTGCTGAATCTTCAAATACCAGATCCACATTTTCCATATCAAATAAATATTGATATTGACGGGTTAAAGCATTCTTCGGTTCAGTCAGAATCTGCATCAATGCTTCTTCATCCAGCTCGTCCAAAGTTGCAATGACTGGCAGACGGCCAATAAATTCTGGAATTAAGCCAAATTTCACCAAGTCTGTTGCTTCAACCTGACGGAACAAATCAGACAACTTTCGAGTTTCATCTTTGTTCTTCACTTCAGCAGTGAAACCGATACCGCCTTTTTCCTGACGCTGTTGTACGATTTTCTCCAGACCAGAGAAGGCACCGCCACAGATAAATAGGATATTTGAGGTATCAATCTGAATGAACTCTTGCTGCGGATGCTTGCGACCACCTTGCGGAGGAATGGAAGCAACCGTACCTTCGATCATTTTCAACAACGCCTGCTGAACACCTTCACCGGATACATCACGGGTAATCGACGGGTTTTCAGATTTGCGGGTAATCTTGTCGATCTCGTCGATATAGATAATACCCTTTTGCGCTTTTTCTACATCATAATCGGCTTTTTGCAACAGCTTCTGTACGATGTTTTCAACATCTTCACCGACATAACCTGCTTCGGTCAACGTGGTGGCATCTGCCATGGCGAATGGCACATCCAGCAAACGCGCTAAAGTCTGTGCAAGCAAGGTTTTACCCGAACCTGTTGGTCCAACCAGTAAAATATTACTTTTCGCCAGTTCAACCGCATCATCATGCTTATGACCGCTATGAGTCACTTTTAGACGCTTGTAATGGTTATAGACTGCAACTGAAAGCGTTTTCTTCGCCACATCCTGACCAATCACATATTGATCAAGTGCAGCGCGAATTTCGTGTGGCTTAGGCAAAGGCTTACTTGCCCAATCACCAGATTCAACCTGCTGGCTGGTTTGGACTAAATCCAGGCATACGTCCACACACTCATTACAGATGTAAGCGTCCTCACCTGCAATCAGTTTCCCGACTTCAGACTGCGTTTTACCGCAAAATGAACAATGCTTTTGTCCTTGAGGATGATCGGACATATTCACTCCAATATAAAAATCTGAAAATTATGGACGTTTGCTTAACACTTCATCCACGAGACCGTACTCTTTAGCAGCCTGCGCTGTCATAAAGTTGTCACGGTCAGTATCTCTGGCAACAGTTTCATAGTCTTGACCACTATGCTCTGCCATTAAACGGTTTAAACGTTCTTTAATGAATAGAATTTCACGTGCGTGAATTTCAATATCCGATGCTTGACCACGGAAACCACCAAGTGGCTGGTGAATCATCACACGGGCATTTTCTAGGCAATAACGTTTACCCTTAGCACCTGCATTGAGCAGGAAGGCTCCCATAGAGGCTGCCTGTCCCATACAATACGTCACGACATCTGGTTTAATGAATTGCATGGTATCGTAAATCGCCATACCTGCAGTCACTGAACCTCCTGGTGAATTAATATAGAGGTGTATATCTTTATCTGGGTTCTCTGCTTCTAAAAACAACATTTGAGCAACAATTAAATTTGCCATATTGTCTTCGACTTCACCGGTTAAAAAGATGACACGTTCACGCAAAAGACGTGAGAAAATATCGAAAGAACGCTCACCACGAGAAGACTGTTCAACCACCACTGGCACTAAAGCGTTATCAATTGTTGGAACATACATACGTTATTTATTCCTAAATTTTTTGTTACTCAACTCATAGTCACAATATGAGGGATAATTGCTGAAAATGCAAAATATTCCCAATTAAATAACAGATATTTTTTATATAAGCATTGTGAATTCAGGACAGGTTCACGATAAGCCTGTACATAAAAAAAGGCGCATGATGCGCCTTTTTCAGTCAGTTAAGCTTAACCTTGTTGACGAGCTTGCTGCTCTTTCAATAAGTCTTCATAGCTTACTTTTTTGTCAGTCACTTTAGCAGAAGCCAAGATGTGATCAACAACCTGATCTTCTAATACAACAGCTTCGATTTGAGCACGTTGCTGTTTGTCATTTTTGAAGTATTCAATCACTTCAGTTGGGTCTTCGTAAGAAGAAGCCATATCTTCGATGTAAGCGTCAACGCGAGCAGGATCTACTTCAATTTTAGCGTCCGCTAAAACCTTGCTCACCAACACGCCAAGTTTTACAGATTTTTCAGCTTGTTCTTTGAACAGGTCATCTGGAAGCATGCTGCTGTCAAATGCTTTCGCACCTTGAGCACCAAACTGTTGAGTGAACTGTTGAATCATTTGCTGACGTTGACGATCAATTTCTTGAGACAACATCGCAGCAGGAACTTCAACTTCATTTGCAGCTACAAGGGCATCAAAAGTCGCGCCTTTTACCTGGTTACGAAGACCGTTTTTCACTTCACGTTCCATGTTTTTACGAACGTCAGCTTTTAATTTTTCAACGCCTTCTTCTTCAGTTAAACCGAAGATTTTCAAGAATTCAGCATCAACTTCTGGAAGTTTTTGTTTTTCAACAAGCTTCACAGTGATTTTGAATTGAGCTGCTTTACCCGCAAGGTTTTCAGCCTGGTAGTCTTCAGGGAAAGTAACATCAATCACTTTCTCTTCGCCTTTCTTCATACCAACGATACCGTCTTCGAAGCCAGGGATCATACGGCCAGAACCTAAAACAAGTTTAAAGTCAGTTGCAGAACCGCCTTCAAATTTTTCGCCATTTACTGAACCTTCAAAGTCGAAAGTCACTTGCATGTCTTTTTTAGCCATGCCTTTGGTTTCAGTCCAGCTTGCACGTTGCTTTTGAAGGTTTTCGATCATTTGATCAACGTCTTTGTCGCTCACTTCAGTTGCTTTACGTTCAACTTCCAAGCCGTCAAATTTAACGTCAACTTCTGGATAAACCTCTACAGTTGCTTCATAAACAAGAGCGTCTTCCTTGTTTTCAACTTTTTCAATGTTTGGCATGCCAACAGCATTGATTTTCTCTTGCTGGATCGCTTCAAACACTGTGTCACGAATTACATCGTTCACAACTTCTTGATAAATGCTTGCGCCATATTCGCGACGTACTACATTTAAAGGTACTTTACCTGGACGGAAGCCGTTGATCTTCACAGTTTTAGCAGTGCGTTTTAAACGAGCTTCAAATTGCTCGTTCACACGGCTCGTCGGTACAGATACATTTAAACGACGGGCAACGCCCGAAACCGCTTCAGAAGTTACTTGCATGGCTTCCTCGATATAGAAATAGTAATTGCAATTTTGAAAGTGCCACATTATATGACAACATTGAAAGATATACAAAGCAGTATGAATTAACCACTATTTTTGTCTTGTTCTGCGATTAAATTTAAATTGAATGTAAAAAATCTCCTCTCTTTATTCCCACTTTAATATTTTTGTATATTTTTTATTGCAAATGATAAGTCTTATCATTACCATTAATGCATTTTATTCTGTCTTGTTTATTTTCAGTTATTTATCTCGTCCATCTTTGGAATTCTATTGTATGAGTCAGTTCAATCTCCGCCCGCTTGGCCTTGCCATTCTAACTACCTCTCCTTCCGTTTTTGCCAATACTGAAACACAATCTGCTCCCCATCAGCTTTCAACTCTTGTGGTATCGGCTACAGGCTACGAACAAAAATTAAAAGATGCGCCTGCATCCATTACAGTCATCACAGCAGAAGACTTGAAAAATAAAAGAATTACTTCGATTGCAGATGCTTTAGTAGATGTGGAAGGTGTCGATATTAGCCCGACCGCGGGTAAAACTGGCGGGCTAAACATTCGTATTCGTGGAATGGACTCAGAATACACCTTGGTATTAGTCGATGGTCGCAGACAAAATAGTACTGGCGATATTTCACCGAATGGATTTGGTGAATCTAACAATAGTTTTATTCCGCCTGTTTCCGCAATCGAGAGAATTGAAGTGATTCGTGGCCCTGCATCTACGCTTTATGGTTCAGATGCAATTGGGGGTGTGGTGAATATCATCACTAAAAAGGTTTCACCTGAATGGACGGGCGCTGTAACACTTGAAGGGACCCTTAACCCGAACTCCTCTGACTTTGGCAACCATCGTGCTGTAGATGCCTATGTCACTGGTCCCTTGATTCAGAATTTACTGGGTATTCAGCTCCGTGGTCGTAAGGCTGAACGCGATCAATCGCATATAACCCCGGATGCCAATTCAGATACCGAATTAACTCAAGGCAATAACCCGACAAAGTCTGATTTGGAAACTATTGGCGTTCGTCTTACTCTAACCCCTAGCGATGATCATGATATCTCAGCAGAATATGAACAGACCGAACAATGGTATGACAACAGTAATGGCCAGCTCGGTACTCTAGGTGCCAATGGCGGTTATAACTCTGCGCAAGAATATAACCGTGAAAAAATCATTCTTGCCCATAGCTGGAAAACCCGTGTGGGGACTTTGGATTCAAGTATCAGTAATACACAAACAGAAACGGTTGGCCGCTTAATTCCTTCGCGTGCACAAGGTCTATCACAAGCCGTGACCCCACGGCTGCTAGAAAGTGAAGACACCATTTTTGATAGCAAATTTACCACGCAACATTTTAGTGGACACAATATTACCCTCGGTGGTCAATGGTGGGATGCCAGCATTAAAGATGGTTTACGTGTCAATAAAGAAGTGTCATTTGATCAACTGGGTTTATTTGCAGAAGACACCTGGTCATTTACAGACAGCCTGGCTTTAACTCTCGGCCTACGTTTTGATGATCACAGCACATTTGGCGACTTTTGGACGCCACGCGCTTATTTGGTCTGGAATGCAAATGATAACTGGACCTTTAAGGGAGGCTATTCAGAAGGTTATAAGGCTCCACGTTTGGAACGTCTCACCACGGGTATTTATAATGTTAGCGGTCAAGGCCGTACTCCGGTTTTTGGTAATCCGGATTTAAAACCTGAAACCAGTAATAACTTTGAAATCGGCACGTATTTTAATAACAATTCTAATTTTGATGCCAATATCACGGCCTTTTACAGCCAGATTGAAGACAAAATCGTTACCGGCAATGTTGAACAAAGATGTAATACCAATACCAATAAAGCTGCTTGTGAAGAGTTTATGGCATCCATTGGTACACCTTGGGTCATGGATTATTATCAGAGTAGAGGACAAAAACTTCCAGATTCGTGGAACATTACCCGTCCTACCAATGCAGAAAAAGCGGAAGTCTATGGAATTGAAACCGGCTTCAACTGGGAATTTGCACCGGCATGGAAATTCGGTGTGAATTACACTTGGACAGAAACTGAAATTAAAGACAGTACTTTAGGTAATCCTCCGCTTAACGATACGCCAGAACATATCGTAAATGCCTCATTAAAATGGCAAGCCGATGACAATATTCAGTTATGGGCACGTGGCGAATACCGTAGCGAACGGGCACGCTTCACCTCAACTTATGAGAACTTAACTGCTGCCAATCAAAAAGTTTATGATGCTTTAGGTGAGTTTAAAAGTTATGGTTTGCTGCATGTTGGTTCCAACTTTAGGGTAAACGACAATTGGGACCTGGGCGTTGCTTTATATAACGTATTTGATAAAGACTTTAATGAGCATGAACTGATTGATGGCAGTTATTACAACCATTACAGCAATACCCAAGAAGGTCGTCGTGTTCAGTTAAGTACAACGTTTAAATTCTAATATTCAAAATCCCCATTAAAAACCCTGCATAAGCAGGGTTTTTCTATATTAAAATAAATCAAATACTTAATTACAAATAGTTACATTATTTCATTCAATATCCCGTTTTAGTTTATCTTAAGAATCGTCAATTCCAATTCAACTTCATAGTGATAAAAAATAAGAATCATTATTATTCTCATACGTTTTCACAGTACCCTTTTGAGTTCGACATGGCCTTCATTAAAACACGCAAAAAAATCGTATCTTCTGCGATTGTTTCCTCACTTTCAGTGATGGCAGCGAATGCATTTGCACAAGATCAAGTTGCTCAACTTGAAACTATTCATGCTCAGGCGGAAGCAGAAACAGCTCAAGGTCTAAAAGTAGATCAATCTGCCAACTCCAAGTTTGTTGCTCCTTTGCTGGATACACCTAAATCAGTTTCTGTCATTTCCAAGCAGCTGATTGAAGATACTCAAGTGACAACTTTGAGCGATGCTTTGCGTACAGTGCCCGGGATTACTTTAGGGGCTGGTGAAGGCGGCAACCCGAATGGCGACCGTCCATTTATTCGCGGTTATAACTCAGAAAGTTCCATGTATGTCGATGGTGTGCGTAACGCCACTTCACAAAACCGTGAAATGTTTGCTGTCGAACAGGTTGAAGTGACCAAAGGTTCAGCCTCTGCAATGGGCGGTGCAGGTACAACTGGCGGTAGCGTTAACATGATTTCTAAAGTTGCGAAAAAAGGCGACTCATTAGAAGGTTCTGTTGGCGCAGGGACAGACAGTTACCAGCGTATTACTTTAGATGGCAACAAAGATTTTGGTAACGGTATTGCTGCCCGTGTAGCAGTAATGGGCCACCATAATGAAAAAGCCGGTCAAGCCGATGGCACTGAATATAAACGTGCCGGTATTGCTCCAAGTATTACTTTTGGCTTGGATACGCCTACCCGTGCGACCTTAAGCTATTACTACCTAAAAACAGACGATACTCCTGATTCAGGCGTACCCTACAACAATCCTACTGGATATTCGCAATATTCAGGGAAGCCAATTGATGTCAAGCAAGGCGTTTATTACGGCTGGGAAGACCGTGATTTCCAGAAACAGGAAAATCAGGTGGGTACAATCAAGTTAGAACATGACCTGACTGACAATCTGACCATTACAAATACCGCGGTTTATAACAAATCTAAAAATGATTATCTGTGGACCAACCCGGATGATTCTCAAGGAAACATTTATAAGAATGGGAATGTATGGGCACGTGTAAACTCACGTATTGCCGATACCGATACATTTACCGACCAGTTAGCGTTAACCGGAAAATTTAATACCGGCGCTCTTAAGCATAGCTTTAACTTAGGTGCTGAATATAGCGACCAAGAAACAGATCGTACCCAATATATTCTGAATGGTTTGTCTACCACAGGTGCAGAATACAACAAATGCAGCCCTGCCGATATTGCTTCGGGCTGGTGTACTTCTGTTCAGAATCCTAATCGGGGACCATGGACAGGAAGTATCAGTACTGAAGGTGCAGACCAATACAACACCCAAACCAAGTCCACTTCTGTTTATTTCCTGGACAGCATTGAATTCAATCCACAATGGATTTTAGATTTAGGCTTACGTTGGGACAAGTTTGATACAGAACAAACCATGACCTATGGTGCACGTAACAGTGCTGTTCTAGGTTCATCCACTACCCCTCCAACAAGACAAGTTGGCGAGCAAGTTAAAACTGAAAGTGATACTGATTTCTTCACTTATCAGGCAGGCCTTACTTTTAAACCGGTTGAAAATGGTTCAATCTATGCCAGCTATGCAACATCTGCCAACCCTGTGGGTGTAGATGCTGGTGACGGTTCTGAAGGTATAGGCGCAGCGTATAGCAACTTGGATCCTGAAGAAAGCCAGACTTTTGAAATCGGTACCAAATGGGATCTTTTACAAGATCGCTTGAATTTAACTGCCGCTATTTTCCGTACTGAAAAGCAGAATGCACGTATCCAGTTGAGCCCAACTACTTATAGTAATATTGGCGAAAGCAAAGTTGACGGTATCGAGCTGGGCTTGAACGGTAAAATTACAGATAAATGGGATATCAGCGCAGGCTATACCTACCTAGATAGTGAAGCGACCAAGAATGGCGTAAGCTGTCGCGGTACAACCTGTACTGACCAAACGGTATTTAACGGCAACCAAATGCCGAATGTTCCTAAAAACAGCGCTACACTTTGGACAACCTATCAGGTTCTGCCACAACTGCAACTTGGTGCTGGTGCAACTGCTATGGACAAAGTCTATGGCGACCTAGCCAATACCAAATACGTTCCAGGTTATGTGCGTTACGATGCCATGGCACGTTATAACGTCAATGAAAATGTTGACCTGCAATTGAATGTCAATAACTTGTCTGATGAACGCTATTTCACTAAAGCGTATGCGTCTCACTATGCCACTGAAGCTGAAGGGCGTAGCGCAGTATTGTCGCTCAACTTTAAATACTAAAATTGACTTTTAAAATCCCATAATTTATTTATGGGATTTTATTGAAAATAGCCTCATCATGAGGCTATTTTTATAGCTACAAAAATTTATTCATCCAAAGGTGTATTGCCGTGATCCATCATATTCCGCATGTCCTGAGTAAAGAACAAGTTCAATATTTCCGTGATGAAATGGCAAAAATTGAATGGGTCAATGGTAAAGTCACTGCCGGCACACTTTCAGCAACGGTCAAGCAAAACCAGCAATTGCCTGAAGATCATCCCCTGACGCATCACTTAAGTACCATCATTTTAGAATCATTGGGTCAGCATCCCTTGTTTTTATCTGCGGCCATTCCCCTCGACATTATTCCTCCCCTGTTTAACCGTTATGAAAACAATGAAGCCTTTGGTTTTCATGTCGACAATTCGATTCGTCGTATCCGTGGCAGCAATGAGCGCTTACGAACGGATTTGTCCTGCACGGTTTTTTTGAGTGAACCGGAAGAATATGAAGGTGGCGACCTGGTGGTAGAAGATACCTATGGCTATCATGAGGTTAAACTGCCGGCGGGCGATATGATTCTCTACCCGTCCACCAGTGTGCATGAAGTCACGCCGGTAACCTCCGGCTGCCGTCTTGCTTCGTTCTTTTGGGTACAAAGCATGATTCGTGATGATGCGGAACGCCACATGCTGTTTAATCTGGATCAGTCCATTCAGAACTTGCGTATGCAGTTGGGTGACAAGCACGAAGAAGTGATCAAGCTGACCAATCTTTATCATAATTTAATGCGCAAATGGGCTGAACTCTAAGTTTAAACTCATGAAAAGCACATGATTCAAGTGCTGCATGAATGCGAGGATGATTTTAATTTCCCTGAAACTGAGCAGCAGAGTTAAGCATTTCATTGTCAGTGAGCATAAAAATCACAACCCAATCATTATTCTTTTTCAGTAGTGCAATGGATTCAGTACATCGATTGCACTTTTTTAAACAGTATTTCAAATAAAAGCGGATAATCTCATATAAATTTATTGCAAATAATAATAATTATCATTAATATTTACACCATTGTTACATTCCATAACAATACGTTCACTTTTAGTTCCAGATTACTGACCACAAAAGTTGCAAAGCAGTATTGGAATTCTGTCTTATACGAAACTAGGGATGACTGACCATGGCACACATCAAAAGCCGCAAACACCACAGAAACGCTCAACTGGTTGCATTAGCGGCCTCGTTTCCGCTCATGACTCATGCAGCGGCGAGTAATGGCGTAACTCAGCTCCCGACCATTACCTTGGAATCTAAAGCAGAAAATAAATATAAAGCCGATAGCGTCAGCTCCCCAAAATATACCCAGCCACTGGTCGATACTCCGCAAACCATTTCAGTGATTAAAAAAGAACTATTAAAAGAACAAGGTGCAACCTCTTTGGTTGAAGCCTTAAGAAACACCCCGGGAATTACCCTGCAACTGGGTGAAAATGGCAATACCAGTGCCGGTGATGCCTTCCAAATGCGCGGCTTTTCGACTCAAACCTCTACCTATGTCGATGGTATCCGCGATTTGGGTGCGGTCACCCGCGATGTCTTTAACGTGGAACAGATTGAAGTGGTCAAAGGTCCGTCTGGTGCGGAAGCCGGCCGTGGCGCAGCATCCGGGTATATCAACCTGGCTAGCAAACTGCCCCACACTGAAAATAGCCGTGAAGTTTCTGCCACTTACAATACTGCAGAACATGCCCGCCTGACTGCCGACATTAATCAGGTGATCAACGATAGCGTGGCGGTTCGCTTAAATGCCATGGGACAGGACGGCGGCGTTGAAGGTCGCGATTTTATTGAAAATAACGGTTGGGCCATTGCACCCTCGATTGCCTTTGGACTGGATAGCGATACCCGTTTGTATCTCTATTCACAGCATATCCGTCAACGCAACATTCCGGATGGCGGTATCCCGACCATTGGTATGAAGGGTTTCTACAACGCCGATTCTGCTTTAGCTTCAGCGCCTAAAGTCAACCGTGAAAATTATTATGGCCAGGCCAATGACCATGAAGATGTCGATGCAGACATGTACACGGCAAAAATTGAAAGTGATCTGGCTGAAAACGTCAAGCTGACCAACATCACCCGTTTGGGTAAAACCAGCATGAACCGTGTTTTAACCGGGATCAACACCGGTTCAGCGGGCTTAAGAACCAATGGTTCAACTGATCCGAAAGACTGGGAAGTTAACCGTTCACGTCAGGGTGTCGATCAGGAAAACAAGATTCTGGCTAACCAAACGACTTTGAACCTGAATTTAAAAACCGGTGCGATTGAGCATGATGTGGTTGCAGGTCTGGAATTCTTAAAAGAACAGCAACACAACAAAACCATGGCCACACAAATGCCGGGGCAAGCGACGGTAGCAACCTCTTGGGCCAATCTTTATGATCCAGATCGCAATGAAGCAATGCCAGCACTGATGTATAACGGTGGCTATACCCATGGTGAAACCGATACAGCTGCCGCCTATTTATTCGATACGCTTAAATTTGGTGAGCGCTTCCAGCTGAATGGCGGAGTACGGGTCGACTATTATGATACCGCATATGATGCTTTGACCTTGCCATCGGGTAGCAGCAGCTTGGTTCCTGCGAGTTTTGGTGCGAATGACACCTTGGTCAGCTGGAAACTGGGCGGCCTATTTAAACCTACCGCTAAAAGTAGCGTATATGCTTCTTATGCCAAATCTCTGACCCCTCCGGGAAGTGCCAACTTTAGTCTTTCAGCAGACGGAATTAACAGTGCGGCTGCAAAACCGCAAGAAACCCATCACTATGAAATTGGCACCAAATGGGATCTGCTGAATGATCAACTGGCACTTAATGCTGCTGCCTATTACACTGAAAATGAAAACCAGTTTACCCAGGATGCCATTACTCAAGAATCCATTCAGCAAGGTAAAACGAGCGTAAAAGGGGTTGAACTGAGTGCTGTGGGTAAAATTACCGAAGCATGGAATGTATCTGCCGGCGTTGCGCACATGAAAACCGAACAAGAAGATCAGCTGAGCGTGAATGCAACCACTGGCGCAATTACCCGAACCAACAATGTGCGCTGGTCACCTGAATGGACAGCAAGCTTATGGTCGACCTATGATGTTGCCGGCTTTAAACTGGGTTTAGGCGCACGTTATGTGGATGAGCAAAAACGTGTGATTACCGACAGCACGGCAGCGGCGAATATGCCTAACATTCCAGGCTATGTGGTGTTTGATGCGATGGCAGGCTATAACTTCAATAAAAATGCCTCGGTCAACTTGAATGTCTATAACCTGGCAGACAAGGAATACATCAGCACCTTGAACAATGGTGGTGGCCGTGTGATATTAGGACAACCGCGTTCAGCAGCCTTAACCTTTAACTACAAGTTTTAAGTCATTCGCCAAGTCTGAGCAGATTGAGTATAACTGTAGTGTATTAGAGCTCTAATGCACTACATTATTCTTTTGGATTCAAGTTATTTAAGGGATGCAGATCAAGCTGATGATGTTACATATTCCTGAAATTCTGAGCAAACAGCAGGTTGCCGAGCTACGCCAACAATTAGATAGCAGTCAGGCCTGGGTTCCGGGTCAGCACAGTGCCGGCTTTCAGGCACAGAAAATAAAAAATAATTTGCAGATTGATCCCAACAGCATTGCTTATCAATCCTTTTCGGCCAAAATTCTCCAGGCCTTGCAACACAACATCCTGCTCAAATCGGCAGCATTGCCCAAGCATATTCTTCCGCCTTTATTTAACTGTTATCAGGATCAGGGGCATTATGGCAATCATGTCGACAATGCCGTGCAATATTCCAGCAGCATCGGACAAGCGATTCGGACTGACGTTTCCATTACCGTGTTTTTATCTGAACCGGATGAATATGCAGGCGGTGAACTGATTGTTGAAGACAATTATGGCAGCCATGAAGTGAAACTGGATGCCGGAGATGCCATACTCTACCCGGCTACCAGCTTACATCGGGTGGAAGCAGTGACCCAAGGCAAGCGGATTGCGGCATGCACCTGGATACAAAGCATGGTCAAAGATGACTGGCAGCGCAGCATGCTGTTTAACCTCGACATGAACATTATTAAATTACGCCAGCAGATTGGCGATAGCGAAGAAATTCTGGGTTTGACCAGTCACTACCATAATTTATTACGCCAATGGGGCGATCTATGAAAACCGTTGCACCCATCGCTCCCCTCTCGCAGATTCCGGCCTATTTACAGACCGTCGCCGATTATGAAATTGAAGCACAAAAGCATCTTTCCGACATGGTGTGGCAATACTTGCAAGGCGGCTCCATGGATGAAGTCAGCGTTCGGGATAATCTGGATCAGTTTCAACAGATTCACTTATTGCCCCAAATGCTCAAAGACCTGACTCAAGGCCATACCCGCTGTAAAATTTTAGGGCAGGAATATCCGCATCCGATTTTTCTGGCCCCGATTGGGCACCAGCAACAGTTCCATCCTGAAGCTGAAGCAGCAACTGCACTGGCAGCAGAAGTGCTTGGCAGCAATATAGTGCTCAGTACTTTCAGCAATACCGACATGCGCCAGCTGAAACAGGACAATCCATACAAATGGTTTCAGCTGTACTGGCAAGGCGACCGGGAAAAATCTCTGGCTTTGGTGAAGCTGGCCGAACAGCAAAACTTTAAAGCCCTGGTGATTACCGTGGATTCGCCGCACACCGGCATCCGTGACCGCGAACGCCGGGTATTTTTCCATTTGCCTGAAGACATGCAGCATCCGCACACCCCGGCACATATTCCCTTGCCTGAACTGCAGGAGGGAGACCATCCCGTATTTAATGGCTTAATGAAGATCGCACCGACCTGGGAGGATATTGCCTGGATGGTTCAGCACACTTCATTACCGGTCATTTTAAAAGGCATCGTCAATCCGCAGGATGCCCGGCTGGCCATACAGCACGGCGTACAAGGCCTGATTGTATCGAATCATGGCGGTCGTGTTTTAGATACCTGCATTGCTCCACTCACCGCCTTGCAACTGATTAAAAAAGTAGTGCCGGCCGATTTTCCACTGCTCTATGATGGCGGGATTCGTCGTGGTTCAGATGTGTTTAAAGCGATTGCGCTGGGCGCTTCGGCGGTTTTCATCGGGCGGCCTTATATTTATGGGTTGGCAACTGCAGGCGCCTTGGGCGTGGCGCACGTGATTAAAATACTGAAGGAAGAATTTGAGATTACCATGGCATTAATGGGAACAGCCACGCTAAATGACATTAACAGTGAGTGTATTTTCCAAAAAAGATAAAATTATTGAAAAATATTTTCTTAACTTTGGTTCTACATGCAAAAATAGAAAAATATTTCCGGAATAAATGGATTAATATTAAGTTATAGATTTACACAGTCTGTGGCAAAACTAATCCATAAGAAAGCATTGGTTTTATTACAACTTTCGACTAATGTTTTCCAGTGTCAGACTTGTAAATTGCTAAAATAGACACAATCTATATCAGTAGCAGGTTGCCGTTATCCACGACTTTAAGCAATCGGTGCTACACAAGGAGTTACCTCATGATGTTGGCTGATCCAAGTAAAAAATATCGTCGCATGTACCAGCGTGTCGACTTGCCAGACCGTCAATGGCCAAATAACGAAATTACCAAAGCGCCAATGTGGATGAGCACCGACCTTCGTGACGGTAACCAGGCCATTTTTGAACCGATGGATATGGATCAAAAATTCAAGATGTTCCAGATGTTGGTCAAAATCGGTTTCAAACACATTGAAATCGGCTTCCCTTCTGCATCGCAAATTGACTTCGACTTCACCCGCAAATTGATTGAAGAAAATCATATTCCGGATGACGTTTACATCGAAGTGTTGGTGCAGGCACGTGATCATTTGATTCAGCGTACTTTCGAATCCTTGGTCGGTGCAAAACGTGCCATCGTGCATATTTACAACTCAAATTCTCCAACTTTCCGTCAAAAAGTCTTGAATGTGGATGTGGAAGGTGCTCGTCAGTTGGCGATCAATGCGGCGCAAAAAGTGAAAGAATACGCTGCGCAATATCCTGAAACTGAATGGGTATTCCAGTACAGCCCAGAATGTTTTTCTGCGACTGAATTGGAAGTGGCAAAAGCAGCCTGTGATGCCGTGACTGAAATCTGGGAAGCTTCTCCTGAAAACAAAGTGATTTTAAACTTGCCTGCCACCGTAGAGGTATCTACACCGAACGTGTATGCCGACCAGGTGGAATGGATGCACCGCAATATTGAACGTCGTGATGGCGTGATTATTTCCGTACATTGTCACAATGACCGTGGCTGTGGTATTGCAGCTTCAGAATTGGCGATTATGGCCGGTGCTGACCGCGTTGAAGGCTGTGTGTTTGGCAATGGTGAACGTACCGGTAACGTCGACGTTGCTGCGATTGCCTTGAACATGTACACCCAGGGTGTGGCACCAAACTTGGATTTCTCCAACATCAACGAAATTATTGCCACTGTTGAAGAATGTACCGGTTTGCCAGTGCACCCTCGTCATCCATATGCAGGCGACTTGGTGTTCACCGCGTTCTCTGGTTCGCATCAGGATGCGATCAAGAAAGGGTTTGAATTCCAGAAAAACGAAGAAATCTGGGATATGCCTTACTTGCCAATCGATCCGAAAGACTTGGGCCGTGACTATGACGCCGTGATCCGTGTCAATTCACAGTCTGGTAAAGGCGGTATTTCTTACTTGTTAGAATCCAATTACAACGTGGTATTGCCACGCCGCTTACAGATTGAATTCTCGCAAGTGGTTCAACAGGTAACGGATGAACAGGCCAAAGAAGTTTCTGCACAAGACATCTGGACCTTGTTCAAAGACACTTATGTAGCAACGAAAGATGCTCATTACTCTGCCAAAAACTACAAATTGTCAGATGAAAATGGCAATCAGGTCATTGAGTTGGATATTGAAGTAAACGGCGAAGTTCAGCACTTGCGTGGTGAAGGTAACGGTCCGATCTCAGCCATCTTGAATGCATTACAGTTGCCAATTGACGTGTTGAACTATGAAGAACGCAGTATCGGTTCTGGTGCAAGTGCCAAAGCATTGGCCTTGGTTGAACTTCAGGTCAAAGGTACCGGTAAATCTGCATTTGGTGCCGGCGTGCATGACAACATTGTGACGTCATCTATCGAAGCGATTATTGCCTGCACCAACCGCTTGATTGACCAGGGTGTATTGAGTACCGATCAGGTCATTGCTGCTGCCGTATAAGCTTTATCAAATAAAAAACTTTAGAAAGGATACCCTCAAGTGGTATCCTTTTGTTATTCATTCTAAAGATTTAAGGCGAAAATTTCCTGTGTCTTTTCCAGCTGACTCAGTGGGCTTAGTTACCCCGCAAAAGTTTATTTTTGAAGAGCCGTTAGAGCTCGAATGTGACCGAATTCTTCCACGTTTTGAGCTCATGGTCGAAACTTATGGCGAACTCAATGCCGACAAATCCAATGCCATCCTGATTTGTCATGCCTTGTCTGGCCATCACCATGCGGCAGGTTATCATCATGAAGATGACAAAAAACCGGGCTGGTGGGACGCATGTATTGGACCAGGCAAAGCCATTGATACCTCTAAATTCTTTGTTGTTGCCCTGAATAATATTGGCGGTTGCAGCGGTTCAACCGGCCCGATCTCGCCGAATCCGGAAAATGACAACCGTCCTTATGGTCCGGATTTTCCTCTTGTCACCGTGCGTGACTGGGTCAAAACCCAGGCCCTGCTCTCTGACCGTTTGGGCATTGATGTCTGGTATGCCATTATTGGCGGTTCTCTGGGTGGCATGCAGGCTTTGCAATGGTCAGTCGATTATCCGGACCGTTTAAAAAAATGTGTGATCATTGCCAGCGCTCCCAAACTGTCGGCCCAGAATATTGCCTTTAACGAAGTGGCGCGTCAGTCCATTTTGTCTGATCCGGACTTCCATAATGGCCGTTATCTGGAAAATGACAGCTATCCGAAACGCGGACTGATTCTGGCACGTATGGTCGGTCATATTACCTATCTGTCTGAAGAAGCCATGAAACAGAAATTTGGCCGTGACTTGAAGTCGGGCAAATTTATGTATGGATTTGACGTTGAATTCCAGGTCGAAAGTTACTTGCGTTATCAGGGCGAGCAGTTCAGCCGTAACTTTGATGCCAACACTTACCTGATTATGACCAAGGCGCTGGACTACTTTGACCCATCGCGCGAGTACGAGCAGTCCTTGAAAAAAGCCATGGCCAATACCAAGTGCAAATTTCTGGTGGTGTCCTTTACCACCGACTGGCGTTTTACCCCGCAGCGTTCACAAGAAATTGTCGATGCACTGATCAGCAACCATAAACCTGTCAGCTATGTCGATATTGATGCAGAACAGGGTCACGACTCGTTCCTGTTCCCGATTCCGCTTTACGTTAAATCATTACGTGCATTTTTAGGTGGTGCAGAACACCTCGAAGCCACACCTAAGGAGACTGTGTAATGCGTATCGATCATCAACTGGCAGAAAAATGGATTAAACCCGATTCCAGCGTGCTGGATTTAGGCTGTGGCGATGGTGAACTGCTGGCACATATGAGCAAAAAGCACAATATTCGTGCATATGGCTTAGAAATTGATCAGGAAAAGATTGCAATTGCGGTAAGTCGGGGGTTAAATATTATCCAACAAGACTTGAACCTCGGTTTAAGCCGCTTTGCAGACCAGTCCTTTGACTATGTGGTGATGGCACAGGCCTTGCAAGCTGTAGATGCACCAGACGTATTATTGCGTGATATGGTGCGTGTAGGGAAACAGGCCATTATCACCTTTCCTAACTTTGCGTACTGGAAGACCCGTTCTTTCTTGGCATTAAAAGGAAGGATGCCGGTTTCGGAAGCTTTACCGTATATGTGGTATAACACGCCAAATATTCATTTATGTACTTTCCGTGATTTTGAAGCACTTTGTGCGGAAAATGATATCCGGATTATTAATCGACTCGCCGTGAATGGGGATCAGCAAGGTAGTTTACTCAGTAAACATATCCCAAATCTGTTTGGTGAAGTCGCTATTTATCGAGTGAGCGCGCTATGAAAAAAATATTATTAAGCACACTATTTGTTGGACTGTTTAGCATTCAAGCCCATGCAGAATATGTTGCCCCTACAGCTTCGGTTTCAAGCCAGGCTGCGCAATATTCAGTCATGGATATCAATAGCCTGACCAAAGCTGCCAAAGCTGGTCAACCCGCTGCACAATTTTATCTGGCCACCAAATATCAGCAAGGCAGAGAAGTTCAAAAGGATGAGCAGCAAGCTTTTTCCTGGTACAAAGCCGCTGCCGATCAGGGTCTGAGTGCTGCACAACTGAATGTCGGCCGTATGCTGGCTGATGGTATTGGCACCAAAAAAGACGAAGCTTTGGCACGTAAATATTTTGAAAAAGCAGCCAGTCATGGTGACAACCGCGCCAGCTTTAATCTGGCCATGATGGAAGAACAAAAGAAAAATTACGTGGGTGCATACCAGTGGTATGAACTGTCTACCCGTGACGGTATGCTCGACAATAAAGTGATTTCACTGTCTGAAGGCAAGAAAACCGCTTTGGCTGCCAACTTGAGCCAGGAACAGATTCGTCAGGCACGTGACCGTGCAGACCAATGGATTCAGGCTCAATAATTCTGCCTGATTCTATAAAGCACCTTCGGGTGCTTTTTTATTGACTGATTCTTCGTCCCTATTTCAGGTAAAATTGAACTTATTTTAAAGATTAGAGTTTTTATCGAATGTCTGCACAAGATTGGTTATCTCAAGGCACACTTGTTCTTGCCAGCAACAACAAAGGGAAAATTGCCGAATTTGAAAAAATGTTTGCCGAGTTAAATCTGCCTGTAGAAGTGATTCCTCAAGGCAAACTGAATATTGAAGATGCGATTGAAGATGGTTTGAGCTTTGTTGAAAATGCCATTATTAAAGCGCGTCATGCATCCAAAATTTCAGGCAAACCGGCCATAGCAGATGACTCTGGTATTTGTGTTCCGGTACTGGGCGGTGCGCCGGGTATTTATTCTGCACGCTTTGCCGGCGAACATGGCAATGATGCCGCCAACAATGAAAAGCTCTTAAGCCGACTGAAACCGCTTCGTAAAGAAGGTGAAAGTATTGAGGGCATGTTTGTTTGCGTACTTGCGCTGGTTCAGCATGCTGAAGATCCGCTGCCTCAAATTTTCCAGGGCATCTGGACAGGTGAAGTACTGGAAGCTCCTCGCGGCGAAAATGGTTTTGGTTATGACCCGCTATTCTGGTTGCCTGAACTGGGTATTTCCAGTGCCGAGATGAGCAAGGAAGATAAAAATAAAATCAGCCATCGCGGTCAGGCGATGGAGCTGTTTAAGGCAAGCCTGGAGAAGTAATTTCATTATTTATTCTCCCTCCTAAAAGGAGGGATGAGAAGCTCAGCTTCGCAAGGGAGGTTAATCTTTCAAAACCCTCTCTCTAACTCTCTCCCAAAGGGAGAGAGAACTCTTCATTTATAGTGCCGGCACTAATACATGCAGCAGTACCCCATAAAGCCCGATCAATATTGCACTGGCCACACTACCCGACGCAATATATTTTGCTGAATAGCCCGTCCCCTGATAATGCGTTTCCAGCGCCACAATATTCGCTGCTGGCGGCAATAGAAAGAACATCAACATTACGGCATAGGTCAGCATTTGATGCGGAATAGGCAAAAACAGATAAGCAGCTGCACACAATAAAACCGCCAATAACATCCTGCTACTGATGAGCAGCAAACTACCTTTCAAATCACGCCAGCCAATCCTGACCTTGCTCAGCCACATTCCCAAAACACACATACCGGCAAAGGTCACCAAGACTTTATTGGCTTGGTAAATCAGCTGTATTAGGGGATGAGATTCATAGCTGCTGAAGTCCCAAAATGACAAAACAGCAGCCGCGGTCAAGGCAATGACAGGGGGTGACAGTATGACATTTTTAATAATAAATCCCGTATCCTGCCGGGTTTCACTCACCGCCATCACCGCACAGATATTGCCAAACAAAGAACCGCCGATATATAAGGCGACAATGGTACTGCTGGCATCTGGGCCAAAGACAGCTAAAGCAAAAGGAAGGCCTAACCATGCACCATTCAAGTAACTGAAACACAGGGCTCGTAATTTGTCTTTTTGAAAATAATAAAAACCACTGAAGAAAACAATCGAACTGAACAGGCTGAAACCAATCAGCCACAGACTGCCTTCTTTATAAAACACCATATTGTAAATGATCAGCAGCGGTATAAAGAGACGGGCCAGCAAAGCTGCCAATAATGGCCGTATCGGCTTTAAAACATGCACTCCCCAATATCCGGCAAGAAAAGAAACAAGAGGAAGGATCAGTGCCATGAGGGTGCAAACTTGGTTTTTTACTTAAGAAACCCATCCTAGCACAGCTGATATTCAAACATGATCTTGCAGGGTTTATTTTTTATATTCATCTTGCCATGAATCTTTGTATTAAAACCGAAACAGAAACGTCACGGCAATGTCATACAGACCTGTTGAGATAGTTCTCAATAAAAATGAGGATATTTTCATGGCAGGATTATCAATTTGGCACGTTGTCATTTTTGCAATTGTAGTGATTTTATTGTTTGGCACATCCAAACTGAAAAATCTGGGTAAAGATGTCGGCGGTGCAGTCAAAGATTTTAAAAAGTCGATTAAAGAAGATGAAGTCACGACTTCTGCATTAAATGAACCGCGCACCATTGAACATCAAGGCAATCCTGCAGATGTCAATTCCACAGCAAAAACACATTCAGGCTAAAACGTTATGCTCAATATCGGTATGACTGAACTGCTGGCTTTTGGCATCATTAGTTTGTTGGTACTTGGACCGGATAAGCTGCCGGAAGCTGCACGTTTTGCTGGAAAATGGTTTGCTAAAATCAAACGTATGATCAGTAACGTACAAAATGATATTGATCGAGAGCTGCGTTTGTCTGAACTACGGGAACAGATGCAACAGGAAATGCAGCGTATTCAAGAGCTGGAACAAAAGATGCAAGCTCAAATGCATGAACTACAACAACAATCACAACTTGCAGCAGAAGAACAAGCACAAAATGCAGTGCCACATAATAAAAATGCTCCCACTTTTTATATTTTTATTCAATCACAACAGCCCTGTAGTATTTATCTAAAAACACCGGGTTGTGCCAAGCAGACAATGATCCAAGCAGCACCCTTAAACAGCATGCCTGCAAGTGCACAGTTCAATCCGTTAAAGGTGGCCGTATGAGTACTCCCCTAGAGCACCAGTTACCCGCTCCCCTGGCAACGCAACAGCAATCAGCGCTTGAAGAAATGCCGATTACCCAGCATTTAATGGTACTGCGTAAACATCTGTTTAAAATGATTGCCTTGCTGATTGGCTTATTTTTTTGTTTATTGCCTTTGGCCAATAAAACCTACCAGGTTTTGTCGGAGCCGTTACGCGCACAGTTGCCTAGCACCTCGACCATGATTGCCACCGATGTCACGGCAACGTTTATGGCTCCCTTTAAGCTGAACTTTTTTGTGGCCTTGTTACTGGCCATGCCTTATATCCTTTATCAACTGTGGGCCTTTGTAAAACCTGCCTTATATGAAAAAGAAAAGAATCTGGCTTTACCCTTACTGATTGGCAGTATCTGTCTATTTTATATCGGAATCAGCTTTGCCTATTTTGTTGCCCTGCCTTCTATTTTGCATTTTTTTATCAGTGTTTCACCCGAAACCGTTGCCCCGATGACAGATATTAATAGCTATCTGGCCTTTTGTTTGAAGCTGTTCCTGGTATTCGGATTTACTTTTGAAATTCCGGTGATTACCTTGCTTTTAATCTTAATCGGGCTGGTCAGTACCGAACAATTGGTGGAAAAACGTCGCTTTATTGTGGTGGGCTGCTTCTTTGTGGCGATGTTTGTTACCCCGCCGGATGCCCTGTCGATGATTATGCTGGCCGTTCCAATGTGGCTGTTGTTTGAAATAGGTTTATGGCTGGGTAAGCTGCTGGAAAAACGGCGTACCGTTTAAATTCAACCGCGATGTTGTTAGCAGACAGAGGTCTGCTTTTTTCATAAAAACGACTTATTTTCTTCACCAGACTGTCATTCAAACGTCAGGACGCTGTCATATTTTTCACCTAAGTTTAAAACAACTTTACAACAACCATACATTTGGAAAATTATCATGACAGACTTTACGCCATATCATGAAGATCAAGAATTAGACAATAACACTTCTGAAAATATCCATTTTCGTGACATTTTAGAGCAGGCGATTACACGCCGCAGCCTTATCAGCAAAACTGCAAGCGGCGCAGTTGCCTTGACTTTGGCTTCAACTTTGACCGCTTGCGGCAGCGATAGTGATAGTAGCAGCACCCCGGTCACAACAACTCCTCCTGTTGATCCAACCAAATTACCGCAGAAACTGAGCTTTACCCCAGTCGCGAAAAACCTGAATGATATCGTGACGGTACCAGAAGGTTATGAAGCGAAAGTACTGTATGCAATGGGCGATTCCATCAATCAATCCTATGCTGCATGGGATGACAGCCAAGTTCCTTCAGGTCCGAGCTTCCAGTTCCGTTCTGGTGACTGTCATGATGGTATGAGCTATTTTGGTCTAAATACTACAACAGGCCGTTATGATGACACTAAATCTGATCATGGTTTATTAGTTCTAAACCACGAATATATTAACCAGACTTTCTTACACCCGACAGGTCCGACCAATAAGGGAACTGGTCCTCGTCCTGAAGATGAAGTGATCCGTGAAGTTAATGCGCATGGCGTATCGATTATTCACCTGAAAAAAGACAGCAAAACCCAAGCCGTTGAAATTTTGAAAAATTCAATTTTCAACCGCCGTATTACCGCTTCTACCCCTATGACTTTTACCGGCGTTGCTGCAGGTTCAACTTTACTTTCAACCCGCTTCTCTCCATCTGGTTTAAAAACCCGTGGTACTCAAAATAACTGCGGTAATGGCTATACACCTTGGGGCACCTATCTGACCGCTGAAGAAAACTTCATCGGTTATTTTGTGCGTAATGCAACAGATGATACGTTGCGCAGCACCAATGAAGTTGTGGCATTAAACCGTTACGGTTTAAAACAAGGTGCTAAATCGCGTTATCAATGGGAAACAGCCCTTGCTGGTGTAGAAAATCAAGATATGTATGATCGCTGGAATGCGTCTGTTGTAGGTGCATCTGCATCTTTAGACTATCGCAATATCCCGAATACTTTTGGCTGGATTGTAGAAATTGACCCATTCGATAGCCGTCAGGACCCTGTAAAACGCACCTCGCTGGGCCGTTTTGCACATGAAGACTGCCGTACCAGCCGTGCCATTGAAGGTCAGAACCTTGCATTTTATATGGGTGATGACTCACGTGGTGAATACATCTATAAATTTGTTTCTGATGCGAAATGGGATGCAAAGGATGTCAACGGTGGCTATGCAGCCGGCGATAAATACATGAATAGCGGTAAACTGTATGTTGCCAAATTCAATAGCGATGGTACAGGTCAGTGGATTGAGCTATCGATGAGCAACCCGGCAATTTCTGCTTACACGACTTATAAATTTGCAGACCAGGCGGATGTCGTAACGCATGCCCGTATCGCTGCAGATGCTGTTGGCGCAACCAAAATGGACCGTCCTGAATGGGTTGCAGTCAATCCGAACAATGGTGAAGTGTATGTCACTCTCACCAATAACAGTAACCGTGGTACCAACTATGTAACCGATGCCGCCAACCCACGTAACTATACAGATCCTGAAGGCGGCAAAGGTAACGTGAATGGTCACATTATCCGCTTCCGTGAAGATGCCGACAATACAACAGCCACCACATTCAAATGGGATATTTACCTGTTTGGTGCTGAAGCAAAAATGCTTGAAAATGTTAACCTGTCTGGCCTAACTGACAATAATGACTTTTCTAGCCCGGATGGCATGTGGTTTGACCCACGCGGCGTACTCTGGATTCAAACCGACGACGGCGCCTACACGGACGTGACGAACTGCATGATGCTGGCTGCATTGCCGGGTACGATGGGTGATGGTGGCAAAGCAACTGCACTTTCAGGTGCGGGTACACAAGATACCTTTATGGGTGCCAAAGTGACCGATGAAAACTTACGTCGCTTCCTGACTGGACCGAAAGAGTGTGAAATCACCGGCGTAACCATGACACCGGATTACAAAGCCATCTTCATTAACGTTCAGCATCCAGGTGAAGACTCAACTGCTTATAATAATGCAACCAGCCACTGGCCTGCGACGCAAACAGATCCAAGCAATACCACTGCACGTCCGCGTTCAGCAACGGTCGTGATTACCCGTAAAAATGGGGGAGTGATTGCTGGATAAGTTTCCAAATTTTAAAAATGCCGACCTCGTGTCGGCATTTTTTTATTTACTCAAAGGTAAATCTATCTGGATAATATTGCCCTGGGTTTCCCCCTGCTGGGATTTTTCCTGCCACAGCCAGACATCGTTTTTCAGCCTTAAAAAATTGGAACAGCGCGTGCCATACAACGGGCTTTGAATAAAGGTCGAAGAGAGTAATTCTTCCATCTCCAGACTGATGCCGGTTTGTGGTAGCAGTTCAGGAATAATTTTCCGTTCATCTTCCAGAATGTCCCATACCGCAAATTCCAGATCGGTTTTAGGGGTATTCGTATGCTGCAGCATCGGTAAAAATTCCTGGGTAAAGCGTTTACGCAGATGACGGGTCTTTTCCCAATGTTCGGTCATTAAACCATTTGACACCACATACACGCCTTGGGCTAAAACCTGCGGTGCTTCGCCACGGTTACTCATATAAACCGCCTGATTTGAATCCCCTAAAAACAAGTTAAAGCCGGCATAATCACACTGGCGTTTTTCCAATGCTTGCGCAAAGCGGATCGGCGTTAAATCGGATTCCAGAAAAGCCTGTATCAGATGACCGCGTGAAGTCGGATACTGTGTTTTATCACTGGCATCCCTGAAATTGGTCAACACTGCCCAGCGACCTGAGGCGGTAATCCCCATCCAGGTCCCGCCGGACTGCAAGTCTTTTCCGGCAATAATCGGACTGTTTTCCCAGCAATGCAATGCTGCACTCGGCCGCTGATAAAACTCATCCCGATTGGAAATCAGGCATAGCGGTGTATCATCCAGGACTTGCCAAGCTAAAGCTACAATACACATAATTCATGCTCTTTATCTTTACACATTGAATGTACAACATTTTTCCTAGGTTTCAGCTAAAATCTGTGCAAAACAGAATCACAAGGAACAGGAATGCTGACCTACCCGAATATAGACCCGGTTGCGGTATCGCTGGGACCATTACAAGTCCACTGGTATGGACTGATGTATTTACTGGCATTTTTATTTGCCTGGGGACTGGCAACCTATCGGACCAAACAGCGTGATGGCTGGACGCCAGACATGGTCTCTGACCTGATTTTCTATGGTGCCTTAGGGGTCGTGGTGGGTGGCCGTGTAGGCTATGTGTTCTTTTATGGCTTTGAACAGTTCCTGGCCAATCCGCTGTGGCTGTTTCAGGTCTGGACTGGCGGCATGAGCTTCCATGGCGGATTCCTGGGTGTCATGCTTGCCATGCTGTTCTGGTGCAAGAAATACCAGAAAACCTGGTTTCAGACGCTGGACTTTATTGCCCCTTGTGTCCCGACTGGCCTGATGTTCGGTCGTATTGGCAACTTTATCGGCGGTGAGCTTTATGGCCGTCCGGTCTCTGATCCAAACTTTGCACTGGGGATGATCTTCCCTACCGATCCATTGCAGTTGGTCCGCCATCCCTCACAGCTTTATCAGGCGTTGGGCGAAGGTTTAATCCTGTTTATTGTATTGTGGTGGTTCAGCTCCAAGCCGCGTCCACGTATGGCGGTTTCTGCCCTGTTCCTGATCGGTTATGGTATTGCACGTTTTGTGGTGGAATTCTTCCGCGAACCCGACAATGGCCAGCTGTTTATTGGCTGGATGAGTAAAGGCCAGTTCCTGACTGTCCCGATGATTTTGATTGGCCTGTGGATGATGTGGTATGCCTATCAAAAGAAAATCTATGACTGGGGTCCAAATAAAAATAGCTAAATAAAATTCCTTCTCCCTGAACTTAAGTTTAAGCACTGCTTTAAATTTAAGAGTAAGAGAAGGTTAGGATGAGGGAGACAAAAAATGTCTCCTTTTTTTATCTCTCTGGTTATGTACTCTTAAGAAAGAGATTTAAAATAATTTACAGGCAGGTTGAATCTGTGCTTCCCTCTTGCTCGTATGCTAAAGTGCCCTTAATTCTTATTCATCCAATAGAAAAACATGCTCGAATTCTGGTTTAATCCTAAAGTTTCCATCCTTCATAAACTGCTGATCTTTGTGGGGATTGCCATCGCCACAGGCGTGCTGTACTGGATGGAACCTCTCAAACCGGATGCCATCCTGATGTTCATGGGTACAGGGATTATTTTCCTGATTTGCCGTTACTGCAAAATTCATTTTGCTGCCAAAAACCCGACCGGCCTGTTCTATCGACTCTTGGTCTGGATTCCGATTGCCCTGCTGCTGGCCCTGATTTTCATGCATATGCAAAGTGGCGAAATTCTCATTCCGGGTGCCCAAGGCATTGGTTTTATGGCTTTGGCCATCTGCCTGTTTTCACCCTTGTCTTTACTGAATAAAAATACCCCATTGGATGAGCAAAAATAATGCTGGAATTCTGGTATTCAGACCAATGTAGCCGCCAGCTGAAACTGATGGTCTGCATTGCAACTTGTGTAATCATTTATCTCTGTTCTACCGTACAGCAGCTTTCGCCAATGTTGACAGGAGTAAGCGTGGGCATTGGTATGGGAATTCATGTGTTAAGAGCGTTAAGCTTAAAAATTGCGGCAGATAATCCGTATAAGAAAGGTTTTGCAATTCTTGTATTCATCATGCCACTGATGGCCATAATTACCTTGATTTCTGTGTTGCCCCCACAACATAAGCTGATGCTTGCCATTCAGGTAATTGGCTTTGCTGCCATTGGCTTATTTATATTATCGGGCTTTCCAAAGCGCAGGTTTGATTAGATTTAATAACTTTATATTTTATTTCAAATACTTAAATAAATATAAATCGATAATAACCTTCTTTCATAAATCATTTTGAAAACTAAAAATTGTTCGTAAAGCTGAAATTGAAAATAAATTTTAGTCGATATTAGAGTCATGAGTGTGGCATGGATGCCACACGTTTCCCATCCCTTGTGCTGCATTTTAAAGCAGTGCTTAAAACTGGCTCAGGATGTCGTGTATGGGAAACAAAAGGTTTTTGGCTACTTTTGACCTCTCAAAAGTAGAGAGATTGCCTACGAGAAGGTAAAAAATTAAATCCATCAAATGAAGCCGTGCTGATTTAAAATATCAAATATTGAACATTTTCTGATTTATGAAAGATATCTATTGAATGTATTTCTAAAGCCGAAAATAAAAAAGACCGCTAAAAAGCGGTCTTTTTCAATCATCAAGCGATGATTAAGCAGCTAATGCGCCTTTAGCTTTTTCAGCTAAAGCAGCAAATGCAACTGCGTCATGCATAGCGATGTCAGCAAGTACGCGACGGTCGATAATCACTTGAGCTTTTTTCAAGCCAGCGATCATACGGCTGTACGACAAACCATTTTGACGAGCACCGGCATTGATACGTGCAATCCACAAAGCGCGGAATTGACGTTTCTTTTGACGACGGTCACGGTAAGCGTATTGACCAGCTTTGATTACTGCCTGGAACGCTACGCGATAAACACGTGAACGCGCGCCATAGTAACCTTTAGCACGAGCAAGAATTTTTTTGTGACGGCGATGAGCCTGTACACCACGTTTTACACGAGCCATTTATAATCTCCTTAGATGTATGGGCACATAGCACGAACTGAAGCAACGTCACTCACGTGAACCATTACACAGCCGCGCAACTGACGGATACGTTTAGAAGACTTTTTGGTCAAAATGTGGCGTTTGAACGCTTGTTTACGCTTGAAACCGTTAGCAGTCGCTTTGAAACGTTTAGCTGCACCACGGCGAGTTTTTAACTTAGCCATAACAACCTCTTTAAACACCTGTTCGGCACGTCTGC
This sequence comes from Acinetobacter sp. T_3_1, assembly GCF_025377055.1. Classification (NCBI taxonomy): domain Bacteria; kingdom Pseudomonadati; phylum Pseudomonadota; class Gammaproteobacteria; order Moraxellales; family Moraxellaceae; genus Acinetobacter; species Acinetobacter sp. T_3_1. The sequence continues at coordinate 11,955 of NZ_JACHVD010000020.1, read as the reverse complement.
ACCATTGCAAAAACGACCTGCAGGTAAGGGAGCGAACATTCTAAAGCATCTTTGTTCAAAACAAAAGCAGATATACTGAAAATAGTCTGCCAATCATCTGTTTCACTTAGTCTTATTTTCACTATCAAAAGCGGGATGTTTTTATTAATAAATCCACTATTCGGCATTATAATTATCACACCATAAGAATACTGGACTGCTATGAACCCTGCACAGGATGCTTTTGCCGCCCTGCGTTATCGTGACTTTTCCATTGTCACGATTAACCAGTTCTGCCTGACGCTCGCCATTTTAATTCAAGAAATTATTGTCGCGTATTCGCTGTATCAGATTACCAAAGACCCTTTGACGCTGGGTTTGATTGGCCTGGCCGAAGCCATTCCCTTTATTGCCTTGTCCTTATGGGGTGGCTATTTTGCCGACCGCTTTAACAAACAGACCATCATGAAAATCTGCCTGTTCTTTGCCGTGCCCTTGCCTGTGGTTTTATGGTGGCTATTTCATGCTTATGGCTTGACTCAAATTAGCGTAAATGCCCTGTCTTGGGGAATTTATGCGGTGATTTTTGCTCTAGGCACTATTCGTGGCTTCTATAATCCTTCTGCCACTTCACTCAAGCCTTTTCTAATCCCGCGCGAGCTTTATGCGAATGGCGCGACCTGGACCACCATTGGCTGGCAAAGCGGCGTGATTATTGGTCCCATGCTTGGTGGTTTTATGCTGGCTTTTTTAGGCCGTGAAAACAGTTTATGGACAGTCGCCGGGCTATTGGCCATCTGTTTTATCCTGATTAACCTGCTACAAAAGCGCAGTTTTCCCAAAATCGAAACAGATAATTTAATCGAAAGTTTGGGAGATGGTTTTCGCTTTATCTGGAAAACCAAAATCGTGCTCTGGGCCATTTCGCTGGATCTGGTTTCGGTGCTGTTTGGTGGGGTCATTGCCTTGCTGCCGATCTTTGCCGAAGATATTTTAAAAGTCGGGCCTGAAGGTTTGGGTTACTTGCGTGCAGCACCTTCAATTGGCGCGCTCATCACCATGATTGCCTTAACCAGATTTCCACCGACCCAAAATGCATGGCGGAATATGTTGCTCGCGGTTGCCGGGTTTGGCCTATTTACCCTGCTGTTCGCCTTCTCGAATAACCTGTGGCTGTCTTTGTTTGCTTTAGCCATGACCGGTGCCTGTGACAGTATTTCAGTGGTCATCCGCCAGACCATTCTGCAAATTTACCCGCCAGAAAATATGCGTGGCCGTGTCGCTGCGGTGAATGGCATGTTTGTTTCATCTAGCAATGAACTGGGCGCTTTTGAATCCGGTTTAGCCGCGAAATATATGGGCACCATTATGGCAACCGTCTTTGGGGGCTGTATGACCATGATTGTAGTGGCGCTGAGCTGGGCAAAAACTCGCGATTTATTTGGCATCGACATTACCAAAGTGCATGATCATGAACATTAATTGAATTTTTAGACTTGCCAGTATTTCCAATTCAGGAAATACTGCGTACTCACAATACCCGGCTACCGCTGCAATATCTGGTTTGACTAAGAAATAAATATTTATGAAGCAAATACTGTGTTTTTCTCTACTCATGTGCTTTCCCTTCAGTACTGTTTATAGTGCTGAATCCAAAGCAACCAAACAGCTTGCCGTTCAGAAAAGTGCAGCCCTTCCCGCGCATTTGACCACGCGCATTCAGTGGACCAAATTTCCGCGTCCAAACTATAAAAATGAAGATTTAAAAGACCAGAACCGCAGTGCCATTATCCGCATTTATGCCGATGAAACTGGCAATATCAGCAAGGCCAGCGTACAGGAAAGTACCGGCTTAGCCCATCTGGATAACCTGTTGGTTCAAGCCGTGCGTGAAGCACGTGTCAAACCCCATATCGAAAATGACACAGCAACGCCCCTCATTGGCTATCAAACCTTTAGCTTAAAGTTAGACCAGGAGGATGTTGAAGCCTGTCCCTATCAGTTTGAATCGAAAAATTGGCAGGCTCAACAGCAGAACAGAAAAACAGCTTTTTCATACCGTGCCCAGCCCCAGCTAGAGCTTGATTCTGACTTACTGGCTGGCCACAATCGTAGCGTTAAATTCAATTTAAAGGTGAATAAACACGGTGATGTGAAAAAGGTCAAAGTTACTCAGGGTTCGGGAATTTACGCTTTAGACCAAAAAGTTGTTCAAGCCGTATCCAATAGCCAAATTAATGTAAAACGTACGGCCAGCACTTTATGGATGTATAAAAAATCTAAATTTAAAGATGAAATTAAGTTCGACCTAAATCACTGTGAATAAGCAAAATTAAAACGGGATGCGCAAGCATCCCGTTTTTTTAAAACAGACTAAAAGCCAAATAGATAAACAAGTAGCGCCCTATTTTAGCAATTGCAACCATCAATAAAAATCGGGCAAAATTTTCTTTTAGCAAACCGGCAATAAGGGTAATCGGATCGCCAATTATAGGCACCCAGCTCAACAGTAATGACCAGTAGCCATATTTGTGATATTTCGCCTGTGCTTTTACCATTTGCTGAGGTGAAACAGGAAACCATTTTTTGTCTTTGTAGTGTTCAACCTTAAAACCGAGCCACCAGTTCACGCAGGATCCCAGAATATTTCCCAAGCTTGCAACAAACAATAGCCACGGAACTGAATGACTACACTCCGCCAATAAAGCCAATAAAACCGCTTCGGACTGCAAAGGCAATAAAGTTGCCGCACCAAAGGCCGAAATAAACAGCAGCAGGTAAGCCGGCATCAGGCTGCGACCGGTTTAAAGCCCGAGTTTTTTCTTGGTCGAGATATATTCATAAACTGTCCAAAGCAAAGCTAAAACCAGAACCAGATAACGGCTATAGCTATAGCGCTGTGTCAAAGGCTGGATGGCTGCGTATAAAGCATTCTGGTCTTGGGTATTTAAAGTCGCCATAAAATTCTGGATGTGCACGGCTTCGGCAATAAAAAGGATTAGACAGGCCGCTATACCAAAAATAATGCTCCAATAGATTTTGGTATTGTGTTCCAGAATACGCGTTGAATTTAAAAAGAATGCTTTCATAAGGTGCTGATCCAATAAAAAACCACCGCATGGGTGGTTTATTTTTCTATACCGCCATCTTAACACAACTGAGGTTCAAGTCATTTTAGCCAGTGACCTGAATCGACAATGCTTTCTGAATGGCAGGACGTGCAGTCAGACGATCTACATATTCTTTCACATAAGGATAATCTTCAAGCTGAATTTGCTGCCATTCATGGCGCAATATCCAAGGTAAAATTGCCATATCGGCAATCGAATACTCGCCCGCCACATACTTCTGCCCGATCAGCTGCTTGTTCAGCACCCCGTACAGACGCTTGGTCTCGGCTACATAACGGTCTATGGCATAAGGAATTTTTTCCGGCGCAAAACGGCCAAAATGATGGTTCTGTCCCAGCATCGGTCCCAGTCCACCCATTTGCCACATCAGCCATTGTTCAACTTCAACGCGCTGTTGCTCATCGACAGGATAATACAACCCGGTTTTACGGCCTAAATACTGCAAAATTGCCCCAGACTCAAATACTGAAATGGCTTCACCACGCGGTCCATCCTGATCCACAATCGCGGGAATTTTATTGTTGGGAGAAATACGCAAAAAGTCAGGTTGAAACTGATCATTTTCTAAAATATTGACTGGAAAAATTTGATATTCCAAACCCATTTCTTCTAATGCTATTGTAATTTTATGACCATTGGGCGTTCCCCAATAATAGAGATCAATCATGTTTGCTACCTTTTGCCTTTTTCGTTTTACATGACGTTATTGAACTGCGTACTTAGTTATAGCATGTTTTTTATGGACAAATCTTAAATCCTTAGCAACGCTTAGAAGTAAAATTACCAATCTCAACACTTATTCTGCTTTAGCCTGACCAGATTTCTGCATCCTTTAAAAAATGAATATCCGTGATTGAAAATATGCCAAACAGTCTTATATAAAAATAAGGCAATGATCTTTTCAGAGATTGCTTGAAATACTGTGAATGCAATAGCAAACAGGATTTTTTTCCTGTTTGTAAAAACTTCGTGATCCTCAGGAGGTTCTATCAATGAGCAGTTTCAGCCTTAGTCCGCTATTTCGCCGAAGTATTGGCTTTGATCGCTTCAATGACCTGTTCGATTATGCAATGCAAAGCGATACTCCCAATTATCCACACTATAATATTGAAAAAACAGGCGATAATAATTACCGTATTGTTGTTGCCACTGCCGGATTTAATCAGGACCAGCTCGAGATTAATCTGGAAAACCAGTTATTGACCATTACCGGCAAAGCCGTGGACGAGTCTTCAGACAGCACGGTCGAGTTTCTACATAAAGGGATTTCCAGCCGTTCATTTAAACTGTCGCTACGCCTGGATGAACATATAGAGGTCCAACAAGCCGATTATGAAAATGGTTTACTGAAAATCGATTTGCAACGCAGTGTTCCCGAAGAAGCCATGCCGCGCCAGATTCCAATCGGCAGCAAAACCACGCAGCAGCTCGCTTCACCTCAACAGGAAAACGGCGAAACAAGTCCTCAAGAAACAGGTCAATGACGGCTCTTTTGAATACTGTTAAAAAGCCAATTCAAAAGTCATAGCCATAAAAAAGCCCTGCTTTTGCAGGGCTTTCTTCATCAAGAGAGGCTTACTTTTTCTTTTTAGGACCAAGCAGCATACCCATTTGACGACCTTCCATTTTTGGCGCTTGTTCAACTACACCGACTTCAGCCACATCTGCTTCAACTTTTTGCAATTGAGCCAGACCAAGCTGCTGGTGAGCCATTTCACGACCACGGAAACGTAAAGTGATTTTTACCTTGTTGCCTTCTTCAAGGAACTTGATAATGGCACGTAATTTTACGTTGTAATCACCAACATCAGTCGCAGGGCGGAGCTTGATTTCTTTCACCTGTACTTGATGCTGTTTTTTCTTCGCTTCTTTCTGCTTTTGCTTCAGATCAAACAAATGCTTGTTGAAGTCCATGATTTTGCACACAGGTGGCTCAGCATTTGCAACAATCTCAACCAGGTCAAGATCGGCAGCTTCAGCTGCACGTAAAGCATCATTTAAGCTTACGATACCTTTTTGCTCGCCATTTTCGTCTACAAGACGGACTTCTTTCGCACGAATTTCATCATTCAAAGCAGGACGGTTTGATTTGTTACCGCCCTGTTGATTACGGTCAGGCTGTTTAATCGCTTTTACTCCACAATGTACCGGCCGCGTTCGGCAACGGCTGCTTTCACTAGGTCAACGAAGGCATCGATTGACATAGTACCCAAATTTTTTCCTGAGCGGGTACGCACATTTACTGTACCTTCCTCTACTTCACGGTCCCCAAGTACCAGCAAGTAAGGAATACGCTCTAAAGTACGTTCACGAATCTTAAAGCCGATTTTCTCATTTCTCAAGTCGGAAATGGCACGAATTCCGTTTTCTTTAAGTTTAGCGACGACTGACTCACATGCTTCCGCTTGAGAATCGGTAATGTTCATTACGCATGCTTGTGTAGGTGCCAACCAAGGTGGCATAAAGCCTGCGTAGTGTTCAATCAGTATACCAATAAAACGTTCGAAACTACCAAGAATTGCACGATGTAACATAACAGGCTGATCACGGTCGTTATCTTCTGTTACGTAAGATGCTTCCAGACGCTCCGGCAAGTTGAAGTCACACTGAATGGTACCGCACTGCCATACACGGCCCAGACAGTCTTTCAATGAGAATTCAATCTTCGGACCGTAGAATGCGCCCTCACCCGGTTGCAGTTCCCATTCAAGACCGGCAGCATCCAAAGCATCTGCCAGAGATTTTTCCGCCATGTCCCAAAGTGCGTCATCACCGACACGTTTTTCTGGACGTGTAGAGAGTTTCATTTGAACATCTTCAAAACCGAAGTCTTTATAAACGTCTAAAGTCAGTTTAATAAAGTCTGCAACTTCAGTTCCAATCTGTTCTTTGGTACAGAAAATGTGCGCATCATCCTGGGTAAAGCCACGCACACGCATAATACCGTGTAATGAACCTGATGGCTCGTTACGGTGACATGAACCAAACTCCGCTAAACGGATTGGCAGGTCACGGTAAGATTTCAGCCCCTGGTTGAACACCTGTACATGACATGGACAGTTCATTGGTTTTACCGCATAGTTACGGTTCTCTGAATGAGTCGTAAACATGTTGTCTGCATAGTTTGCAGCATGTCCTGATTTTTCCCAAAGCGTGAAATCGACCACTTGTGGGGTACGGATTTCAAGGTAACCATTCTCTTGCTGAACTTTACGCATGTACTGTTCCAGTACCTGGTAAATGGTCCAGCCGTTTGGATGCCAGAACACCATACCCGGTGCTTCTTCCTGCATATGGAACAAGTCCAGGGCTTTACCGATTTTACGGTGATCGCGCTTTTCAGCTTCTTCGATACGCTTGATGTAAGCTGCGAGCTGTTTCTTGTCCGCCCAGGCTGTACCGTAGATACGTTGCAGCTGTTCATTCTTCGCATCACCACGCCAGTAAGCACCAGAGATTTTAGTGAGTTTGAACGATTTTAAGAATTTGGTATTCGGTACGTGCGGACCACGGCACATATCCAGGTAGTCCTGATGGTAGTACAAGCCCATTTGCGTTTCTTCAGGCATGTCTTCAATCAAGCGGAGTTTGTATTCTTCGCCACGTGCAGTGAATTCTTTAATGACTTCATCACGCGGTGTCATTTTTTTGATGACATCATAGTCCTGGTCGATGAGCTTTTTCATGCGCTCTTCAATTGCCGCCAAGTCGTCTAAAGTAAACGGACGTGGCATCCAGATGTCATAGTAGAAACCTTCTTCAATGACCGGGCCAATCACCATTTTTGCTTCTGGGAACAATTGCTTAACCGCATGGCCAACCAGGTGTGCACAAGAGTGACGAATGATGTGTACACCATCTTCATCTTTAGGCGTGATAATTTGTAAGGTTGCATCTTCGGTGATGAGATCAGACGCATCAACCAAGCGATCGTTTACACGACCCGCAACTGTATTTTTTGCAAGACCCGGACCAATGCTCAGTGCAACGTCCATCACAGATACGGCTTGATCAAACTGTTTTTGATCGCCATTAGGCAAAGTGATAATTGGCATAAAAAATCCTTAAGGAGTGATGCCCCGTACCATAGGGCATGTCACCGCGAGATTATGATCGAGGAGAACCTCAAAAGATAAAAACGGTGGATAAATAAAAATCGCCTAGAATTTTACACGTCTTATCCACAGGATTAAACCTTTTCACCTATAAAATTCGCAATTTGGCACATTTTGAATTTATTTGCCAATGCCTTAGCTCTCGCTCAATCCAGCAATTTCCACTTCACTTTTTATTCTCTAAAGCTATCCCATGCTTCGAACTTGCCCTGTGCATAGGCATATAGCTTGGCAAATTGCGGAATTACCGCTTCGCTCTGGGTGGGTCTTAAAAACACATAATCATCCCGATCGATCTCACAGGATTTCGGCACCAGCAGCATTTCCTGATTGCTACTGCGTCCATACAAACCATGCAGCTTGCTTTTTTCAGGATAAAGATAATCGGCCTGCCAGTAACCGCCGTACACAAACAGGGCCTTATATTTATGCGGAAAATGGTTCAGGACTTCCAGACCCGGCAATTGGCTATAGCGCAAAACTTTTAACACGGGCGTGGCTATCCATAACGCGCATTGCAGTTCAGCCAGACTGGCCAGCTCGAAATCGCCTGGCTTGAGCAGCAACGAGCCAAAAGCCAGATCATTACAGACACTCTGCTGACAATGCTGCATAAACGTGGGACTGCCGCCACCGTTAAAACATAAATCTTCATGCCATAAATTGGGGAATTGCTGCCGAATAATGTCGATGTAGTGTTGATAACTTTGCTGCGATTGTTGATAACTCTTTTCCGCAGACTTTAAAAATCTGGGCAATTTGGCGACATGCGCGTCATAACCCATTAAACCGGTGAATTTAAGATGGGCCGAATGTTGCTGGATCAGCTTGAGCAAGGCCCGAAATTGCTGCGGGTTTTGTACCCCACCCCGATGCAGTCCCACATCAATCTCAATATTCACATTCAGGCAGATGTTAAACCATTGTGCCAGCTGCAAATATTGCTGCAAGCGCCCCAGATCATCAATCAGCCACTGAATATCTGGCTGCCGATCACCTGCAGCCTGATAAAACTGCTCTACAGCGTGTATCGGCATCGGTTTGCCCAGCAGAATATCAGCCTGGGGGAATGCTGCATGAATACTGAAAATGTGTGGAAGATGAAACAGCATAAAGCGCCGGGTGTTCAGTTTTTCACTGGCCAGTTTAAGCAGTGACAGGCTGGCGAGGGATTTCACCACTAAACGCGGTTTTAATTGTGCAGACAAGTGTGACTGCACAATATCCAGATTATGCTGATACGCCGCCAGATCCAGAATCAGTTGTGGCGTGCCTGTGCCCTGCTGTTGTAAATCCTGCGTCAATTGCTGAAAGTAGTTGAATTGCATCACCCTTTCCTCGTTTTCAGAGCAGAAATAATTGCTTTAAATAGGGATTCAGCCATTTTTGCTGAGGGTCCAATTGCTGGCGCAATGCCATAAAATCATCCCATTTCGGGTAAAGATCGCGCAGCGAGGCTGCGGTCATGGAGTGCAATTTTCCCCAATGCGGCCGGCCCTGGTATTTCTGCAAAATAGGCTCGACCAAATCAAATATCGCGTGATAATCCTGCTTGTAAAACTGGTGGATGGAAATGGAAACCGAATCGCACTGATAAAAAGGACTTAACCAGATATTATCACCTTTGACATAACGGAACTCGATGGGGAAAAACATCGCGACCTGATGCTTCCTTAAAGTCGCTAAAACTTCCTCCAGGCATTGCAAACCGAGTTCGACAGGAACCTGATATTCCATTTCATTGAATCTGGTATGGCGCGGTGTGGGAAAAATCTGGCTGGACCAATCCACATGACGAGTCGGTTTGACAAAGACCCTCAGCAGTTTTTGCAAATAGGGATTAGATGCCGGAATCACCCGGGTCAATTCAGAACACAGCGTTAACAAGGCATCTTCCGAAGGCCATGAATCCTGTCGGGGTTGAATGGCTTCATCCGTCTCATCCAGGGTTTTGAGCATCACCTGATCCGAATGAATGAAGGCCCAAAATTCAATATGCCGGTGCTGATTTTTCCATTGATCGATATGGGCAAATACGTCCTGAATTGGACATAAGCGAATCTGCTCTTTTAATTTATAACGGGGCCGATTTTGCAGGGTAATTTTGGTCAGCACTCCCAGGCTGCCCAGGGCGACACGTCCGGCTTGAAAGATGGCGGTATTTTGCTGATCATCACATTGCAGCAACTCGCCCTCTGCAGTCAACAATTCAAAGCCTTTCACAAAGGCAGATAGACAGGGCAAATTTATGCCGGTGCCATGCGTGCCGGTAGAAATCGCACCGGTCAGACTTTGCTGGTCAATATCCCCCTGATTCATCAGTGCCTGATTGATAGGAGCAAGATATTCGCCTAAATCCTCCAGGCGTGTACCCGCTTGAACGGTGCATTGGCTCTTATCTTCATCAAAGGCTACCACACCCTTTAACTGATCGAGATTAAGCAGAATTTTATCCGTCTTGACCAAAGCACTAAACGAATGTCCTGCCCCCACAACACGAATATGGGCATAGGACTTCACTATTTTTCGTAATTCATTCACATGCCGAGGTTGCAAAATTTCTGGATGTGCCTGTTGGCTTCCAGACCAGTTCTGCCATCGGTTATCCGCCTGTTGTATTTTCATTATTATTCCCTGGCTGATGTTATTTTAATTGCCCGTTTAGAGTAAAATACCTAAAAAAGCAAATATGGGAACCCATGCGTTCAAAAAAAATCCATGCTATAAAATAATATTTTAATTTTCAATATTTTAAAAATTATCAAATAGCACTCGACTAAAGCATAAATGCAAGATTTCCAAGAAGTGCATATCTTTTTCAAAAGGATATCAAAATAAATATATATAACGGAGTTTTTAACATGGTTAGCGCATACGATGAATTACCGCGTACCCCCGCAAATTTTGTAGCGTTGTCCCCTTTACGCTATCTGGATCGGGCTGCTTATATTTACCCGAACCAAAATGCGATTATTCACGGTAAGCGCCGTATTACCTGGCGTGAAAAATATAATCGTTGCCGCCAGTTTGCGCACCAACTCCAAAAACTCGGAATCGGTAAAAATGATACCGTTTCGGTACTGCTGCCCAATGTCCCTGCAATGGTTGAAGCACATTTTGCCGTGCCGATGGCCGGTGCCGTACTGAATACATTAAATACCCGTCTGGATGCCAAAACAGTTGCCTTCATGCTGGAACACGCCGAAACTAAGGTGCTGCTGGTTGACCCTGAATTTAGCAAGCTTGCCACAGAAGCCTTGGCGCTGATCCCGCAAGAAATTTATGTCATTGATGTAGCCGATGAAGAATATGAGGGTGAAGATACCCGTATTGGCCAGATCGAATATGAAGACTGGATTGAGCAAGGCGATGCTAATTTTGAATGGCATTTACCCACGGATGAATGGGATGCCATCAGCTTAAGCTACACCTCGGGCACCACGGGCAACCCGAAAGGCGTGGTGTACCATCACCGGGGAGCTTACATTAATGCCGCCAGTAACATCATTGCCTGCGGCATGATGCCTCGCGCGACCTATTTATGGACCCTGCCATTGTTCCACTGCAATGGCTGGTGCTTTGCCTGGACCATGGCGGCCAATGGCGGTACCAACGTCTGCCTGCGCAAAGTCGATGCTGAACTGATTTTTAAACTGATTGCCGAACATAAAGTCGATTATTTCTGTGGCGCACCGATTGTTTTGTCAATGCTGATCAACACCCCGGAAGAGAAAAAGACCCAGATTGATCACCGTGTCGAAGTGATGGTTGCTGGTGCTGCGCCGCCAGCAGCGATTATTGAAGGCATGCGTAATATTGGCATTAACGTCACTCACGTCTATGGTTTAACTGAAACTTACGGCCCTTCTGCACTGTGTGCCTCACAAGCGGGCTGGAGCGAACTGTCGATTCAGGAACAGGCACAACTGCACTCCCGTCAGGGCGTTCCATACCCATTACAAGACGGTATGAAAGTGCTTGATCCGGACACCATGCAGGAAGTTCCGCATGATGGTAAAACCATGGGCGAAATTATGTTCCGCGGTAATATCGTCATGAAAGGCTATTTAAAGAATCCGGAAGCAACGGCAGAAGCCTTTGCCGGTGGCTGGTTCCACACTGGCGACTTGGCGGTTTGCCAACCGGATGGCTATGCCAAGATTACCGACCGCTCTAAAGATGTGATTATTTCCGGTGGCGAAAATATTTCCTCTCTTGAAGTGGAGGAAGTACTGTACCAGCACCCTGCAGTCCTGACGGCAGCAGTCGTAGCGAAACCGGATCCGCGCTGGCAGGAAGTTCCATGTGCCTTTGTGGAGCTTAAACAAGGTAAAACGGCAACAGCTGAAGAACTGATTGAGTTCTGCAAACAACACTTAGCACGCTTTAAAGTACCGAAAGATGTGGTGATTACCGAGATTCCAAAGACATCAACCGGCAAACTGCAAAAATTCATCTTGCGTGACTGGGCCAAAGAACGTGCTACAGGCGAGTTTCAGTAATTTTATTCTATGCTGAATAGATCTTCTTAAGAGGAGTTCCCTCTCCTTGTAGGCATAGGTATCTACACAATTCCCGAGCTTTGCGTTAAATTGAAGAGCATGCTCTTCAATTTAACATCTCCGGTCTGGATCAGCGTCTGATTAAACGCTATAACAGCCTTGTAAAGCTCAATATGAATCCTCTTGCTTCACTTGCTCCCTCAATCAAAGACCTGGCTTCTGCCCAAA
>NZ_JACHVD010000002.1:0-473400 GCF_025377055.1 Acinetobacter sp. T_3_1 | reverse complement strand
AATAAGACCAAACGCAAAGTCATAACAGTTGTGCTGGCGACCATAGCAAGAGTGAACCACCTGATCCCTTCCCGAACTCAGAAGTGAAACCTCTTAGCGCTGATGGTAGTGTGGGATTACCCATGTGAGAGTAAGTCATCGCCAGCTCATTATTCGAAAGCCCCCTCTAATGAGGGGGCTTTTTTTATGTGGGGAGTTTTAAAAAAATTTAGATGAAGAAGAATCAGTAAATTTTTTGGTATTTAAAAAGGATTTGAACAGAATGTGCATTGGCATAAATCCATCCATTATATCTTTATTGATTTGTCGTGTAGAGAGTCCATTTGGTCGAAGAAGTTGCTCTTATGCTTGAGAGGCATTAGCTTCTAAAAGCCAATAAACCTGACTGCTCTGTACCAGATATGCTTTCATATATGGGTGTCGAATTGCTAATAGAGCGTAATTATTATGAGCTTCAGACAATAGGTTCAATTGATATGAAAATTTTAACCTAGTTATTTACTCTGGAAAATATTTGAAAAAAAGTGGAGCTTTATTTGGTGATAAGCATTATGGTGAAGTTTTTATTTATCATAATGGCGCTGAATCATATTATATTGATCGTTATTTTCAGACTTTATTAAAAGTCTGAAAATAACTTAACCTAAAAACTTCTCTCATTAAATGGAAAATTTTAGGCTAAATTTATAAGGCATCTTTTAGTGTTTCTTGATGTTGTTTAACTTGTTCTGCATATTTTTCCCCTTGTTTTTTCATCTTACTATTGGAGTTATAACCCGTAGGACCTACATTATAATAAGCTAAAGCCTTTGGCCAACTCCCGGCTTTACTGTTGTAGGAGGCTAAAATATAAGTACCGCAATTGATATTATTATATTCTTCAATCAGATCACCTGGGCAAGTTTGTTGCCAATAACGTGGAATGACTTGAGTTAATCCGACCGCTCCAGCAGGTGAAATCACATAGTTTCTATAGCTTGATTCTTGGCGAATCACGGCAGCCAATAATATTGGATCCACATTATATTTATCAGCACTCTGAATAATCATCGGGGAAACACGGTTGGCAGTGTCTGGTGCTACTGAATAGGCTTTTTGAATGCCTGTTGATAATTTTGCAGACCGTTTAACAACTGAGTGGCTAGAAGAACATCCAGCAAAAGCTAACGTAGTAATAATGATAGCTACAGATTTAAATGTATATAAATGATAGTTTGAATTTTTTGACGATAAATGTGAGAAATATTGTGTAAACAACAAAGTTCAAAACCCAAAGTAAAAGTTTATTGCAGCTATGCTAATGGGCTAAATAGGATGAGTCAAGCACCCACATTTTGATGGATTCGATCAATGGATAAATATGGTCAGGCTCTTAAATTATAATTAAAACTAATTCAATTATTTAAACTAGAAATACATTGTCCCATTAGTTGAATGGGACTTTTCAGCTAAAGATATTTATTAAAAAATGTTTTTTAATGATCCAGTTCCTGCAAAATTGCCTGATTAAATGCAGGAATATCATCTGGAGATCGTGATGTGATCAACGGCCAATTATTGGTATTGCATCGATGTACTTCTTCATCTACCCACTTGGCACCCGCATTTTCCAAATCTAAGCGGATACTTTTATAAGAGGTTAAATTTTTATCTTTAATCCGCTGTGCATTAATTAAGGTCCAAGGGCCATGGCAAATAGCTGCAACCGGTTTGGCATTGTCGGTAAAGTGCTGAATAATTTTATGGGCATTTTCATTCAAACGGAGAGTATCAGCATTTACTGTCCCTCCTGGGATGACTAAAATATCATAATCTTCTGGAGAGACTTTAGCCAAAGTTGTTTGCGGAGTATAAGCCATGGCATGTTCTTTATCACTCTTAACAGTTTGGACGTCTTTTTGTTCTTCTGCAGCATGAATGACTTCAATTCCTTTAGATTGTAGAAATTCAAGAGGTTTGATCAGTTCATCTTGTTCAACACCGATATTGGAAGTTATGAATAAGGCTTTTTTAGTCATGTTAATGATCCTGAATCATTTAGATAAACTTTGACATTAACAAAGCGACTCAATCAAGCTGTACAATTTTTGGCTTATTCTTGTTAAGGTTTGAAAATGTCAAAAAATAAGCCCCATAGCTGGATGAGGCTTATTTATCTTATGAGGGTGATTAACTTCTGTTTTAGCATCCTGCTTAGATCGTTTATTCTTTATATTAGGGAAACTTCCTGCTTTCTGAGGGTTTTAGCATAAATTTATGACTCGATATACTGTAGAAGTTAATGAATACTTTCAGTGTAGGTAAAAGTAGACAACAAGGCGTCAATTCAATCGCAAGAACCTCTAATGGTTAAATGGATAAAACAATAAAATAAGACCGATTATAATTGCTTTTCCATCCAGATTTCGCAGGCATGGCTATGACCAGTGTTGCCTCTAGGTTGCTCTAAATATTGAAAACCTAATTTTTCATAGAGTTTTACTGCTTGCCATAGTTCCTTGGTTGTTTCCAGGTAACATGATTGAAAACCTTGCAGTTGTGCAAACTGAAAGGCTTTTTCTAAAAGTTGTTTGGCAAAGCCTAAGCCTCGGACTTCAGGCAAAAAATACATTTTTTGAATTTCTAAAATTGTAGGGTCGCCCTTTAAAGGTGATAAGCCACCGCCACCCAGAATTTTGCCCTGTTGATTTTCAATTACCCAGTATTGTGCATTTGCTTGCTGATAAACTGTATATAAATCATCTAAAACGGGATCGGCAACTGCAAAACCAGATTCGGGAGCGAGTCCAAATTCTTTAGAAACTTCGCGAATAACCTGTGCAATTTCAGTATTATCTTTGGGTCGAATAGGTCGAATAGGTCGAATTTGGTACATAAAGTTAAAATGAAGGAATTCAAAAGAAGAGATGGATTCTTATAACAAAAAATCCATCTCTTGCAAGGTGTTTATCCATTAAACCTGTTAAAAACTTATTTTAATTCACTTGAACTCTTAGCTAATTCACGTCGTGCGATAATCAGTTGTTGAATTTGTTGAGTACCTTCAAAAATATCAAGAATTTTTGAGTCACGTGCCCATTTTTCTAACAATTCCTCTTCGTTATATCCCACGCTTGCTGCAAGCTCTACGCATTTTAAGGTGATTTCATTACAGATTCGACCTGCCTTGGCTTTAGAAATGGAGGCTTCTCTTGAGTTTGGCTTTTTGTTGTCAGCCATCCAGGCCGCCTTCATGGTGAGTAAACGTGCCGC
Organism: Acinetobacter sp. T_3_1; assembly: GCF_025377055.1. Taxonomy (NCBI): domain Bacteria; kingdom Pseudomonadati; phylum Pseudomonadota; class Gammaproteobacteria; order Moraxellales; family Moraxellaceae; genus Acinetobacter; species Acinetobacter sp. T_3_1. Next base: position 470,148 of record NZ_JACHVD010000002.1, on the reverse strand, counting down.
TTCCCATTCAGCTTCCATTCGGTAAATCTGTGCGGCAATATGCGAGGTCTGTAAATAGGGTGTCCGGTAATTTTCATCTAATTGATCTTTGAAAATTTCCTTAATTCTTTCCAGGGATGCTTTGGCACATCCGACTGCCATCGCTGCGACCAGTGGGCGAGTATTGTCAAAAGTTTCCATGACGCCAGCAAAACCTTTGGCGACATCAATTTCAGCATGTCCCAACAGATTTTCTGCAGGCACGCGGCAGTCAATAAAGCTGATGACAGCGGTATCAGAGGCTTTGATGCCAAGTTTATGCTCCAGGCGCTCTACTTTCATGCCGGGTGTTCCTTTTGGAACGACAAAGGATTTAATGGCAGCCCGGCCGAGTTTCTTGTCTAATGTTGCCCAGACCACTACAGCATCGGCACGCTCACCCGAGGTGACGAAAATTTTTTCACCATTGAGGATGTAGTCATTGCCATCTTTGGTTGCTGTGGTTCGAATGGCTGCCGAGTCTGAACCGCAACCGGGTTCCGTAATGGCCATGGCCGCCCATGTGCCTTTAAAGCGTTCCAGCTGTTCATCATTTGCGACAGCGGCAATGGCAAAGTTTCCCAAGCCCTGACGCGGCATACTGAGCAATAGGCCAGTATCTCCATAGCACATCTCGATCACGCCAAGTACCGTGGACATATTGACGCCATTTTTATTGCCTGAATCTGTATTGCCACGCTTGCCCACTGCAGCACCGGCATTGATGCCTTCGCCCCCATCATTCATGCCATCAATGAGTGAGGCGAACATGTCGAGTTCCTTTGGATAGCTGTGTTCGGCTTTGTCATATTTTCGTGAAATGGGGCGTAGTACATTTAAAGCTGATTCATGCGCTTGATCAATCAGCATCTTAAACTTTTTAGGATTTTGTAAATTCATCTGCATAATTCCTGATCTGATAGATTAAGCATGTAAGCCTGAATGCAAAATTGCTGTAGCGCGTAAATCGCGATACCAGCGCTCAACGGGATGTTCTTTGGTAAAGCCATGGCCACCCAGAATTTGCACTCCATCAGTACCAATTTTCATGGATTTTTCAGCACAAAGTAGACGTGCGAGATAAGCCTCACGATGAAAGGGTTTTCCTGCTTCAGCCAGACTGGCCGCATTTAAAATCAACATGCGCATGGCATCAATTTCAATGGCCATATCCGCAATCATAAAGGCAATACTTTGGCGATGTGAAATAGGCTCACCAAATGCAGTACGTTCATTGGCATATTGAATGCAGTAAGCTTTGACGGCTTCACATGTGCCAACCGCCATGGCACACCACATTAAGTTCCCCAGATCTAAAAATGCAAGATAATCAAAGTCATCATCACCTAACAGTTCAGCAGGCGTATTATGGAATTTTAAGCTAACGGTTTCGGTTGCCTTTAGACCCATAGCCGGACTTTTTTGAGCCGTAATACTGCTATCACGTTTAACAATAAACACTTCTGGCGAGCCATTGAGTTCAGCATTGACCAGAAACAGATCAGCCGTTTCACCCAGAATCACCAAGGTTTTTTCGCCATTAATATAGTATTGTCCATTAGCGGAACTGGCTTTGGTTTTTAGTTCCAGTGGGTTAAAGGCAGGCGTGGCTTCCTGGATGGCAAAGGTAGCATGTATCTCGGAATCATCTGCAAAGCTGGATAAATAGGTCGCTTGAACTGGTTCAGAACCCCATTGGGTAATGGCATTAATCACACTGAAGGTGGACAGGAGGCCTGCGCATAAGCTGAAATCACCCTTGGCTAAATGTTCGGCAATTAAAATATTGCTTAAAATATTCTTTTCAGCAGCTACACCGCCCAATGCTTCAGGAAGTGCGTAATAGTTTAGGCCTAGGTCAGCAGCATGTTGCCAAAGTATGGCTGGAAATTGCTCGTTATTGTTTGCCTCAGCTGCCAGTGGGTAAAGCACTTCGGATGCAAACTGCTCCATGGCATCACAGCTCATTTGCTGTTCTTCAGACAGGCTCAAATCAAAGAGTGATTTTTGCTGATTGGGTAAACGTTGCTTACTGATACCGGAACTGGCTTTAAAGACTTTTTGGGTTTTGCTTAAAGTTTTAAAACCCATTTTTGAGCTTTGATAGAGAGATTTTTCCAGAAATTTGCGCAGTTTGAATTGATCAAGTACCTCGCTACCGGCAATTCTGGTAATGAGGGATAGCCCAAGTCCTTGAGCCTTATTTACCATATTGGTCATTTTTGTCATCCATTGGTTTTTGATTCTTTATATTTTTATGCTGACATGTGAATATGGAAATGACTATGTCATCGCTGACAATTAAAATTGACTTGGATAAACGGTTAAAATAAAGTTTAAATTTGATTAAATAATTGAATCTTATTTATTTTATTATAAGTAAAACTTGGGGTGAACAATAAAAATTGACTAGAATGACAAGACATCATTCTAGTCTGTGCACAGCTTATAGAAAATTCGCCACCATTTTTCGAACATTGGTTTTTGCATCAATGACGGTCATGAAGGTATACGCACCAATGAATTTACGGCTAATAAACATAAACTCTTTAGGGGGTACACTGAAATAACGCGATGCCATCGATTTGGAAGCACGTTGCATGACACGGCTATGAAGTTGGCTTTTTTTCCAGTCATAGCGCTGATTTTCATCCATTACGCCTTCGGGCAAGTCTGGATTATTCATTATGCTACTAAAGGCTTCGGTGGCCAATAAAAACACTTTAGCCATATCTGGCTTGATGCTTTGCGGAATGGAATCAAAAAATTCATAGCCGGTCATGGCATGAACCATTTCATCGATATTATGATCATAACCGGCTTTAATCAGGTTACGGGCGACTTTCAGCAAATGTTCATCAAACTGGCGAATTGCCCCGAAATCCAGCAATACAATCTTGTCTTGAGTTTCTGCGCCATCTCCCAAACGGACCAGATAATTGCCAAAGTTTGGATCGGTTTGCATTTCGCCCCATTCAAAAATTTCACGTACCGCAATCTCGAGAGAGGCTTCGCCTAACTGGTTGCGACGTTCTTGAGGAAGAGAGAGCATCACAGGGCTGTTGATCGGCACGCCACGCTCAAAAGTCATACACAGCACTTGATCGGTACAATACTCATCCACAATTTGCGGGACGATATAACGAGGATCATCTTTTAAACGGTCGGCAAAACGGCGAGTGGTCGCGGCTTCAATTCTATAATTGACTTCACGATGCATCATTTCACGAACTTCATCAAACCACTGATCAAATTCACGGGTTTGTGGCACCATACGGGTCAGTTTGAGCATGTTTTTAAACAGGCTCATGTCTGAATCAATGGCATCTGCCACGCCGGGATACTGGATCTTTAATACGATTTCCAAACCATCCGAATTGCGTGTGGCGCGGTGTACCTGGGCTAAAGAGGCGGTACCCAAAGGTTCACGGTCTACGGTCAAATCATGCAGTTTAGTGCCGAGCTGCTGTTCCAATTGTTGCTTGATGGCCGGCCATGCAAGTGCAACGGTCTGATTGTTTAAGGTATTTAAAGCCTGAGTGATTTCTTCAGGTAAAAAATGTTCGCCATAGAGTGCCATCATTTGCCCGATTTTTACAATCGAACCTTTTAATTTACCAATTTCAGAAACAAGATAATCGGCTTGTTCTTTCATGGCTTTTTTACGTTTCTTTTCTTTTTCTGCTTCGCTTGAAAATAGGGTGGTTGCACTCGATGCAGCCCAGCGCGTTCCTGCGAGTAATGAGGCTTTAGCGATAGATAAGCGTCGATCCATGGAAGAAGTTTTGAGTTGTTTAAGCTTATCGTTCTGATCTGACATTAAACAAAATCCTTAATCAGCAAGTCGCAGAATATTTAATTGTAGCGGATATTACCGTTTATTCACGTATTAAAAAAGTTCAATGTGCTGAATGGAGAGTAAATATGTTTAATATTTCATTTATTTTCCATGAAAAGTGTCACGGTACTTAGACAAAATAGAATTCAAGTGACACCTGCGCTTTGATCATAGACTTCCGATGACATTATATCAGGATTAAAGATAGGGATAGGGCAGAAAACCTGCTGCTCAGGGATGAGCTGAGATTTACATCCGAAATTGAATTTTAATATCGCCTTTCTGCTTTAATAAATTTTTATTGTCCTGAATATGTTTAAAAATCATGGCTTGAACCGTGTCATGCTGAAAACCAAGCGCATAACCTTTGACAATAATGATGCTCGGTAAACTAAAAAACAGATATTTTGCATCATCCTCGGATGGGCTGCTATGAATGGCGTGTGCAAGTAAAGTGTGTTGAAAGAATTTTTTTTCCTTCTGTACCTGTGCAGAAACGGTATCATTCCAGTAGTTTTCACGCATTGCCATTAAATTATTGTGTTTGTAGCTCATAACAATAAAAATATTTTGTAGAAAAAGAATTGAGAATATATGGGGATATTTTAGTCAGATTCAATGTGCAATTTGAATGAATTTGTTATTGGAGCTGGGCTCATAAAGGCTAAGCTTATAGGAATTTGTACATGATTGATGTAGTATCAAGGGATAAACACAATAATAGTATTTGATATTAAGTCTTTTCAGACAGGGGAATATTATGCGATTGGCAATATCAGTGATGCTGAGTCTGGCTGCTTTCTGGTCAAATTCAGTTTTAGCTCAAGGCTATTCTGACGAATATAATAAATGTCTAAACACTTCTTATGGTGAAATTGAAACAGTCAAAAAATGTGTCGACAAAGAACTGAAAAATCAGGAAAAACTTTTAAATAAAGCTTATAAGGGCTATATAAATAAGAATGCGGTTAATCAAACTAGTATCGAGCAACAGCATAAACTTTGGCTTAACCGTGTGGATCAAAAATGCTATTTAAAAGTAACGTCTGCCTATATGGCCGTTAAACAATCCAAGTGTGTACTTGAAATGACAATGGAGCGTACTTACTATTACCAGACCAAATAAATTCGCCATAGATATTTGTTTTTAATCTGGTCGAAACATTATAAAACCCCGCAAAACAAGGTATCATAAGGCGTTTTAAAATTGACCTTGGAGATGCCTTAAGTGGATCAACTGACTATTAGCCCTGAACATTTACAGGAAGCCGCTGAAAACCTAAGCACAATTCGCGATTTTATCCGTTTTGGTGTTTCAGCTCTACGTCAATATGATGCACACTTAGGTCAAGGTACAGAAGATTTTTTTGCTGAAAGCTCGGCTTTAGTCCTGCAAACACTGGCATTGGACTGGAATGCCAACCCGGAAATTTTAGATGCGAAATTGTTGCCAAGCGAAAAAGCAGAATTTATCAGCTTGCTGGAGCGTCGTATCAATGAGAAAGTGCCAACCTCTTATTTATTAAATCTGGCTTATTTCTGCGGGAAACCGTTCTATGTTGACGAGCGTGTACTGATTCCACGTTCACCAATTGCAGAATTGATCAATCAGCGCTTTGCACCTTACTGTCTGGATGAACATGGTCAGATGCGTGAAGCCTTGAACAATCTTCCAGAAAATGATCACCCACAAACACCGCGTCGCATTTTAGACATGTGTACCGGTTCAGGCTGTATTGCAATTGCTCTGGCTTATGCCTTCCCGGAATCTGAAGTGGATGCGACCGATATTTCCAAAGAAGCGTTGGAAGTGGCCTCGATTAACGCTGAACATCACAACATGCAATATCAGGTTGCCTTGATGGAATCCGACTTATTCGCCAAAATTCCTGCCGAAAATCAATACGATTTAATCATATCCAATCCCCCCTATGTGGATGCCGAAGATATGGCAGATTTACCGGCAGAGTTCCTGCATGAGCCTGAGCTTGCACTCGCTGCGGGTCAGGATGGTCTGGATCTGGTGCGTAAAATGCTGGCACAAGCGGCAGATTATTTGACTGAAGATGGTTTGATTGTCATTGAAGTGGGCAATTCGGAATGGGCCATGAAACAGAATTTTAATACTGTGGATTTCCATTGGCTCACTTTCCAGAATGGCGGTTCAGGCATTTTTGCTTTAACCGCAGAGCAGTGCCGTAAATACCGTGATTTATTTGTACAATCTGTTCAAGCATAAGGAGTTGTGAACATGGCGGGTAATAGTATTGGACAACTGTTCCGTGTAACGACTTGCGGAGAATCTCATGGCCTTGGCCTGATGGCAATTGTCGATGGTGTGCCGCCCGGGATTGAACTGACTGAAGCAGATTTACAAAAAGATTTGGACCGCCGCAAACCGGGGACTTCCAAGTTTGCAACTCAGCGTAAAGAACCTGATGAAGTCGAAATCATTTCCGGTGTTTTTGAAGGCAAAACCACAGGTACATCGATTGGTTTATTGATTCGCAATACCGACCAGAAATCGAAAGATTACGGCAATATCGCGCAAACTTTCCGTCCGGGGCATGCGGATTATACCTATACGCAAAAGTATGGTTTCCGCGATTACCGTGGCGGTGGCCGCTCAAGTGCGCGCGAAACAGCAATGCGTGTAGCAGCCGGTGCAATTGCCAAGAAATACTTGGCTGAAAAGTTTGGTATCGTGATTCGTGGTCATGTGACGCAAATCGGTACTGAAAAAACCGAAAAACTGGACTGGAATGAAGTTCCAAACAATCCGTTTTTCTGTGGTGATGTCGATGCCGTGCCACGTTTTGAAGCTTTAGTGACTTCATTACGTGAACAAGGCACCAGCTGTGGTGCGAAGCTGGAAATTCTGGCCGAGAATGTTCCTGTAGGTTGGGGCGAGCCGGTATTTGACCGTCTGGATGCAGATATTGCCCATGCCATGATGAGCATCAATGCGGTGAAAGGCGTGGAAATTGGTGACGGTTTTGCTGTTGCCGAACAGTTTGGTCATGAGTCGCGTGATGAATTAACCACAGAGGGATTCCTGGCCAATCATGCCGGCGGTATTCTGGGTGGAATCTCAAGTGGCCAAACCATTCGTGTTGCGATTGCATTGAAACCGACTGCAAGTATCACTACTCCAGGTAAAACCATTAACATTCAGCGTGAAGATACGGACGTGTTGACCAAAGGCCGTCATGATCCGTGTGTAGGTGTGCGTGCAACGCCAATTGCTGAGGCGATGTTTGCCATTGTACTTATGGACCATTTTATGCGCCATCGTGCACAAAATGCCGATGTAGTTGCACCGTTTGCTCCAATTGAGCCTAAGTGAAGAGCTTTTGTGATCCCCTAAAAAACCAGACGCCAAGTCTGGTTTTTTATTGCTTGATTTTTTAGCTATTATTTATGATCGTTTCTACGAAACAGAAATGTTTAGAAAAAAATGAAAGCATTAAAATATAGATTGGCAAATGCCAATGATATTGAAACGCTTGTTGTATTGATCAATCAGGCTTATCGCACAAATACTGGTCGCAGTTGGACCAATGAGCAGCATATTGTCATTGGAGACAGGATTAATGCCCAGCAGCTAAAGCAAACCTTGGCACAAGAGAATTTTTGTCTATTTATAGCTGAAATGGTCGAGGATTTAGAATCGGTTTTAGTGTCATGTATTGGCTTAACTTTTCTACAGAATAGTGTCGAAATAGGTACTTTTTGTGTAGCTTCAGCTTGGCAAAATCAGGGCATTGGAAAGCAGATGCTAGCCCATGCTGAAAGGAAAGCTTTAGAAATCTTTCCGGCATTCCAACAGTATGAAATGTATGTACTGCATGTAAGAACAGAGCTGATTCAATATTATGAACGCTGTGGCTATTCAAAAACAGCATGTGTTGAGTCTTATCCGATTGGCGCCAATGTAGGGCAGCCCTTGATTGATCTGCAATTACAACAGATGTCAAAACCGGTGCTAAAATTGGGATAGGTGAAACACTCAAAACAGTGCATCTTGTGCATATAAGAGTTTAAGCTGAATCATTAAATGAAATTTTTAAATATAAGTGTTTGAAAATAATATTAATTTTTATTGAAATAACAGTGCTTAACAAATAAATGAATTTAGTGCTCGCGCATGGTATAAAAATTGCTCATATTAATAGAAGCAAATTATTGCAGGAGAGATGTTCTTCTGTGAACACGCCGAAGGAGCAACGACCCCGGAAACTCTCAGGCAAAAGGACTGTAATAATTTCAAAAATCTGGAGAGAAGCATAGCAACATATATGCTCACCGAAGGGGATGGTCGACGTTATGGATAATAACGAGATGATCGAAGCTCTCAGGTAAAAATGACAGATGGGGCGCATAGAAATGTAAATCTACATTTCCAAGGAGTGTGCTATGTGTCATATCGTTGTGATTGGATCCGGCATTACTGGTGTTACTACTGCCTACGAACTCGCCAATTTAGGTTATAAAGTCACGGTTCTGGATAAGCATTTGTATCCTGCCATGGAAACTTCATTTGCCAATGGCGGACAACTTTCCGCGTGTAATGCGGAAGTGTGGAATCAAAAAGCCACCGTACTGAAAGGTATCAAGTGGATGGCGAATAAAAATGCACCCTTATTACTCAACCCATCTTTCGATTTGCATAAATATGGCTGGTTGATGGAATTCGTGGGCAATATCAAACATTATGAAGCCAATACCCGCGATACCGTTAAAATGGCACTTTTAGCGCGTGAGCATTTATTTGCTGTTGCTGAAAAAGAACATATTCAGTTTGATCTGGAGAAACGCGGCATTCTGCATTTTTACCACAGCAAGCTGGATTATGAGATCGCCACCAAAGTAAATGATTTATTGACCACCGGAGGGCTGGAAAGAATAGCGGTTACTCCTGCAGACATCAAAGCCATCGAGCCAAGCCTGAAAGGTGAATATTACGGCGGTTTTTATTGTCCAGGGGATGCGACAGGTGATATTCATAAATTTACCAAAGGTCTGGCTGAAGCCTCTGAAAAGTATGGGGTGAAATACCTGTTTGGGATGGAAGTCACCGATGTAAAACATCATAAAAAAGGTGTCACTGTGCTTTACCATGCCAGTAATGAAAATATGCATTTGGATGCAGCTGTGGTGGAATCCTTAGAAGCCGATGCTGTGGTGGTGTGTGGCGGTGTGGGAAGCTATCATTTGGCAAATTTACTGGGTGATCGGGTCAATGTCTATCCTGTGAAAGGCTATTCGATTACGCTGCATCTGAATGATGAAGAAAGTGTCAGAAATGCGCCGTGGGTCAGTTTGCTGGATGAAAGTGCAAAGATTGTGACTTCACGTTTAGGTGCAGATCGTCTGCGTGTAGCCGGAACGGCAGAATTTAATGGTTATAACCGGGATATCCGTGCCGACCGTATTCAACCGCTAACAGATTGGGTGAATAAAAACTTTAATATTACCACTGAAAATGTCGTCCCTTGGGCAGGTTTACGTCCGATGATGCCCAACATGATGCCGATGGTCAGTCGCGGTCGCCGTGAACGGGTTTTTTATAATACCGGACATGGCCATTTGGGCTGGACTTTGTCTGCAGCGACAGCAGTGATGATTAGTCAGCAAGTCGCGTCGCAGCATCCTGTTTGAGATATTGTGATAGATGAACTCTAAAGTATAAAAATCACTTGGTGATGTAGTTAGAATAATTTTAAGATTTGAATAAAAAACAGAGGACTAATCACCTCTGTTTTTTATGCACTAAATTCAATCTTTTTAATCATAAAGCCGGTATATACCTGCAAAACGTTCACAGCCTTTTTGCTCTGTTTTTACAGATAAAATCGCCTTGTTAAAGTCGAAATGGTATTTGCAATCATGTTCGTTATCGACAATCTCACTTTTCTGGTCAGCCGTGGTATAGGCTAGAAAGGGGATCGTTTGTGTTTCCAGTTTATTGTTTGGATTACGGTAGGCGATGCCTTCAATTTTAATTTTATCTTTGGTGAGTTGGTGTACCTGTAAATGTACAGGCTGAGTGGCGAATTGACCATTTTCAAATTTTAAATAATGATTGGTCAGGCTCTGGTTTAATGAGGTATAAAAATTCAGATCTTCAATGCGTATTTCAAATTGCTGTTTATAACAGTCCAGATTTTTACAGAGTTGTAAACGTTTAAACCATAAATGATGGGTATCTTCCAGTAAGCGAACCGGTGCATCGCTGACCAAAAAGGCGGTGATATAGTGGTTACTCAGTTTTTCTCGCGATTCCGCAAAATTATCAGCGCAAATTTTTTTCATTGAGGCTGTATCAGGCCGTGTACAGTCAATGTCTTGAGCATATGCCATGGTTGAGCACAAACAGCCAATACTGAATAATGTGCCTAATGTTTTAATGAGATTAATATCGGTATTCACCAGCATGATCGCTTATAATTTCACTATGTTGCGCTGCTGTAACTATAGCGAAATAGAAAGCGTGAATACAACATCTCAATTATTTATTTCTTAAGGATGCTTAACGTGGTCGCACAAATTCGAATTGGTCAGGGAATGGATGTACATGCCTTTGAAAAAGGGGATTTTGTTACTTTGGCTGGGGTCAATATTCCGCATACGCATGGCTTAAAAGCACATTCGGATGGTGATGTGATATTGCATGCACTCTGTGATGCCTTGTTGGGTGCTTTAGCTTTGGGCGATATTGGACAGCATTTTCCCGATACCGATGCAAAATTTAAGGGAGCAGACAGCCGGGTATTGCTAAAACATGTTTACCAGCTGATTCTAGACCGTGGCTATGTATTGAATAACGCAGATATTACCGTGGCTTGTGAGCGGCCAAAGCTGGCCAAACATAATCTGGAAATGCGCCAAAGTATTGCAGACGTTCTGGATGTAGAAGTGACCCAGATTAGTGTAAAGGCAACGACTACCGAAAAACTGGGGTTTACTGGACGTCAGGAAGGAATTCTATCGATGGCAACAGTACTGATTTCCCATCAGGCAAAATGATCTGGTTGGCTCAATGACTGTTGTAACTCCTGGGTAGCTTTACGACCTTGCAGTTGTAGGGCTACTGCATGGATTAAACCGGTCCAGGTTTCATTCGGTTCCCAAATACTGTGCATTAACTCCTGTGCCGTAGGCATGTCCATATCCATATAATATTGACGATATAAATACATCAGGCTGCTGACATGATGGTTGGTTGCACAGTGAACCCAAACCATCTGTTCCTGTACTAAATGATTGAGCAGGTCCAGTACCAGTAAACACTGGTCATCAGAAGGCGTTTCTGCTGAAATGGGCAGCTTAATATAATTTAAGCCTAAACCTAAACAAATCTTATCTTCATGGTCTAGATGCGGCTCGGCATCAGACAATGCCAGATTTACAATGGTCGTAATTCCATATTCTTTAATCAGCTTGAGCTGTTCCGCCGTAGGCTGAGCAGAAGTGAATAGATGCTCGTGAATAAACTGGAAATTTTCAATATGGCTAAGGGCATTTTCAATTTCATTCATAAGAAAAAATTCCAAAGGTTAAAGTAGAAACGCCATCTGTTCAGATGGCGTTTTAAATCTCTTAGCGATTTGGTAAAACGTCTTTCAATGCTTCATGCATATCGAGCAGGGCTTTTTCAGTGGTTTCCCAATCGATACAGCCGTCAGTCACTGATTTTCCATATTCCAGATCATCCAGATTGTCAGGAATATCCTGACGACCACCTTTCAGATGACTTTCCACCATAATGCCGACAATGGACTTGTTGCCATCCTGAATCTGTTCAGTGATGTTTTTCAATACCAGTGGTTGCAGGTACGGATCTTTGTTGGAGTTGGCGTGGCTGGCATCAATCATGATCTTGTTGCTGACTTTGGCTTTGGCCAAGGCATTTTCAGCTTCTGCAACAGAACCTGCATCGTAATTCGGCTTGCCATTACCACCACGCAGTACCACATGTGCATACGGGTTCCCGCTGGTACGAATCACCGATACCTGACCTTGGTCATTCAGGCCAAGGAAACTATGGCCATGTTTAACCGACTGCATGGCATTGGTTGCTACGGTTAAGCCGCCATCGGTACCGTTTTTAAAGCCTACCGGAGAAGATAAACCTGAAGACATTTCACGGTGCGTCTGGCTTTCAGTGGTACGTGCCCCAATCGCTGACCATGAAATCAGGTCTTGATAATATTGTGGTGAGTTTGGATCGAGTGCTTCAGTGGCACATGGCAATCCTTTTTCATTCAGTTCAACCAAAAGCTGACGACCAATACGAAGACCTTTTTCAATATTGAAAGAGTCATTCATGTCAGGGTCATTAATCAGACCTTTCCAGCCTACTGTGGTACGCGGTTTTTCGAAATAAACGCGCATGACAATATAAAGGCTGTCTTTGACTTTTTCGCTTAAAACTTTGAGACGATCGGCATATTCGTGCGCAGCGACAGTATCATGAATTGAGCAAGGACCAATAACGACAAATAAGCGTTTGTCTTTACCATCCAGGATATTGCGAATAGTTTCACGGCCTTTAAGGACGGTTTGATAGGCATGCTCAGTCAGAGGTAACTCTTTTTTTAATTCAGCTGGAGTCACAAGAGGCTGAATGCTTTGTACATTCACGTCGTCGATGTCAGATTGTGTAATAGGTTTTGACTGTAGTGTATTCATTGCCGTCACTGGTTCGATCATACAAAAGTTTATTTCATAACCCGAATATAACACGAATATACGTTCACAATGTTATAAAAAAGATCAATATATAGGTCAAAAAAAAGTGATGAATCGTATAGTTAAATTAAACAAGCGCCGATTTTTCAACAATGATCACTTGCGCCGTAGCCGGTTTTGCAACAGGTTTTGCCTTGACCGGGTGCAGCATGAAATTCATGCCTAATGCAAATAGGGTAATACCCAGAATCTTACGGATAATTTTCTCAGGCAGACGAGAACTGATTAAAGTACCCACCACAATTGCAGGAATGGAACCGACCAATAACCAGCCAAGCAAGTGTAAATCGACATTACCGGAACTCATGTGTCCAAGACCTGCAACCAAAGTCAACAATACAGCATGCACAACATCGGAACCGATAATACGGATCATCGGTAAATTGGGAAACATCAGCACCAGTGCCATAATACCGAATGCACCAGCACCGACTGAAGATAAGGTAACGAATATACCCAATACAATGCCCATAATCACGATATAAGCACGTTTGTCTTTGGCTTGCAGATTGACCTTTTCCAGATCCTGGGTCATATCCAAAAGGACATCTTTACGCAGCTTGTTAAAGAAGCGTTCAATATGACCGCGGAACACGATAGAAACACCGGTCAGGGTCAACATAAAGCCCAGGACCATGGTCAAGACAGCTTTGTAGCTACTTGATTGGCTGAGATAGTTTTCTAGTACCCAATGCGTTGCAAATGAGGCAGGAATACTGCCTACAGCAAGCCAGATTACAATTGGCCAGACAATATTCATTTTTTTTGCATGAACCAGAGACCCGCAGAATTTTGAAATTGCGGCATACAGCAAGTCGGTGCCAATGGCTATGTGCGGCTCGATTCGAAACAGGCTAATCAGGATGGGAGTCATTAAAGAACCGCCACCTACACCTGTAATTCCCACGCAGAAACCGACCAAAACACCCGCTAAAATAAATTCCAATGGACCAAACATGGTTATATGCCAAATATCAAAAAACGTGCATATGTTATGACTTTTCCATATAAGTCGTTGTCTTGATTATTGATTTGCTTATTCTAAAAAGAGATAAAGCAGGATGGATATTTCTTCTTTTACCTTATTCGGTGCGTTTAGGCTTTTGTATCAATAAGAGTATTAAACATAGAAAATTCAGCAGGATATGAATTCTTTAAATATAAAACGAAATAATAAAAATTGATTATATGGCAGTTTAATTTAGACGATATCTGGGCGACTGTTATGGGATGCTATTTTCATAAAAAGTTTCGATCGCCTTTTTTATAGTGGAACTGTTCATATAGGTAAAATTTGCAGTCTATTTTTTCATGAAATATCCATGAAGCGATTTGCCTTTAAAACCAGAACTGGTGGCTGCTGTAGCGTTATGGTTTTAAGTTAAGCGGGAACCCTATATTGAGACAAAGGATAAGAATGAAGAACTGAACATTAATGCAGAATATCAGGCTGAAAATAAAATATTTGTTTGCCTAATGTTTGTTTGCCCATCGCCACCGTGTCTAAAAAAATTGTAAAACCTGCTGTTGAAGCCAAGTATGTATCGAACGCAAATTTTTCCCCTACACGGCAATTAAATTGATTGCGTTGCTATCGTTTAAAGAGATTAATGCTTAGTCATGTAAAGCCAAAGGACTATGCTAAAATATTGAACTATTCAGCCGAAGGATGTATGGGGAACGCACTTGCAAAATAGAAAACTAAAAATTGGGATGGTGGTTGGTGAGGTTTCAGGCGATACCCTGGGCGCTAAGCTGATCCGTAGTTTTCGTGAGCAAGGCATAGATGCCGAATTTGAAGGCATCGGTGGTCCGCAGATGATTGCTGAAGGTTTCAAAAGCTATTATCCGATGGATATTTTGTCTGTTATGGGCATTGTAGAAGTTTTAAAAGATCTTAAAAAACTTTTTGCAGTGCGTGATGGCTTGCTTGAAATCTGGAGCAAAGAACCGGTGGATGTCTTTGTCGGTATTGATGCGCCAGACTTTAATTTAAGGTTATCTAAAAGCCTGAAACAGAAAAATCTGCCTATCAAAACCGTGCAATATGTCAGTCCTTCGGTGTGGGCATGGCGTCAGGGGCGGGTACATGGCATTAAAGCCAGTATTGATCTGGTGCTGTGTTTATTTCCTTTTGAAAAAACCTTTTATAAAAAATTTGATGTGCCGGCAGCCTTTGTCGGGCATCCATTGGCCAGTCAGTTGCCTTTACAGAATCCACTGATTGAAGCCAAGCAGGAGCTGGGCTTGAATGTGGAACATAAACATATTGCACTGTTACCAGGTAGCCGCCGTGGTGAAATTGAAAGATTGGGTCCATTGGTACTTGATGCAGCCGAAATCGTGAGTCAAAAGCACCCTGAATATGTGTTTCTGATTCCTGCAATTAACGATGCACGCAAACAGCAGATTGAAGCATTGCTGCAACAATATCCTGCTGGTTTGGTGGCTAAAGTCTGTTTGCTGGAAAATACCGATACGGAATCGAAAATTGGCCGTCAGGTGATGAATGCGTCCAATATTGTGGCCTTGGCTTCGGGAACGGCAACACTGGAAGCCATGCTGTTACATCGCCCGATGGTGACTTTCTATAAACTGAACTGGCTGACCTATCATCTGGTCAAGTTCCTGATCAAGATTCCATATTATTCCTTGCCGAATATTATTGCGGGCAAAAAAGTCATTCGGGAATTAATTCAGCATGATGCGACACCAGAAAATTTGGCTACCGAAATTGAAAAACTGATGAATGTTGAAACCGCACAAATCCAGGCCATGCAGCACATCACCATGCACAAGCAGTTACTTTCAGGAAATAGTGAAGATCCAGTTCAGGCGATTCTAAATATTTTGAATGCAGGTACAGCTGACCAGGCATAACTTAATGGAACTGCTGGCGATATTGACTCGGGGTTAAATCAAACAGGCGTTTAAAGGTCTGGCTAAAGGCCGTTTCGGAAGAATAGCCGACCCGATGGGCAATCTGCTGTATGGATAATTGTCCTTCACGTAAATGCTGCGATGCCAAACGGAAACGGTATTGCTGTAGATAAGCCAGTGGGGTTTCACCGACTATGCTGCTAAACAAGGTGGCGAACTTGGAGCGGGACATGCAGCATTGTTCAGCCAGACTTTCTACCGTCCAGGCCTGTTCCGGTTTGCCGTGAATCGCAGCTAAAGCATTGGCCAGTTCGGTATGGGAAAGTGCCCGTAGCCAGTTATTGGAATCGCTTAACTGGGCAATATAATCGCGTACGCATTCAATAAACAGAATACTGACCAGATGATCGAGAATTTTGTCGCGGCCCGGTTGAATTTGATAGGCTTCTACGGCCAAAAAATGTAATCCGATTTGTAGCCATTCAGGGGCGGTACTGCCGGTAATATGCTGAATATGGATGTAGTCGGGCAGGGCATTCAGTAAAGGACGTGCCATAATGGTATCAATATGACAACGGATGGCCAGAATCAGTGCAGGTTCACCACTGGAACTGCCAAATTCGATGGTTTCTTGCCTTCTTTTATCAAAAAAATCATTAATATTCAGTGCCTCAAGCAAATTTTCCTTATTATCACTGCGGCAAATATGGCTTTGTCCTGAAGGGATCAGGATTAAATCTCCTGCTTCTAGCTGCAACAATTTTTGTGATTCAAACTGGATGTTGAGGGTGCCCACCAGAACCACATAGCCAATCATGGCATCCTGCTCCTGATATGCATAGGCCCAGTGACCTTGCGGTTTTAAATAAATGTATTCCGATTTATTCAGATGAATATCGTCAAAAATTTTGCTTAAGGCATCCATGTCTTATCGTTCTGTCATCATCTAATAAAAATTATAAAAAAGCCTTGATTGATATCCGCATGTGTTTTCAGGTCAAATATTGGCTAGATATGCCAAGGACGTTTGCATAGTTTTTTTGGACGTTTACAACTGTTCTTGATGACCTATTTCTAGAAATATAACGGTAGAACAAAAAATAGGGAAGATCGCTAACATGAATGCATCAGTAAATTTAAATCAAGCCAAAGTTCAGACCCTGTCCAATGTTTCAGGTTTAGCCCTCGATAAAAAACGCTACTGGTGGCTGCTGAGTCCCGGTTTACCGGTGATCGGCATGGGAATTCTGGCGGGCTACCGGTTTGGTCCTAAAGCCACGAAAAAAATCTTTGCTTTAGGGGGACCCTTATTGCTGCATGTGATTATTCCAACTGTTGATGCTATTGTGGGCAATGATAGTAATAATCCCGGCGATGAAGAAATCAAGTCACTGGTAGCAGACCCTTATTATGACCGCATTGTAAAATTGTTTGTTCCCTTGCAGATGGCGGCGAACCTATTTGCCGGTTATGTGGTAAGCCGTAAAGAAACTTCTTTTATCGACCAGATCCTGCTGGGTATTTCCATGGGTGCGATTAACGGTGTGGGTGTGAATACCGCACATGAGCTGTCGCACCGACCGCATAAAAAGGATCATTATCTTGCCCATGCGACATTAACACCGCTGTTTTATAATCACTTTCGTGTTGAACATCCGTATGGACACCATAAACGTGCGGCCACGCCTGAAGACCCAGCCTCTTCGAAAATGGGTGAAACTTTCTATGAGTTTTGGCCAAGAACGGTATTTGGTGGAATTAAATCCTCCATTGAAATTGAGAAAAACCGTTTGAAACGTAAAGGCTTATCTTTCTTTAGCAAGGAAAATGAATTGTTTCAAGGCTGGGCCATGAGTGCCGCTTTCCATGCCAGCATGCTGAAGCTGTTTGGTAAAGACGTGATTCCTTATTTGGCCACGCAGGCATTTTATGGAATCAGTTTGTTTGAAATTATTAACTATATTGAACATTACGGTTTAATGCGCGATAAAAAGGAAGATGGGACTTATACACGGACCATGCCTGAGCATAGCTGGAACAATAACAATATTACGACCAACCTATTTTTGTACCAGTTGCAGCGTCATTCCGATCATCATGCCTATCCGACACGTCCATTTCAGGCTTTACGTCACTTTAATGAAGCACCTGAATTGCCGAGTGGTTATGCTACCATGTTATTGCCGGCTTTAATTCCATCGCTCTGGTTCAAAATGATGGATAAACGCGTTTTCGACCACTATAAGGGCGATTTAAATAAAGCCAATATTCATCCAAAACGCCGTGCCAAGATATTCAAGAAGTTTGGATTGTCACTACAAAATGAAGAGTGATTAAAATAGTAGTGCAATGAAAAACATCATGAAAAAGCCCAGTTGTTGAATTAGGGCTTTTTTATTTTATAAGAATTCTGTTGGACAACATTAAATATTTTTGTAGACTTTTTAATCAATTTATAAGAATATAAATGCTTCAAATAAGCAATAAAAATAATTTAATATATTGCTAAAAAAACGACTTTAAAACAGACTTAAGAAATTTAAAATTATTTTAATTAAAACAATAGATTAGGGGTTTTTGACCATGACAAGTAAGTACAGTAAATTTTTTTCCGCAGCATCTGAATTTAATTTAGATAATTTTCCATACTACTGGATTACTCAAGTACATTCTCAATATGTGCAGAATGTGGATCATGCATTAAAAAAATACGGTTTAGACAATTCTCGTCGGCGTATCTTGTTAGCTTTAAAATCAAAGCCCAATGCGAGTGTATCCGACTTATCGGATATGTTGATTTTCAAGATGTCGACGACGACCAAAATTATTTACCGTTTAAAAGATGAAGGCTTGGTAGATACTTATTGTTGTGAAGAGGATGCGCGAATTACCCGTGTCGTTTTAACTCATATGGGCGAGCAAATGGTGGAAAAAATTAACGATCTGAGTCATATCGTTTTAGATCAGTCTTTTGAAGGTTTGACGCCGCTGCAAATTGAAAAAATGTTGGACAGCCTTAAACTTATTTTCAGAAATTTGGCTCATTAATTTTAATCTTATCAATTTAATATCATCAAGAAAGCGTGGATGTCGTATCCACGCTTTCTATTTCTTGTCGGCTTTTCTTTTTTAAATTAAACATCATCCTTTGAAGCACTTGAATCTAAGCCTAAGCATCTCGCTATAGCAGATTAGGTGAGGAAAAATCCGTTCTTCCAGTAAAAGAGGGTAAATATCAAGTATCACAATAACAGCTTGTAAAAAATGCTGGGTTTGCTTGAAAGTGGAATAGGTATAGCAGCAGGCATTTGTTTAGGTTTTAGCCGTATCCATCATCTGACTTTTAACATATACATTCTGAGAAAAATTTCAATTTTCATAAACTGATGAAGTTTAAGCACAAATTTAAAATAGCCTAAGCATGCTAAACATTCACTTTTAAAAAGCCTATAATTTATTTAACCTGTTTTTAATATTATCGAAAAAATGACCCCTGCTTGCAAAGTTTTAAAATCCAATAAAATTGAATTCTCTATCCACGAATATGAACACGATGCCAATGCCAAAAGTTTTGGTCTGGAAGCAGCCGAAAAACTCGGTTTGAGTGTTGAAGAAGTTTTTAAAACGCTGTTGGTGACGGATGACAAGAACTATTTTGTCGCGGTATTACCGGTAAATCACCAATTGAATTTAAAGAAAGTCGCGGCAGCAGTCGGCTGTAAAAAACTGCAAATGGCCGATCCGAAAAATGCGGAACGCTTGACTGGCTATTTGGTCGGAGGAATTAGCCCGGTTGGACAGAAGAAACGCTTAAAAACAGTGATCGATGCTACGGCACAAGACTTGCCAAAAATATATGTCAGCGGTGGAAAAAGAGGCCTGGATATTGGTCTGAAACCGCAAGATTTAGCGCAGGTTTTGGGTGCACAGTTTGCAGATGTGCTAGATTTCTAAAATATCAAATGAAGTGATTCTGATTAGCCCTAAAGAAATTTAGGGTTTTTTTGTGCATGTTTTAGCAATTGGCGGTACTGACAAAGCCTAGCAAGATACGATTAAATAGGGTTTGGCTGTACCCGCAGAATATATGGCCATAGCTATTGTATACAAGACTCAATTACAGCCTGAAAATGGATTATGGGCTGCCTCGAATCGCTTGTAAATGTAGACCTATATTAGGAATTAAAAATAAACAATGGATAAAAATAACAAAATCTTCATTGCAGCAAGTCTGGCCAATGGGTCAAGTTTTTCAATGATTTTACCTTTGCTGGCACCTCTGGTTCGCCAACTAAAGCTGTCAGAACTGCAAGGCGGTGCCATGGTATCGGGTGGGGCCTTACTGATGGCGATTGCGGCAATTTATATTTCTAAAAATCAAAATAAATTTTCGATATACCAGTTGCTTAGTCTTGTCTTTATGGGCATGACCATGACCTGGGGCATTTTTACTGTCGTGCTGTTTTATGGCCTGTGGGTTCAGGTCTCGTTAATCAGTCTGTTTGGCTTGCTCATGGCGGAGCGTGCAGGAACAGGGAGATTTATGGCTATGCCGCAAATTGCGCTACAAACCTATGTGATGACCCGTTATACCAATGAACAGCAACGCAGCCAGACCATGTCAACATTTGGTGCCTTAAATAGTGTAGGGGTAATCGTCGGGCCTTTTTTAACAACTTTACTATTGGCATGGGGCATCTTGGCGCCTTTATGGGCTGCGATTATCATTTTAAGCTTGTTTAGTCTGGTGATTGTGTTTGGATATGAGCGAAACAGCTCATTGCAATCTTCAAAGCAGGCCCCTGAGCTTTGGAAACCCGTCGCGATTTGGACTTTTCCATGCAGCAATGTTTTGTCTGGCTGCTGCTTGGTTTTAGTCTCTATTTGGCAATTGTGACAGTGAATCTGACGGCTGGTTTTTATATACAGGATCATTTTCACATGAGCATTGCACAAAGTGCCGTGTACTTTTCCCAGTGTTCTTTAATTGTCGGTATTGCCTTAGTGATTATCAAAGCCTGATTTCTAAGTATCTGCAATGGTCCGTTTATCGCCTGTTATGGGTGGGCCTGCTGTGCATGACCGCAGGACTGCTCATTTCTGTACTGACCGAGCATATCCGTATTTTTCAGTACAGTTATATTCTTTATGGAATTGCAGTGGCATGCCTAATTCCTGCTTTTACCACCGGAGCGGCACAAAATGCACCGAAAACCCTGCAAGCCAAGGTTGCCAGCTGGTGTACTGCAACCCAAGCCTTAAGTTTTGTTTTAGGCCCGATAGTGAGCACCGGCCTGTATCAGTGGCATAAAAGTTATCCCTATTATTTTTTGCTGTGCTTAATGCTGGGTTTAATGATCTATTTTTCAATGCAAGTATTGCTGCAGGAAAAGAAAAATATCATTGAATCATGAGAATATAACAGATGGCTAAAAATTTATCGGGCTGATCTCGAAGAGAGGAATATATAGGGCTATTGGTCTGTAAAAAATAGCCGTTCGCAGTAGAAGGTGCTGAAAGAGCTGAATAAATTTCAGCACAGGCTGAATATTGTTAAACCAATACTTTAATCAATTGCATCAAATTCATGGTTAAATAACGTAATTGAATTTAATGTGAATTTTACGTGTTTCTGAAACCCTCTATGCCGGTCGTGCCTACGCTTGCACAGGACTATCCTGAGTGGCATAAAGGGCGCACGGATTATTCACTCTGGTATCTGGAAATACAGCAGCCCGAATTGCTGCATTATTTACATCATCTTCGTCAGCACTTTTCCGACTTGCTGTACGCGCCAAATACGCGCCAGTTTCATATCACCTTATTTATTTGCGGATTTTTGACTGCCCACCCACAGGTTTGGGATGACGATTTTAGCCATCAGCAATTACAGCAGCAGATTGAAATTTTAAGGCCGCAACAAAGATCTTCATTTAAACTGAAGTCCGGACGCTTAAATAGTTTTGAAAGTGCACTTTTTATTGAAATTGAGGATATTGAAGGAAGCCTGGCCGAGATCCGTCAACAGTTATATGCCTGTTCAGAAGAGGTTGCACCCTTACAATATTGTCCGCATATCACTTTGGGTTTATATAAAGATACTATCAATAGTGATGCAGTTTTTGAGCGCATGCAACATATTTCACAGCAGCAATTTGAATTTCAGAACCGGCAATTAACATTTGGAACCTATCATGCACAAACGTTGCAGGGGCCATTAACACCGTACCATCAATTTATTTTGGGTGATGCATGATCCAACTCATTTTAGGCGGCGCCCGTTCTGGCAAAAGTCGTCTGGCAGAACAAACTGCCCAAGATTCAGGCCTGGCTGTAACTTACATTGCAACGGCCCAGGCTTTAGACACAGAAATGCAGCAGCGAATTGCCCATCATCAGATGCAGCGTCCTGCCGATTGGCAGCTGATAGAAGAACCTTACTTACTGGCAGAACGATTGCAGAAAATTGATGCACCGAATCAGCTAATTTTAGTCGATTGCCTGACCCTATGGATGAGCAATCTATTGATGCATGAAGATAAAACTCTGCAAGCCACCGAATGTCAAAAATTACTCGATGTGCTGCCAGGCTTACAATCACAAATCATTCTGGTAAGCAATGAAACCGGATTGGGCGTCGTTCCCATGGGTGAGATCAGCCGCAAGTTTGTAGATGAATCCGGACGGTTGCATCAGCAGTTGGGGCAGATTGCCGATAACGTGATGTTTTGCGTCGCAGGTTTCCCAATGATTTTAAAAGGAGAGAAATAATGAACTGGTGGTTAGATGCGTGTAAAACGCCAAGTGCAGAAGCCAGACTACAGGCTGCAGAGCGTCAATTACAGCTCACCAAACCGACCGGTTCACTTTCCGAACTGGAAAATGTTGCGATTCAACTGGCCAGTTTGCAAAACACTCCGCGCCCGAACATTGATAAACCGTGGATTACTATTTTTGCCGGTGACCATGGGGTGATGGAAGAAAACATTTCCGCCTATCCGCAAGCGGTAACCCGGCAGATGTTGCAAAATTTTACCGGTGGTGGTGCGTGCATTAGCGTGATTGCCAAAGAATACAATGCCAAACTGCAAGTCATTGACTGTGGTTCTGTCGGAGATGCCTATGAATATGCAGGAGTAGAACGACATTGTATTATGCCGGGTACTGCCAACTTCGCTAAACAACCGGCCATGACCGAAGCGCAATGTGCTGAAGCCATGCTGCTGGGGGCAAAAAGTGTAGAGCAAGCCGTTGCGTCTGGGGCTTCTGTTTATGTGGCTGGGGAAATGGGCATTGGCAATACCTGTTCTGCTTCAGCCGTTGCCTGTTTCTTGCTGAATGAGCCTGCCGAGCAATTGACCGGCGTGGGTACCGGCATTCGTGAAGAACAGCTCAATCACAAAAAAAATGTCATTAACCAGGCGATAGCATTGCACAAAGAATATGTAGGCGATGATGCATTTAAAGCCTTGTGCGCCGTGGGTGGCCTGGAAGTGGCTGCAATGGTCGGTGCTTATATTCGCTGCGCACAGCTGGGTTTGCCTATGGTGGTCGATGGCTTTATTACTACGGCATCTGCATTGGTAGCCGTACGCTTAAATCCGGCCGTACGTGAATGGATGCTGTTTGGTCACCAATCGGCTGAATATGGGCATCAGCGTTTATTGCAGGAACTGAATGCCAATCCGTTGCTGAAGCTGAATTTACGCCTGGGAGAAGGCAGTGGTGCCGGTGCGGCTTTAGGAATCATCAAGTTAGCCTGCATTCTGCATAACAACATGGCGACTTTTGCTGAAGCTGCCGTGACGGGTGAAAAAGTTTAATCTGCCTGGATTTAAAGGTGATTTAAGATGTACAGGATTGATCTACTGCGTCATGGTGAAACCGAGCTGAGCCATACTTTGCGTGGCTCGACTGATGATGCCCTGACGGATTCAGGCTGGCAGAAAATGCGCCACACGGTAGATCAGTTCTTAAAAAATAATTCACCTAACCCCTGGGATATTGTGTTTAGTTCGCCTTTGCAGCGCTGCGCTTTATTTGCAGATGAAATTGCCAGCAATTTAAGGCTTGAACTTATACTGGATCGAAATTTACAGGAAATGCATTTTGGCGATTGGGAAGGGGTTTCTACGCAAGAGATCTATGAAAAGCAGCCAGAGGTATTGGCGCAGTTCTGGGAAACACCGACGCAATTTAGTCCGCCAAATGCAGAAACCATGCAGCAGTTTCAGCAGCGTATTTTAAATGCAATGCGACAGATTCAAGGTTCCATGCAACAAAACAAGTTTGCACATGCAATGGTGGTCACGCATGGCGGGGTGATTAAACTGTTAAAATGTCTGGCTTTAAAACAGCCACTGGACAATATTTTAAAAATGTCTGCTGAACTTGGGCAATTCAATCATTTTATTCTGCATGATGATTTAAGCATTGAATATGTGGAGCAATCAGCATGACGCCATTTTTTATTGCGCTGCAATTTTTAACCACATTTCCGGTTCAATTAAAACAGATGCCGAGCAAACAGCAAAATGCTCAATCTTTGCTGTTTTATCCTGTAATTGGACTGATAATTGGACTGATTTTATTTGCACTTGCCCATCTTTTACAGGCGATTCCCGTCATTTTATTGAGCAGCTTAATTTTAGTACTGTGGATCTGGTTGACAGGCGGGTTGCATCTGGATGGCCTGGCAGATACGGCCGATGCCTGGGTTGGCGGATTTGGTGATGCTGAACGTACTTTAAGCATTATGAAAGATCCAAGCTGCGGACCCATTGGCGTGCTCAGCTTGATTATTCTGTGCCTGCTGAAATGGTCTGCGCTATATGTATTATTGCAAGAGCACTTATATTCAGCCTTGATTTTATTTCCGCTATTGGGTCGTTTAGCTCCGTTATTTTTATTTTTAACCACTCCTTATGTGCGCCAAAAAGGTTTAGGCACTTCAATTGCAGAATTTATTCCGAAAACTGCCGCCCTTATTGTATGTGCATTATGTTTGCTTGCATCGGTATATTGGGGATGGGCTGGCATCATGAGTGCCATAGTGATGACAGCTAGCCTGCTGTATTTAAGACACAAATTTATCCAGCGCATTGGCGGTATTACCGGGGATACGGTAGGGGCAAGTATTGAAATTTGCGAGGCGGTGAGTCTTTTGGGCTTCGTTGTAGCGATTTTTTATTTAACTATCACATGATTTTAAAATGGGAAGTGAGCAGCCTGATCAGCTCAACAGCATCACTTCCACATTATAGGCATGTTCACTTATAAATAAGTGACGACCATGGAAACAATTGCGGGTCCCAGCAGCACCATAAACACGCCTGAAAGCACCATGGTCAAGCATGCGACCACGCCTTCCTCACGATGACGCATAAACGCTTTACTGGCCCCAAACCCATGCGCTGCATTACCAAAAGATGCACCCTGGGCAAAACGTGAATTAAGTTTAAGTGCCAGTAGAAGCAGATCGCCCATCGCTACGCCGGCAATTCCGGTAATCATGGTGAATAAAATCACCAGTTCAACCGAACCGCCTATATGGGAAGTAAGTTCCATGGCAAAGGGTGTAGAAATGGAACGGGCCATTAAACTGTAAGATGTGGCCTGGTCAAAATGAAATACTCTTGCCAGATAAAATGCGCTGATCACACCGACAATCATGCCCACCACAATGCCTAAACCAATTGACAATGCATGTGCCTTAATCACTTGACGATATTCATAAATCGGAATAGCAAAGGCAATGGTCGCAGGTCCCAACATCCAGATCAGCCACTGATTTTCCAGCATATAGGTGTCGTAGGAAATATTGAAGGCCAGCATCAATATCATCAGGATAAAGGGCACAAAAATACCCGGTGCTAATAGCATATAGGGATATTTTTTATGCAGTTTTTTAGCCAGTACATAACAGATGAGTGTCCCGATAAAACATATAAACGCAGTCAGGTTCATGTTATTTCCCCTGTTCTAACAGGTGTCGGGATTGTGATTTATGCTTTAAACGGGCTTCCAGTTTAAAGCCGAAATATACGCTATAGGCGGTAGCCAGCATCACGCAGAAAGTGCCGATGACCACCGATAAAATCAGTTGCCAGCCTTGAGTTAAAAGCAGGTCTTTATATTTAATGATGCCAACCACACAGGGAATAAATAACAGCACCAGTTCACCGAGAATAAAATCTGAACCGGTTTTAATCCATTGCAGTTTAAACAGGCCGCTCAGCAAAGCCATGAACACCAGTAACAGGCCAATAACCCCAGCAGAAACCGGTAAATCAAGCGCTTGTTGAATGAGTGAGGAAAGCCACCAGATGAGGATCAGCAGACTAAGCTGTAGCACAACCTGGGCAATATAAATTGGTTTAGAAGATCGTGAGGAAGTAGACATAATCAGCAAATATAAAAACTTGAAGTTATTTTAAATTTGACCCTGTACTCATATTATGAATAATAAAAAAAAGATTATGCTTAAATGGAATAATAGGTGGATATCAAAAGTCTGACCATGTTCGTTAAAATTGTGCAATTGCAAAGTTTTACCCGAACTGCTGAGGAGATGTGCCTGACCCAACCCACCATCAGTAAGGCCATACATCACCTGGAACAGGAAATTGGGGTGGCTTTATTTCATAAGGGAGATGCCGGGCGTAAGCGTGAGGTTGCCTTAACCTATACCGGTGAACAGGTGTATCAGCATGCTTTGGTCATACTGGAACAGCAACAGCGTATTTTTGAAACCGTGGCTAAAATCCGCCAGCTCAAACAGGGCAAATTAACCTTGGGTTTACCGCCATTAGGTTCAGTTTTACTGAGTAGTTTAATTGCCAAGTTTCACAAGCAATATCCACATATCGAATTAAGTTTTCTGGAAGTCGGTGCTGCTGCAATTGAAGAGGCCATTTTGGCGAAAAAAGTCGATGTGGGCATTTTACTGGGGCATTTAAAACCTGTGCTGAGCGGTATCCCGATTATGGATTCGCCCTTATGTTTGCTTTCTCGAAAAGAAACCCAGTGGAAGAGCCGGCAAACCGTAAAATTGATTGAATTAAAAGAAGAGTCTTTTTTACTTTATGATGATTCCTTCAGTTTAAACAATGTGATTATTCAGGCAGCGAATTATGTCGGTTTTGAACCGCATGTGGTCTGCAAAAGTAGCCAATGGGACTTTATTGCCAAAATGGTCGAATCGGATGTCGGGATTGCATTATTACCCAAAATTTATTGTGAACAGCTAAATCAGAAAAAATATAACATCAGCCTGCTGGAAAGCCCTCATCTGAACTGGACGCTGAGCATGGCCTGGAATACCACTGTTGCCATGAATCCAGCTACGCGGGCATGGTTAAAAATTATTGAAGAAAATCAGGATGAAATTCATTTTTAAACAAGATTTTAAACAAGATGTTTGGTAAGTAAAAGGCACTAAAAATATGCTCTGGCTACAGGTTAAATCTGGAAATTTGAACTAAACTTTATGCAGATTCAGATTACATGTCTTTTCATCTTTACAGGAATACGGTAACTTTTCTGAGCTAACTTTTGTTGATGATTTTTTATGAAATGGGATGAGATTGGAACGCAACCATGTTCAATTGCCAGAACCTTATCGGTGATTGGTGATCGCTGGACATTATTAATTTTGCGCAATGCCTTTTTGGGCACGCGCCGTTTTGAATCCTTTCAACAAGATTTAGGCATCACCCGGCATGTATTGTCGGAACGTTTAAAGCGTCTGGTCGAACATGGCATATTGAAAAAAATGCCCTATGTAGAGCGTCAAGAACGCTACGAATATCATCTTACTGAAAAAGGTTTGGCGCTTTATCCAATTTTAATGTCTATGGCGCATTGGGCAGATCAGTGGATGAATGAAGGTTTAGGACAGCCCATGCAATATATGCATAAAAGCTGTGGTCATAAAATTACCCCGCGACTGGTGTGTTCCGAATGTCATGAAACCCTACATGCCAAGCAGGTTAAAGCTGAATTGACGCAAGATTATTACGACTATCTGGAACGACACAAAATATCGTCCTGAATCTTGAGCTTCAGAACTTATAGGCAATTCGGCGGTTTCGGAATACCGGCCAGACGGCTTAAATGGCGTGCCACCAGACCGGTATTAAATTGCTCTTGCAAAATGGCATTATTAATCTCGGCACTGACAGTTTTCATCAGGAATTTGATCAGCGGGCGTGTTGCCGGTGAATGCCCAAACTGTTGGTAAAACTGGCGTACCGCATGCAAAACCTCAAAATGCCATGCTGTAAGTTGCAGCTCCAGAGTATTGGCTAATTCTTGAGCCACGGCTTCATTCCAAATGGTGTAATCGACGAGGTGACCATCTTGATCGAGTTCTAAATTCATCATTAATCTCAAATTAGTTCAAGCGAATACAGCGGCTATGGTCCAGGCAGAGATCTGCAAATTCTGCATAAGAAATCATCTTTAAATTTTCGGTGGTTTGTCCTGCCAGAATTTCCGCATCGGTGTCCAGTACATAGACCTTGTTCAATGCTTGCAGAAAAGGATGCTGCAGTTGCAAGACCGATTCACCCATCATCACAACCGTATCTTCAGGGCTGTAAAGCTGTTGCAATTTGCTCAAAACATTCGGGGTTGCTGAAAAAGTACTTTGCACCAAATATAAGCTTTTATTCGACATAATCAGTTTACTCTTCAACTTTACCAGTACAGCACAAAATCAAAATTTTGGATGAAATCAGGATTTAACTCAACAAATTCAATCTCCTGTTGAGCATTGGCTACAAAGTGTGAATGTTGATGTCTGTTTTCGACCAAAATCGGGCTAAGGTCATAAAATTCAAAGCTATCGACCATATTGGATGCCACTTTAAAGGCATGTTTAAGCTGCTCGAATTGCAATTCGGCATTGAGTAAACTTAAGGCGGCATCTTGCAGTAAAACTTTCACTTCACAGCCAAAAGTTGCCAGTACCATGGTGGCAGACAAGCTTTCATGCACCTGCAGATTGGCCAGATTGGCTTGGGTCAAAATAACGAGTACAGATTTCACACAATTTGCCTTTTATAAACCACAAATATCAAAAAATATCGCCTTAGAATTGAATCAGACGTTGTGTGGATTGCACTGCATCGGCAAGTTCACCCAGACCAACCAGTTCAAAGCCTTGCGCAAGATTGTGTTGGCTAATTTGATGTCGTTTGGCATTTTCCTCATCGCTAATGCCACGCGCCAAAGCAGCACTCACACATACCGGTAAGCGAATTGCCAGTTTTTGCCATTCTTCAGTCAGGTTACGCTGATCGTCTGGAACCCATTGCAAGGCATTCGCTACAGCGACACCGTCCTGATAAAAAAACACGCGAAATGCCCGGTTTTTAGCGTGCAAGGCCTGAGCCAGACCCAAGGCATGCCAGGCATAGATCGAGGTCGGAGCGGAGGTAATTAGTAATAAGGTACTCATCGAAATTCACTTGAAGAATGCCCAATCCAATATTGATGCATCCAAACTTCATAAGAAAAGGGTAGTATACAATGATTTTATGTTGTATCTAAAGAATTCAGCATCGGATGTTAAAATTATTTTAAAAATAATCATTTAAAAACAATGTGTTATTATGGTGAGTAAAAATTAAAAGTCATAAAACCTGGTTTTTATCTGCACGAAATTCCCTGTATTTCCTTTGACTATATTATCTATAGAATAAAAGCCAATCTGCACCAAAAAATGAAACTTCCAAAACCCATACAATGTGGGGCAGGTTGGCGTATCACGGTCACTTCTGAAAACAAACGATACTCAGTAACCAGAAATACAGCAAAAGAATGTGAGCACTGGGCATCAATCAAGCGACTAGAACTTAAAACAGATAAGGCTAATCTTGAGCAGGGAATTAAGCCAGCATATCCATTTTTTGGTCGTGTAGTCTGGTGCTGTCCAATCTAATCAATAAAGTTTAATGAGGCTCTGAACAGAGCCAGTGAAGTGACCATTCGTAAAGAGCGTCGAAATAGAGACTTAATTATAAGACAGCCTTAAATAGCCTACCCGCATCGGAATAGGTTTGATTTTGTCCGTGTTTATCTTTTACTTGTACCTACCATTGAGTATTGGCATCAAACCAGATCGAGAGATAGATTTTAGGTGTAGGCTTATTCATTTGAGAATTATATTGCTGAATAAGCCCTTAGCGATAGATTTGTGCAACACAGCCGTTCTCAAGTAGGCGCTTACAGGGGCTATTTTGTATCACATCGATTATGTCAGTTTTGAGCGTGTAAATTATTTTGTGTAAGTTTCATTTTTATAAGTTCCATTTTTATAAATGATCTTTTAATTAATCATCAAAGTGAATTTTAAGTCACATCACAGCCTTTTTTGAATGGGCAAGGTTCTCTCTCCATCAGGTTTTCCAGCATCGTCTGCATCTGCTGCAATTGCTCAATCTTCTTCCGAACTGTATTGAGCTTATCCTGCAGAATTGCTTGAAACTGTTCGGCAGGAATTTCACTTTCATTCGCCAAATGGATAATCTGCCTAATCTCAGCAAGAGTAAATCCCAGATTTTTCGCAACCTGTATTAGCTGCAGCTGCTGCAGCGTTTGTTCAGGATAATCCTTATAGCCGTTATTGCGAACCAGAGGGTGGATCAGCTGCATTTTTTCATAAAAACGGATGGTATCCCGGCTCATATTCATCTGTTGTGATAATTCACCAATCAGCATGTGTAAAGTCCCTTTAGGATTAATTTTTTAAAAACTGCTTGACCATAGAGTGTACTCCATACTTTAGCTTAAGTATGAACAATTCGACTGATTACACATTTATGCACACTTCAAATCAGACAGCCCTCGTAGTAGGCGCAACAGGATTTATCGGTAAATTTCTCATAGCACGCCTGCTTAGAGATAATGTTCAGGTATTTTCCTTATGCCGTAATATCGATCAGCAGGCCCCACAGCTTCAGCAATGGCTGACACAGCAGGGCATTGTACATCAACAGTTAAATTTCATTCAGGGCGATATTACCCTGCCCAATTTAGGGCTGTCTAAGCAGGACTGGCTACAGCTCAAAACGGTCAATTATCTTTATAACACCAGCGCCTTATTTGCATGGCACTTAACGATGCAGCAGGCTAAGGCAGTCAATGTTGATGGACTGGAACGATTGCTGGCCTGTGTCAGCAGGCATTGCCAATTAGAAAGGGCAGTACATCTGTCAGGCTATATGCTGACTTTGGATGCGCACTTACAGGCAGCGGGTATTTATCGCGAGAATATTGGGCAGACTGATTGGCCACAGGTCTATGCCAGATTGGGGGCGTATGAAGCGTCTAAAATACAAGGGCATTTCACTTGGATTAAACATGCCAATCAGCATAATATCCCATGGACAGTTATCCACCCAGCCACTGTTATTGGTGATGAAACAACCGGAGAAATTCCATCTCATCAACCGATTGCACATCTAATACGGCAAGTGAAACAAGGAAAAATGACGGCTATTCCTGGAACGCGGCAGCACTCGTTGCCTTTAGTTTCGGTGACGATGTTGGTTGAGGCTATAATTTATGCTGCCCAAGATCCATGTACGCATCAGCAGGAAATTCTCGTGGCCAATCCGGAACAAGTTTTCTTTCCGGAATTGATTCAGATGATTGCACAGCATCTGCAGGTCAAGGCGCCGCGCCACTTTATTTCACTAAAATTACTTCAGTCGATTTTAAAATGGCAATGGTTAGCGCGAAAACTGGATATGTCTACGGAAATGCTGAATTTCCTTAGAACCGAGCAGCTGGATTTAGAACGGTTTATCACATTGAATCAACATTGGAATATTCCAAATACCGATATCAAAAGCAAAATAGCAAAGACAGCGGCATGGGTTAGCCGCCCATCCTGAAAAAGAACAAGTCCTTAAGTGAGCCGTTAAGAAGGCATCTTAACCAATATGAAATACCTTCCTCTTGCTTATTTAGATTTTTTAACATCAGTTTGTTTGAATTCATCATTACTGTTTTGGGAATTTTCAGTCTTTATATTTGTGGATTCAGTTGGAAAATCCAGATTGTGGAGAATGGGCATTGCCAATGCTGAAACAGATGTAAAGGGAGATAGTATTATTAAGATTGCGAGAAAATTGCGTTTTGAACCGAACATAATATTGCCTTAAAAATAAAATAAAGAATATTTAATCTAACTGATTAAATAGTTATTTGATTTAATAGAGAATATTATGATTTGAATATCACCAAAACTTGGTATTTTATATCATGTAGAGTAGTGCTTATGTCTAATAGGAAATATATTGACATCAATTCTGAAACTAGATTAATAAGGATGAATAATCTGCATTGGTGTTATTAAAGCCCTCAATTGAGGGCTTTTATATTAAAAAATTGGTTCAGAATTTTGCATAAACAGAGCGCCATTTGGTGCTTTATTTAGTGAAGGACTTTTATATCTTTCACATCGTAAATTTGAAAATTCCTATTTTTATCAGTCACTAGACACATAGATTTTAAACAGATGTTGGTGAGGAACAGTTTTTCCTTGATATCTCGACCTTTGACTTCAACCAAAGGATAACCTCTACTGGAATAGGTTTTCTTTTCAATTGAAATTAAAGCTGAATTGAAGTCACTCCTAGCTTTAGTTTTTCCATCCTTCATAAACTTTACCCAATATTTAATACATTAATAATACCTGGCAATAGCAAAAGTAAAATTGAGTAATGAATGAAAAATGAGAAATCAAAAGATGGCTATGTGTGTCTAGAATTTTGGTGGTTATTCACTATAAATTAATTCATTGAGAATATTATAAAAGTTTATTGACCTTGGTCTAACTCCATAGTTTTAAATAAAGATAATTAAAATGAGAGAGAACATTATGGAAGAATTATTGAAAGAAACCCCTATATTAAACTATAGCCATTTTTTAATAAAAAATTTAATAGAGCAAAGAAAATGGAATGAGTTAAGTGATGTAGAAAAAGTTAAAAAAATTTATAACTTTGTTCGGGACGAGATTAAGTTCGGCTAGGCTTTGTTGCACAAACATAGCTTAGAAGGCTTCTTCAGCAATATAATTTCAGAATGAAGAAGCCTGCACCTAAAATCTATCGTACAACTAATTGGTCATCCTATAATCAAGCTTTAATTAACCGAGGTAATATCTCCATTTGGTTTGATCCAAAGACTCAGTGGTATGCACAATTACAAGGCAAGCAAGGTCGAAATCAAACCTACTCCGATACAGCAATTCAATGCTGCTTAATGATCAAATCTCTATTTCGACTCTCTTTACGTATGGTGACAGGTTTTGTTCAAAGCCTGATTAAACTCTGTGGATTAGATTGGACAGCTCCTGATTACACTACGCTTTGTAGAAGACAAAAGCATATTGATATTGCGATTAGCTATCAAAAAAGTCGTGATGGTCTCCATCTACTCGTGGATTCTACTGGCTTGAAGTTTCTAGGTGAAGGCGAATGGAAATGCAAGAAACATGGGGCTGAATATCGTCGCCAATGGCGTAAGCTTCATATTGCTATAGACGCTGAAACTCTTGAAATACGTGCAGTTCAGCTCACAACGAATAATGTCAGTGATTCACAAGTACTCGAAGATTTACTAGCCCAAATTCCCTTAGATGAGCAAATTGATTCTGTCTATACAGATGGTGCTTATGACACAAAGTACTGCCGACAAGTCATTTTAGATCGAGATGCACATGCGGTGATTCCTCCCAGGAAGAATGCAAAGCCTTGGAAAGATCAGCAAGCGAGGTCTATAGAGCGGAATGAGTTATTGAAAACCGTCAAACGGCTAGGAAGGTCACTTTGGAAAAAATGGTCTGGTTATCATCGTCGAAGTTTGGTGGAAACCAAGATGCATTGCATCAAATTATTAGGCGATAAATTAACAGCAAGGAGCTTTCCGAGTCAGGTGAATGAGATCCATGCACGTACAGCGGTATTGAATAAATTCACAGAATTAGGGCGCCCTCATACCCAAGTTGTCACTTAAATTTAGATCACTTAGGGGAGCTCAGCCTTTCAAACCTTTATGCAACAAAGCCGTTCGGCTATAACACCGGAGACATGATTCCTGCTTCTGATGTTTTAAAAGATGGCTATGGCCAATGTAATACAAAAGCAACTTTATTGATGGCGCTGTTAAGAGCAGTCAAAATACCTACTCGACTGCATGGCTTCACTATTGATAAAGCGTTACAGAAAGGGGCGATAGACGGTATCTGGTATAAGCTTTCACCTAAAAACATATTGCATAGTTGGGTGGAGGTTTATGTGAATGAACATTGGTATATCTTGGAAGGAGTCATTCTTGATAAGAAATATCTTCAAGAGCTAAGAAACATCAATAAAAACGTTACTCAGACATTCTGTGGTTTCGGAGTCTTTACAGATAATTTTGATAATCCACCCATAGACTGGAATCTAAGTCATACTTTTATTCAAGACAAGGGAATTAACCAAGACTTCGGTATATTTGATAGCCCTGACGATTTTTATAGAAGTCATCAGCAAGAGCTTAGTTATATTAAAAGTCTATCTTTTAAGTACTTTATAAGACATTTAATGAACAGGAATGTAAATACGATTAGGAATAAACATTAGAGAGACTTGAAAAGCTTTTGCCGTTTCTGAGTTGTCTTGCTTAGGAGAGAAGTGGCAGTCCACTATGATCATATCTTTAAACTGAAAAGACTTCCTCATGAACGATACAGATTGCTGAAATAAAAATAGACCGCCTGGAAGGGGGGGTATGGCAAGATCATTTTTTGTCGTAAATAAAATACAGTTCATAGCCATAACTGTAACACATGCATTATTTCAAACCTTTAATATGGTGATATAGTGCTCTTGCAGATTAGCCGACTCAAGAGAATTTTTGAGTCGGTTTTTTGCTTTTAATATCTGTGGATAAGTTGTTGTAAGCACCAAAATTACACCAATAAATTGCAAGGTACTGATTATTATAAGGAGTATCTAAACAATGATTTTAGTGACAGGTGGTTTAGGCTTTATAGGCTCACATATTGCCTTAAGCCTGATGGCTCATGGACAAGAAGTCATCATTGTCGATAATTTATCCAATGCAACTTTACAAACCCTGGAACGACTTGAATACATTTCCGGCATGTATGTGCCTTTTGTCAAAATTGACATCCGCAATACGCCGGCTTTAAACAAAGTTTTTGAACAATATTCCGTAGAAGCCGTCATTCATACCGCCGGTTTCAAATCGATAGAAGAATCTGCGCTGAAACCGCTGGAATATTATAACGATAATGTCAGTTGTATTATGAGTTTGCTGCGTTCCATGCAGCGTACAGGCATTCGGAGCCTGATTCATTTATCCAGTCTGGCGGTCTACGGCCAGTCCAGCTTAATTCTGACCGAAGATACGCCATTTAATTATTCCTATCCAAATCCCTATATCAAATCTCAACAAATGACGGAAGAAATCATCCGTGATACTGCACTGACCGACAATGAATGGAAAATTGCCATTTTAAGATTATGCAACATTGCCGGAGCCTTTGAACATGCCGTACTCGGGGAGTTTGTTGCACCATTGCCGAAAAACATTATTCCACTGGCTTTACAGGTAGCAGCGAGAAAACGTGATTATATTGAACTGCGACAGCAAGCCCAAACCCTGGATCGTACCGTTGAACGCAGCTTTTTGCATGTATTGGACTGTTGTGATGCCATTTTCTCGACCCTGCAGTGGTTAAGAACCCAACCTTATACCTGTGATGCTTTTAATATTGCAGGACAAAATATGTCCATCCGCGCCTTACTCAGTGAAGTGTCCAAAGTCACCCGGACTGAAATCAAGACCATAGATGCACCGTTTTATACTTATGCTGAACTCGATCAGGTGGGGGCGACTTCAAGCAAGGCCCATGAAATTTTAAAATGGCAACCTAAACGCAGCATTACCCAAATGATTGAAGATGCCTGGCGTTTTTATCAGCAAACGCTAAAAGGAAATTAAAGAGGTATGAAGCTTAAAAAGCATATGTAAATAATAATCATTTACAATTACAAGATGTTTGATTAAGATCATTAAATATGTCAAAACTAATCAATTGGCTGAATGAATAAAACAACAGGGATATGAGGTAGAGCATGCAAACACGTATTGAACACGACACCATGGGCGAGGTAGAGGTTCCAGGCGAAGCAATGTGGGGGGCGCAAACACAGCGTAGTTTGCAAAACTTTAAAATTGGCCAGGAACGTTTACCCCGACCGATGATTCGGGCGATGGGCCTAGTCAAAAAAGCGGCAGCCATTACCAATGCCGAGTTAGATCAAATTCCTCATGAGCTGTCACATTATATCGTCAATGCTGCAGAAGAAGTCATTGCCGGGAAGTGGGATAGCCAGTTTCCGCTGGTGGTGTGGCAAACCGGTTCGGGTACGCAAAGCAATATGAACTGCAATGAAGTGATTGCCAATATTGCCAACCAGAAACTGGGTAATCCTTTGGGGGCGCAAAAGCCGGTTCATCCCAATGATCATGTCAATCGTGCGCAATCGACCAATGACTCTTTTCCAACGGCCATTCATGTGGCTGCAAGCCTGCAAATCAATGAACTGCTGATTCCTGCGGTACAATGTTTACGCGATACTCTAGAGGCTAAATCTAAAGCATTTTCAGATATTGTGAAAATTGGCCGTACCCATTTACAGGATGCAACGCCCTTAACGCTGGGTCAGGAATTTAGTGGCTATGTATCACAACTGGATCATGCCTTAAAACGTCTGCATTATGCCTTACTGGGCTTGTATGAATTGCCTTTGGGGGGGACAGCAGTTGGAACCGGTTTAAATGCTCATCCTGAATATGCGGTTAAAGCAGCAGCACAACTGGCCAATTTAACCGGTTTGCCATTTGTGACGGCTCCGAATAAATTCGAAGCTTTGGCGGCCCGGGACGCTGCAGTATTTGCCTCTGGAGCCTTAAAAACGCTGGCAACAAGTTTAAATAAAATTGCCAATGATATTCGCTGGCTGGCAAGTGGTCCGCGCTGTGGGTTTGGCGAAATCCGTATTCCTGAAAATGAGCCAGGTTCAAGCATTATGCCGGGCAAGGTCAATCCGACCCAAAGTGAAGCCATGACCATGGTGGTGGCACAGGTGCTGGGGAATGACACGACTATTAATGTCGCTGGAGCTTCGGGCAACTTTGAGCTGAATGTGTTTATGCCGGTCATTGCCTTTAACCTGTTGCAATCAATTCAACTGTTGGGCGATGCATGTAACAGCTTCAATGATCATTGCGCCGTTGGCATTGAGCCAAACCGGGAAAAGATAGATCATTTCCTGCATAATTCACTCATGCTAGTCACCGCTTTAAATCCGGTGATTGGTTATGAAAATGCTGCGAAAGTTGCCAAAACAGCTTATAAGGAAGGTAAAACCTTAAAGCAGGTCGCGGTCGAATTGAATCTGGTCACTGCGGAACAGTTCGATGCTGTGGTGATTCCTGAAAATATGGTGTCTCCTAATGTGA
This sequence comes from Acinetobacter sp. T_3_1, assembly GCF_025377055.1. Lineage (NCBI taxonomy): Bacteria > Pseudomonadati > Pseudomonadota > Gammaproteobacteria > Moraxellales > Moraxellaceae > Acinetobacter > Acinetobacter sp. T_3_1. The sequence goes on along the minus strand of NZ_JACHVD010000002.1, from coordinate 433,106 downwards.
AATAGGCATCTAAAGGCGAGAACAGCTATCATCAATTGCTCATCAGTGGTTTTTTCCAGGGTAGATATCCGTACAATATAGGAAGAAATTAACTGCCGATGATTAGACTTCTTTCATAATTGTGCACATTCTTTTTATTTTTCTCTTGCGCTTGATTTTAAAGCACTGCTTAAAACCGAGCTCAGGGGGAAATAAAGGGAATTTATGAAAGAAGCTTATTGATTATATTTGATATTTTGATTTAAACGCTCGCCAAATGGTGGGCTTTTTTCATCTTTATGTTAAATTAATTGCACAATTAAAAGCCCATGGAGATGTCTGTGAAAGAAGCACTAAAAGAATATCGCATTGCAAGAACCAAGCTTGAAGATGAAATTCAAGAGTTTCTGAGCAAAAATTTGCAGAATTTAAAGAAAAGACGGGGGCTGAAGTTATTCATTTAGACGTAAACATTGAAGTACTGGATGATCATGAAGCAGATGCTTTTATTGAAAGTGTATTTGTCACAACAGATTTATAGTGAATAGCCATAAAGTAGAAGCCCAACGAAAGGTAGGCTTTATTTAATCCACAGAAATTTACCTGACATACACAAGCTATCGAACTGGGCTTAGAGTGCAATCGGTATAAGTTTGAGCCATATATGCTTGGATTTCTAATCGGTTGAAGTAAAAGATGAAATTATTCACTTTGATTGGGGCAGGGTGGCGGCTAGGTATTATTTTTAGAAAGTTAAAAAAGAAAGAAAAATAAAAAAAAGCCAATAACTTACGAAAAATAGAGGAACCAATCAAGGCACAAAATATCACTGTTTAATTTATGAAAAGGCCTTACAACTTTGTGAGGCTTGGTTGATTTTCCAGAGCCATGATTTTGAGTATACAGCTAAATTTTTTTGATACTGATGCAATTTAAATAGATGATCAGAATGATGATTATTGTCTATCCATAACGAAAGAAATAACCCAAAATAAATGCTTGAAAACAGTTCCTCTAATTGCCCTATACTTTTGTCACTCAAAGCATGTGGCAAAGGGGAAAAGAAGGATAAATTTCTTGTCTATTGAGCAATTAATAGGTCGAATAAAGCGTATAGATGATTGAAAGAACCTATAAAAAGAATTTTTTATTTGCTAAAGGAAATGCAATGGTTTGGCTTATTGCTAAATATGCTATAACTGCTGGGATGGTCATACTAATTTCAGAAGTTGCTAAACGTAGTGACCGTCTAGGGGGACTAATTGCCGCCTTGCCTATTGTCACGGTACTTGTGCTGATATGGATGAAAATTGAGAATCAGGATCCCCAGAAAATTTCCAATCATGCTTGGTATACCTTTTGGTATGTAGTACCGACCTTACCTATGTTTTTGGCATTTCCGATACTTTATCAGCGTTATGGATTTTGGCTGTCTTTAGCCATCTGTTGCATAATGACTATCTTGATTTTTCTTGTCTGGGCTTTGATTTTGCGCCATTTCGGCATTGATTTAATGTAAAGTATTAAAACGATTATTCACCCCGAATCAGGATAAATACTGGAGGGGAAATTGCTAATTTCCTACTGGAAAACCATGAAACATCCATTGGATGCCATATAAAATAACCAGGACTAAAATTACTGAAAATATGATTTCTAATTTCTTCATTATTAAGTATTCCTAAAATTGGCTATGCGGAATAAGTAGTGGAATTTAAGTTTTAAGAATATTCCGTATAGCCATTTGGTCACTATAGCGTTCTTCTATTTCATTAAGATTCTTACGAGCTGTTTTCTCATCCGTAAGAACACCATTGAAATAGGCTATAGTTACATCAGACTTGTTGCACAAATCATTTATATCGTCTGTAGCATTAGTGATGCTAGATGCAACCATTAAAAGAGAAATGGCACTCAAATAAATTTTCTTATTCATCACAGTAATCTCTTTGTGGTATCGTGAACACAAAACCATCTAAAGCATCACTATATTTGTAATAAGCCTGTAGGCGTTTTTTGGTATTTGTAGTCATATTTCCTATTTCATCAATTACATCGGATGCGTCTATATTCGGGTTGCTTTTGAATGTTTTATAAACACAAGTCGTTGCTCTATCAGCTTCATGAGATGATGCTTGTAATTCAACTTCATTCTCTAAATTAACAGCCATTTTTTGCTGACTATTCCTTGCAAATTGTTGAACCGCTTTTTTTTCAAGTTCATCTTTATATTTTTGTTCAATATGAGCGTCAATATCATCACGGATGCCATTTTGGTCCTTATCAATCCCTAAAATTGAATCTGTTCTTTCAAATTTTGGTAATTTTCCTTCATCCTCTAACTTCTGAAAGACTTGCTCTTTTATCGTTATTTTTTCATTTTGTGGTGCTGAAGAATCATTTTTTCCACCGCAGGCACTTAAAGCTATTAAGCAAAAAGAGCCTAATAAAATAGACGTAAACATTATTACCCCCCCGTTGTTACTCGTATATTTTTCATAAGATTCATACAAGCTTGTCCACACGTTATTCCGTATAGCCCTAAAATTAACTAAATATCTCTTATAAGAAATGAAGAGTTATTTTGATATAAGTCATTTGCTTAATCTTTATATAAACTCCCATCACTTCTACTAGGGCTTTTTATTTGAATCACAATTCCGCACTTTGTTTATTGAGGGGTTTTTTATTTCAGCAAAGCATCTGTTGTTTTGGATTCAGAAGTTAAATGCCAGCGTACTAAGTAACTCGCAAACCAAATGCCTGGAATTAAAAGTAGACCTAAGCCAATCCATAAGCTAAGCGTAACAGCGAATATAGAATTGATTATTCCGCAAAATGAACCTAAATAGATAAAATATGGATGAATTTTCTTATTTATGAGCCAGCCAATGTTCATGGCTAAAAATACTAAGATTGCAATCCAGGCAGTGCCAGGGAAGAGAAACTGGTCAAATAATTGATTGGGGCTTAGCACTGTTAAATTAGTTAAATCAGTTAGATGTTCACGAAAGCGATCAGGATTTCCGCCCTTTAAAACCATATAGAAAAAGGGAAGAGTAAATAACCAGACTATACTGGTAGTCACAATTTTAATGATTATTACATATTTCATTATTGGACACTTCTGAGCATTGCTACCCGGCAATTAGAAAAAATAGTGAATTAACGAACGACTCAAGCGCAGCAATGATAAAAAAATACAGCTTTTATTATTAAAAATAAATATTTATTGAATAATTTTAGCTAAACAATTTAGAATAAAAACTACACAGCTCTAGGTGTCATTCAGTCCGTGAATCTGCCAGATACCCAGTATTTTTTATTAGTTTACCCGATTTGCTTAATGCTTATAGGGGCTGTCTTTATTGTTGCACATGTATGGTTTAAAGCTCCCAAATATTTATTGTGGATGGGTCTGAGTTGTGTTTTGCCATCAGTGGCATTGGCTGCACAGACATTGATGACAAATGTACAACTGAAACTGACTGCACCATGGTTTGCACTTTTCTATTTAGGTGGGGCTTGGGCAGTCACACATGGAATGCTGTTAAAAGCCAATTCCAGGTTAAATATGTTTGCAGCTTCTCTTTTTATGATAGTGGCTATGTCTTTTCTTTTATATTTCAAGTATATCGATGAGCAGTTATGGCCACGCATAGTCACAATTAATATTGCAATTCTATGCTTAGAGGCATTGGCACTTCCGAAAGTGTATGCCTTATTGAAAAGAACAGACCTCCTGGAAAAGCTTTTATGCTTTAGCTACTTTCTCTTAGTTGCTTATGCTGTTATCAGAACTTTAATCGTCATTGTATACCTTCAAAATGTGCAACTGATCACCTTAGCCACAACAAAGTGGTGGATGATGATGATTGCAGTAAATATACTCTTCAGTCTGTGGTTTGCAATTGTCGTTTCAGCTGTAGCTGTAAAAGAAAGGTTTAGTATCATTAACGAACAGAGATTGAAAGATCCTTTAACGCAGCTGTATAACCGTAATGGTATTTTAGAAAAAACAGTAGACCTGTTTAAAAACTTGCAGCATGGTGAAGTTTATCTGGTGATGTGTGATGTTGATCATTTTAAGATTATAAATGATACATGGGGACACACCGTAGGGGATAAAATCTTGTGCACAATTGCGGATATATGCAGATCCAATATTCGGCAAGGTGATATTGTCGGCAGATATGGCGGAGAAGAATTTATTATATTGCTGCAAAGTTCAGATGAAAAATCTTCATTAGCTTTAGTTGAACGCTTACGCAAAAAAATTGAAGATCAACTTTTTATTAACAATATTAGAGCTACCGTAAGTTTTGGTGCAGCTCGAATAGATGCAGAATCTCAGTTCATTAGTGCTTTAGAGATAGCAGATGAACGTTTATACAAAGCTAAAAACGCTGGCCGAAATAGGGTTTATTTTAATTAAACTTTTTGCACATATGCTCAATATAAAAATACAGCCCAGGTTTCATTGTGTTGTCTTAATTTTTTATTGAGATATCGAAATAAGAACGGATGGACCAAATGGGGGAGCTTTATAGCGCTTAATTTAGCGTTGAATAAATTGTCATAATTGCTAAAATGCATTTCGTGTTTTATTACTGTTTTGCAATTATTTTGCATTAGTTTTGCGAGGTGAATAATAAAACCTTGAAAAACAGTAATCTATCTAGGAAAATTTTTAATGTTCGATATTTATTTAACAGATGTTCAGAAAAAGGTGCAATTTAAGGATTATCCGGGTGAGCATCCTGTTAAATTTATTTTGAATTTTAAAAAGATTTTTCCAAGTGTGATGGAATTATTGCTTCCGGTTCTGCCTAGCGATGAAAATCTGGATGAAATGACCTGGGAATCGACCAGTGAAGATTTTGAATTGTTCAAATTATTACTCAGTGGCTGGGGCGTAATTGAATTGCGTTTAAATGCAATTTCTCAATTTAAAAATAAAAACTATGCCGATCAGCTGGTCAAAACTGCGCAGCAAAAGCGTAAAGAATTTGCCAAAAATAACCATAAATTAACCACTGTAGAACTGGATTATCTGTTCATGCATGAAATTCATGCACTGATTGATGCAGAACTGGTTGAAATTGGTGAAAAATTCTATTTACCGACATTACGTGATCTCTGGAAGCATAAAGTGTTGCAAAATGTGTTGAATGCTAAATTTTAGACTCGTTTAAAATACGATAATAATCCTCCAAATATTGGGGGATTTTTTATGCCAATTTTAACTGTAAAAAGACCAGCTTAAGCTATTTAAGTGTGTCTATATAAAAGATTAAAGATTTAATTATCAATAAAATGTACTGGTAATTAGAATTATGATTGCATATGGTAAGACCACAACACTTTGACCTGAATATTGTTATAAAAGTAGATATTTCACATTTTATTAACAGTGAGGGTATGGTGTTCCAAATCTTCCCGAAGAAATACCACAGGATTTCATTGAATGTCGAATCAGTTTTTAGATTTAATTAATAAACGCCGTACCATTTATGCGGTGGGTAAAAATGTAGAGCAAAGTCCAGAGTATTTAACTGATTTGATTAAGCATGCCATTAAGCAGAGTCCGTCATCTTTTAACTCGCAGTCTTCACGTGCGGTGATTCTGTTTAATGCCGAGCATGAAAAATTTTGGGATTTAGTCAAAGAAAAACTCAAGTCTTATGCCAAAGATGAAGAAAGTGCGGCAAAAACCAGTGTCAAAATGGACAGCTTTGCAGCAGGTGTGGGCACCGTTTTATTCTTTGAAGATATGGATGTGATTAAAGATCTGCAAGAGCAGTTCCCGTCTTATGCAGAAAATTTCCCGATCTGGGCAGAACACTCAACAGCGATTGCCCAGTTCGCAACCTGGACAGCCTTACATACGGATGGATTAGGCGCTTCACTTCAGCACTATAACCCGATCGTGGATGAACAGGTCCATGCTGAATGGAACATTCCGGCATCCTGGAAACTGCGTGCCCAGCTGGTCTTTGGTTCAGTCGAAGGCGAAGCCAAAGAAAAAGCTTATATAGATGATGCAACGCGTTTCAAAGTGTTCAAGTAATTCATAATTTTTTGAAATCCCCTTTATAAAAGGGGATTTCGCACATTTTAGCCAATGGTTTTAATTTTTCCCGGTGCTATTGAAATATGATTAAGCAGCGTTAACGGCTTTGCTTTTCACTTTATGTCCATGCAGCACATAGTAGAAACCAATACAGATCAAAGCTGCAATCGCGCTATACATATACAGCTGCGCGTAATTGATATAATCCAGCGCCATACCAATAAAGTAGGGACCAAAACCAAGACCTGCATCAAGAAAGATGAAGAACGTCGAGGTGGCAAAGCCCATCCGGTTCAGTGTGGTACTTTTCACCGCAACGGTCTGACAAACCGACTGAATGTTGCCATAACCCAATCCCAGCAAGCCTGCACAAAGTAAAAGTGTGACTGGACTATGTGCCTGACTAAGCAGATACAAGGCCAATGCCATAATAATAAATGCGGGATACATAATGATATTTTCACTTTTACGATCCATCAATGGACCAGTAAATGGACGCGAAAATAAAATCGCAATCGCATACATCAAGAAGAAGAAAGAAGCTGTTTCAACCAGATCAATTTCTTTGGCATAGAAGTTAATAAAGGATAAAACCCCGGAATAACAGATTGAAGTCAACAACATGATGATCGAAATTGGCAAGGCTTTTATTTCAATAAACTGCGAAATGAAACCTGGTTTTTTGATATTGACCTGTGTTTCAACCGTTTTGGTGTGTTGCGGCAGCTTAGGCACTTCAATCATCAAAGCCACCACCAGGCAGCTTACTGCGACAAGGCTCGATAAGGCAAAAATTGAACTATAACCGACATGCAGCATCATCCAGATAGCCAGAAACGGGCCAATCGCGGTACCCAGAGTACTGCTCATGCTATAGTAGCCAATGCCTTCACCACGACGGGTCGGCGGTAAAATCTGTGCGATGATGGTGCCCAATACGGTCGATGCCATGCCCATCATAAACCCATGCATGAAGCGCACTCCCAGCAAGGCAGTGATATTCATGGGAATAAAATAGAATCCTGAAAAAATCAGAAATCCGATTAAACCCACAATCATGGTGGTCTTTTGGCCAAAACGTTGCAGAAACTGACCGACAAGCAAACGGCCAATCAGGGTGCCGACAATGAACAAACCTGAAACCAGACCTGCCTGAGCCGTGGTTGCTCCCAGTTCAGCAACGGCATAACCGACAATGACCACCACCAGAAGATAAAAGGTCAGGACCAGCTGAAAGTTAATGGCACTGACAAGAATGAAATTTTTGCTCCATAAGGGCGTATGTTCACTCATGACTGACCCCCTTTCATCTCTTGCAGATGTTGCATAAGTTGATGAAGGGTGCTTAAGGTACTATTTTGAGCAGCCTGATCCAAGGGCAATAGCAGCTGTTGTTCAAACAGGTCCAGTTTTTGAGAGCATGTGGCAAAAAGCTGTTGGCCTTTAATGCTCAGGATCAGTTTCTTTTGCCGTTTGTCTTCAGTATCGACCTGATCCAAAACCTCCAGTTGCATCAGGGCATGAATCCGTTTTGCAATCGAAGGCTTGGAAACATTCAGATATTCAGCAATGTCGATAGAGGTACAGCCTTGCTTAAGCTGTATGACATACAGTACCTGCCACAAGGAATAATTTAGCTGATGTGGAAGTAAAATAATGTTGATTTCATCGCTCATTAAACGTGCACAGCGCAGTAATGAAGCACGGAAGTTAAGTGGATTTAGCATAATAGTTAGCTAGGGTAACTAAATTCAGTCAACTTTACGCCTGTTTAGTTGATTGTTCAAGTATTAAGCAAGCATCCCTCAAGATTTATTGTTAAACATGGCTCAGTCATATCCGCCATTTCAATTCATTGATGAATCATATTTCAAGCCAGCTGTAAAACCAGGAAATAATAAATCAACATACTTTGCTTAAGATTTAGGCGTATCCTGAATAAGGTCAAAACAACAACAGCATATTATTAAGTCGCAACGTGCTTAATCACCACATCAACGAATTAAAAAGGTGATGTTATGAATTTAGGACTAACCGCACTTGAACTGGCCCGAGTTCAATTCGCTTTCACTGTATCGTTTCATATTATTTTCCCCGCCATTTCGATTGGTCTCGCAAGTTTTCTGGCTGTTTTAGAGTGGCGCTGGCTCAGAACCCAAAATCCGGTCTATCAGGACCTGTTTAAATTTTGGGTCAAAATATTTGCCATTGCCTTTGGTATGGGCGTGGTTTCAGGCGTCGTCATGAGTTACCAGTTTGGTACCAACTGGAGTGAATTCTCGCGGGTTTCAGGCAGTGTAACGGGACCGCTGCTGGCCTACGAAGTACTGACGGCATTCTTTCTGGAAGCAGGTTTTCTGGGCATTATGCTGTTTGGCTGGGGACGGGTGGGGCCTTATGCACACTTTTTTTCCACGGTTATGGTTGCGCTCGGAACATGTATTTCCATGTTCTGGATTCTTTCATCCAACAGCTGGATGCAGACCCCGCAAGGTTTCAGCATTGAAAATGGCATTATCGTTCCGCAAGACTGGCTGGCCATTATATTTAATCCCTCTTTCCCATATCGCTTGGCACATATGGCAATGGCCGCATTCCTGGTTTCCGCCTTACTGGTCGCAGCGACAGCAGCATGGCATTTGCTTAAAGGCCGCAGGGATGAACTGGTCAAAACCTCTTTTTCCATGGCCTTATGGATGATTTTAGCGCTTACGCCTTTACAGGTTTTGATTGGAGACCTGCATGGAATCAACACCTTAAAACACCAGCCTGCAAAGATTGCCGCGATAGAAGGACACTGGGAAACCAATCATAATGAAGGCATGCCTCTGTATTTATTTGGGATTCCAGATATGCAGGCAGAAGAAACCAAGTACGCCATCGGTATTCCAAACGCGGGAAGCCTGATTTTAACCCATTCCATGAATGGTCAGGTTCAGGGCTTGAAAGAATTTGCACCTGAGGACCGGCCAAATTCCACCATCGTATTCTGGAGCTTCCGGATTATGGTGGGGCTAGGGGTACTGATGCTGTTATTGGCCCTCACCGGTTTATGGTTAAGGCGCACAGGTCGTTTCTATGAAAGCCCCGGGTTCCACCGTTTTGCTTTGTGGATGGGACCATCGGGCTTTATTGCCTTGCTTGCAGGCTGGTTTACTACCGAAGTCGGGCGTCAGCCTTGGGTTGTTTATGGCGTGATGAGAACGAAAGATGCCTTATCCCCAGTTTCGGCAGAACAGGTGGGATTGACCCTGATTATCTTTGTCGTGGTCTATTGCGTGGTCTTTGGCATTGGCATTTATTACATGCTCCGAATCATGCATAAGGGCCCGGAGTTTGTTCATTTCGTGCCGCATAGTGAAGAAAGGGTTATTCAGGCTTCGCATCGTCCATTGGGCAGTACCGATGAAGAGCTGGATGGTCAGCCGCTCGACAATCAGCAGGAGAATGACAAATGATTGATTTATCTTTTATCTGGATTGTAATTATTGCTGTCGGCGTGCTGATTTATGTGGTGCTGGATGGCTTTGACCTGGGTATCGGCATCTTGTTTCCTTTCTTTAAAGCGCAGCAAGAACGTGACGTGATGATGAATACTGTTGCTCCCGTATGGGATGGCAATGAAACCTGGATGGTACTGGGTGGGGCAGGCCTGTTTGCGGCATTTCCCCTGGTGTATTCAACAGTGCTTTCTGCGCTATACCTGCCGATTATTCTGATGGTGGTCGCGCTTATTTTTCGCGGAGTGGCCTTTGAATTCCGTTTCAAATCCAGACGAAACCGACATCTTTGGGACATGGCCTTTATTGGCGGCTCGATTTTAACCGGATTTTTTCAGGGCATCATTCTCGGCGCTTATATTCAGGGCATCAAAACCACCAATGGCGTTTATACGGGAGGTGGACTGGACTGGCTTACGCCGTTTTCAGTATTTACCGGAATTAGTGTGGTGGTATTGTATGCCACTTTGGGCTGTGGATGGCTGATCTTTAAAACTGAGGCAGACTTGCAAAATCGAATGTTTCAACTCATGCCGAAGCTGATTGTTGCCTTATTCATCATTTTCGGTGCGGTCAGTATTTATACGCCTTTGGCCCATCCTGAAATTGCCGAACGCTGGTTTAGCCAGCCTCAGCTCACCTATTTCAGTCCGGTGCCCATTCTGGTTCTGGTCTTTACCTACCTGGCTTTGCGTGCCTGCAAGCAACGTAAAGAACTGAGTCCATTTATTTATACTCTGGCACTGGTATTTCTGGCCTATACCGGATTTCTGATCAGTTTATGGCCATATATCATTCCACGTTCAGTCACTATCTGGGATGCGGCCGCCCCACAAAGCAGTCAGTTATTTACCCTGATTGGTGCATTACTGCTCATTCCAATTATTATTATTTATACCGCTTTGTCTTACTGGGTATTCCGCGACAAAGTGCGCATTGGTGACCAGGGTTATCATTAGGGAGTAACTATGAAACTTTCACAGACGCAGTGGTTTATTGTGTTGTGGCTAGGTGGATTTTTTGCTTTAGCATTGATTGCTGGAGCATTCCGGCTGCTTGTTCAACTGGCTTATTATCTTTAACTGTTGATCATAAATTTTAAAGTGGTTGGTTTTAGACAAGCCACTTTATTTTTTAACCCGCAAGTTTGATCCATGAGATCAAACTTAAATCTATATTTGAAGATGATTATTTATCTATTCTGAAATTCTATTTATTTCGCTTACGGTAAACACTGGGGCGTACCGGATGCGAATTTTTCCATAAACCTTTTTTCTGCTTCTTGGCCTGATTTTGAAGGGCCAGCCATTTCTGTTTTTGCGTCGGATTTTTAATATATTCCTCATACACCCATGCCGCGCCCCGTTTGACCAGTTCCTGATTGATATTGCGTTTAAAACGGTAAATGACGCCAACACAGCGCCCGTAACGATCGACATCGGTAATTTCGACACGGACCAGTTTGTAATACACCATTTTTTTCACCAGACGCTGAGATTCCTTGCCATAGGTTTGCGTCGACTCTGGAGCATCCACGTAGGCAAAACGCAGTTTGGTTTCTGAGCGACGCAAGTTGAACCGCGTACAGGTCAGGGTATCACCATCACTCACCGCAATTACTTTACACCAGTATTTTTTCCCTTTTTTGAAGGGTTTAAATAGGTCAGTAAGGAAAGCATGAATTTTTCGGAAGATAAAAAACAGCACTGCACACAGCAGCATGCCCAATACAATGAGCCAAACAGGGGAGAGATTTGCCAACATAGATAAAATTTGTTGAATTTGGCTGGAAAATACCAGAGCAAATTCAGCAAGAAAAAGATAAAAAATGAGCTGCTATATTAAGGGAAATCCTGAAACATGACGGCTTGAGAAATAGCCAAACAAGCTCAAAACCCTTGCCAATGCAGTATTTCGGCTACTTATTCAGCAAAAGGTGATCCCGGAATAAACAGATCATTCAGATCTCTCAAAATATCCCAAATAGCCTAAGTAGTATTGAAATGATCAATTCAAGATGATCATTCACTATGAAAAAAAAGAGTCATAAAACGCTTCATTTCTAAAGATGGCAGCTGGTGATTGTATTTATAAATAGCCTAAGCAAATTAATTGAGCCATCAAAATAGCCTAAGTAAAAATTTTAGATATTTCGCTGCGCAAAAACTGATGACGCGAATTATCTTTCAGATCTTTATGCCAATACATCCCCAGATAAATAAGCGGCAAGTCTACAGGTACCGGAAAAATATTTAATGATGGAGAAACTTGTAAATGATCCAGCAAATTTTGAGGAATAGTTAAAACTGCTTGAGGGTTTAGCAGCAGAATCTGTAAAGCCGTTGAATAGTGCTGACAGCGCAAAAAAATCTGCCGCGACAGTTGTTTACGGTTTAAATAAATATCTTCTACTAAAACACCAGTCCGGCGAGAGGAAACGCCAATATGCGGAGCAGCCAGGTACAGCGGTTCAGTCATTTCCGGTTGTTGGGTACACACCACAAACTGATCTTGTAGCAACTTCTGAAATTGAATTTTATCACCGAAGTTTTGTTCCAGATCAATGACAAAGTCTATTTGCTGGGTCGCGAGGTCAGTCGCCATGCTTTTACGGTCGAGCTTGCTGCTGAAAAATTGAATGTCCAGATCCAGGCTTTGAAAGTGCTGAACCAGTTTGGGAAAAATGATCGGTTCAATTTCATCATGTACCGCAATTTTTAAACTTTGCACCATACCAGGTTCAAAACTCTGTTTTTGCATTGAAATGTTTTGAATGGCAAACAGTGCATTTTTAATGACGGGATAAATTTGCTCGGCAAATGGAGTAGGCAGCATTTTGCTACCGGCACGTGCAAATAAATCATCCTGTAAATGCTGTCTTAAACGCTGTAAGGCATGACTGGCAGCAGATTGACTGATACATAAAATCTGCGCAGCCTTGGAAATGCTTTTTTGTTCATAAACTGCAATAAATAAGGGATATAGGTTAATGTCTATGCGATGAAAAACCCCCAGATCAATCATGGCTTTATTATGAATACTGTTCATAGTTTTATATTGAATTAAATCATTTCATTCATAATAGGTTTCAGGTTATGTTGTTGTAAAGATCAGATAATATATTTTGAGGGAAATGGTCATGTTCGAGCTGTCAGCACGTGCGCAGGATTATATTGAAAGAACAAAAAAGTTCATTAAGGAAGAAATTGAACCGGTTGAAACCGAGTTCTGGAATGATGTTCATGAGCTCAATCAAGGGGGGGACTGGACAACATGGCAATGGCCCACTCAACTTGAAATATTAAAAAACAAGGCCAAACAAGCCGGTTTATGGAATATGTTTTTGCCCGATCCTGTTCTGGGGCAAGGGCTTTCCGTTCAGGAATATGCACACATTGCCGAACTTTCCGGCCGTAGTTTAATTGCACCAATCGTATTTAACTGTAATGCGCCCGATAGCGGCAACATGGAAGTATTGTGGCGTTATGGTTCTGAACAACAGAAAAAACAGTGGCTCATGCCATTGCTTGAAGGAAAAATTCGTTCGGTTTTTTGTATGACTGAACCTGCTGTAGCATCCTCTGATGCCACCAATATGCAGGCAACCGCGGTTATCGAGGGAGATGAAATTGTTTTGAATGGCCGCAAATGGTGGTCATCCGGTCTGGGCGATCCCAATGCCAAAATCATCATTTTTATGGCCCATACGCCTGACGCAAGCAAAGACCGTCATCATCAACATTCCATGGTACTGGTTCCGATAGATACTGCCGGGGTGAAAATCGAACGCATGCTGCCTGTGTTTGGGGACTATGATGCGCCTCATGGTCACGGCGAAATCAGCTTTAATAATGTACGTGTGCCTGTAGCCAATTTTATTGGTGGTGCAGGCCAGGGGTTCGAAATTGCCCAGGGTCGGTTGGGACCAGGCCGTATTCATCATTGCATGCGCTGTATTGGCGCGGCGGAAAAATCTTTAGAACTGATGATTGACCGGGGTATGAGCCGTACTGCTTTTGGCAAGGAAATTTTAAAACTGGGTGGTAATTTGGAGCGCGTTGCAGAAGCGCGTGTAGCCATTGATCAGGCACGATTACTTACACTTTATGCTGCTTACAAGATGGATACTTTAGGTAATATGGCAGCACTGACTGAAATTTCAGCGATTAAAGTGGTTGCGCCAAGCGTGCTGGAAAAAGTCGTTGATATGGCCATGCAGATACACGGGGGTGCTGGCGTATCACGGGATACGCCACTGACCGGTTTCTTTGCCCAGGCACGCAGTCTACGTCTGGCCGATGGTCCGGATGAAGTGCATAAAGGCATGATTGCTAAACTTGAACTGGCTAAACGTGGTTATCGTTCAAGTCGTAAAAAAGATTAATTAGCGAAATACAGGCTGAGGCTTCTTACAACTTACCTGAAAATTTTGCTGTTTATGAACAGTGAATTAGGTATAAATAAGCAAGCTAAGAAGTCTTTTTGAAATTGAAGATTCAGGGAAAAAAACAATGTCAGTGATTGATGTGGGTGGAACGGTCCGTCAGGGTGAAGAGCTAGATGTCATGGCTGTTGAGCATTGGCTCAAGGCACAAGGTATTGATTTACAAGGTCAGGTCGAAGTCACGCAATATTCAGGTGGGGCGTCTAACTGGACGTATCGTTTAAAATATGACAACACGGACTTGATTTTACGTCGCCCGCCTAAAGGGACCAAAGCCAAATCTGCACATGATATGGCACGTGAATACAACGTGCAAAAAAATCTGGCGCCTTTCTATCCGGTCTTGCCGGAAATGGTGGCCCTGTGTCAGGACGAATCTGTAATTGGCTGCGACTTCTATGTCATGAAGCGAGTGGAAGGCATTATTCCACGCGCCAATTTACCCAAAGAGCTCAATTTTAATGAATCCCAGGTTCGGGAATTATGTATTAATGTCATCGATAAACTGATTGAATTGCATCAGGTGCCTTATGCAGGGACAGAACTGGAAAAGCTCGGCAAGGGCGACGGATACTGTCGCCGTCAGGTAGAAGGTTGGGATGCCCGTTATGAAAAAGCCAAAACCTTAAATGTGCCTTCCTTTAAATATATCCGTCACTGGCTGAAAGACAATATTCCTGCCGATTCCACCAGCTGCATTATTCACAATGACTGGCGTTTTGATAATGTGATTTTAGATCCGAAGCATCCGACTCAGGTGATTGGCGTGCTGGACTGGGAAATGGCTACTCTGGGTGATCCTTTGATGGATTTGGGTTCGGCACTGGCTTATTGGGTTGAAGAAAGCGACAATCATATTTTTAAAGCGACGCGTCGTCAGCCCACCAATTTAAAAGGCATGTTCACACGTCAGGAAGTCGTGGATTATTATTTGCAAAAAACCGGCTTACAGACCCATAACTGGACCTTTTATGAAGTGTTCGGCATTTTCCGTTTGGCCGTGATTGCACAGCAAATCTATTATCGTTATTACCATAAGCAGACCAATAATCCAGCCTTTAAAGATTTCTGGGTGGTGATTCATGCCTTGCATATCCGTGCACTTAAATTGATTGGTCTGCAAAAAATTGAAGCCAATGAACTGGCACAAAAATATATCGCGAAATTTAAGGAACTGATGCCAACATGACCACAATCTATCTGATTCGTCACGGACAAGCTTCATTTGGAGAGGAAAGTTATGACCAACTTTCCCCAAACGGCGAATTACAGGCGAAATTATTGGGACAATATTTCGACCAAATTCTAAAAGAAGCTCCTTATGTGGTGTCAGGCTCAATGCAGCGTCATCAACAGACAGCCAACCTGGCTTTGGCTGAATGTTTTCCTGAAACCGAGATTCAGACTGACAGCGCATGGAATGAGTTCAATCACCAGCAGGTTTTTGCCAGATACGAGCCACGTTTTAATGAACCGCATCTGTTAAAGCAGGATGTCGCCAAGGAAGATAATCCTCGGGCTTATCTGGCCAAAATTTTTGAAGGGGCGATTGAGCGCTGGACGGGTGGTGACTATCACCATGAATATGATGAATCCTGGCCGCATTTTAAAAACCGGGTTGAAACAGCATTGCAAAATTTATGCAATGAACTGGCCAAAATTAAACCGCGTTATGCCGTGGTGTTTACTTCGGGTGGGGTGATTTCGGTGGCTGCAGGAAAACTGTTAGAGCTGAATGCCAACAGGACTTTTGCCTTAAACTGGGCAATCGCCAATACTAGCATCACCACACTGCGTCTGGTGGGAAATGAACCGCAATTACTGAGCTTGAATGAACATCATTTTATTAAGGCCGAAGATCCAAGCTTACTGACCTGGATCTGATTAAAAAAATAGCAAAGGAAGAAAACATGGCAAAAACAATTTTAATTACCGGGGCAAGTTCAGGGATTGGTGCAGGTATGGCACGTGAATTTGCACAAAAAGGCTATAACCTTGCCATCTGCGCCCGTCGTTTGGAGCGTCTGGAAACTTTAAAACAAGAGCTGGAAAGCAAATACGGCGTAAAAGTCATTGCAAAAGCATTAGACGTAACCCATTACGACCAGGTGTTTGAAGTGTTCCGTGCATTTAAAGCGGAATTTGGCACCATCGACCGTATTATTGTCAATGCCGGTGTGGGGGAGGGTCGCCGGATTGGTAAAGGCAATTTTGAAATTAACAAGGCGACCGTCGAAACCAACTTCATTTCTGCTTTGGCACAATGTGAAGCTGCGGTGGAAATTTTCCGTGCGCAAAATGCAGGGCATCTGGTGATGATTTCATCCATGAGCGCGATGCGTGGCATGCCGAAACATTTAACCGCGTATGGTGCCAGCAAAGCCGGAGTGGCTCACCTGGCTGAAGGCATTCGTGCCGAGCTGATTGATACCCCGATTAAAGTCACCACTATTTTTCCGGGTTATATCCGTACAGAATTGAATGAAGGGGCCAAAAAACTGCCTTTTGAAGTGGATGAAAAAACCGGTTCGCATTTACTGGTCAAGGCCATTGAAAAAGCACCAGTCAAAGCGTATGTGCCACAGTGGCCCTGGTTACCTTTAGGCTTGGCCATGAAAGTATTGCCGCTGAAACTGGTCAACAAGTTGGGTTAATTTCGAAGTATAAACAGCCCATTCGATGGGCTGTTTTTATATTGCTTAGATTCGCATTTGAAGTGCAATACCATCTTCTTGCCATCATACGTGACTTGGACTTTTCAAGCAGATGGCAACGATTATCAGCCCTAGATTACAACTGACCTGATGCAGCACATTTACTATTTAATTCGATGAAACTTATTGTAATTTAAGTCAATGCTTCTCACCCCATAAACTCCTATATTGATACGCATATCATTGTGAATTTCATTATTTATGCTGCTAAAAATTTCAACCATCGTGCTGATTCCATCGCTGATTATTCAAGGCAATGCCGTTAAGAAGAATACTCTACGTTTAGCAGAACCAGCAGGACCACGTCAGGGGACGGTCGGAACTGGAAAAGCGCTGTCTGTTTTAATTCTCGGAGATTCAGCAGCCGCTGGAGTCGGTGTTGAAACTCAAGAAGATGCTTTACTGGGTGCAGTGTTGAAGCAGTTACAAGATGCTTATGAAATCAGTTATCAACTTGAAGCCACCACCGGTCATAGCAGCGGACAAGTAATTCAGACGGTAAAGAATATGTCCAATCAACACTTTGACGTGGTCATTACTTCTGTCGGGGTGAACGATATTACAAAACTGATGCAGCCTAAAGACTGGATTCAAAAGCAGCAACAACTTTATGCAGAAATTAACCGGAAATTCACGCCTGAATTGGTTATTGCGTCTGGCGTACCACCGATGAACAGGTTTCCGGCATTACCTCATCCACTGGCCTGGTTATTTGGGCAATATGCCAAAGGCATGAATAAAAATCTTGCCAAATTTGTGCAGCAGCAGAGCAATATGCAATGGATTGAATATGATTTGCAGCGTTTCAAGAGCCTGAATCTGGAAATGGCAAAGGATGGTTTTCATCCCAGCAAGGAAATTTATACACTTTGGGGCAAGCAGGTAGCAGATAAAATCCGTCAAATGTTTTAAATTAAACTGAATACGGATAAATGGACTGTTATGAGCACCGAACTGGAAATAGAAACTCATCCACTGGAACCTTTTTTACCTGCAAATGCCAAATTGCTGATGATGGGCAGCTTTCCGCCGCCTAAAACCCGCTGGAAAATGGAGTTCTATTATCCAAACTATCAAAATGACATGTGGAAAATTTTTGGTTTGGCATTCTTTGGCAATAAAGAACACTTTTTAGATATTGCCAATAAAAACTTCAAGGAACAGCAGATCCGTGATTTCTTAATGCAAAAAGGGATCGCAATTTTTGATACGGCCTATCAAATTATTCGTTTAAAAGGCAATGCTTCGGATAAATTTCTGCACATTGCTCAAGCGACCGATTTAAGCAAACTTCTACAGCAAATTCCTGAATGCCACAGCATTATGACGACTGGAGATAAAGCAACAGATACCCTGATGCTTTCCATGCCCGAAGCTACGGAAAAACCGAAAATTGGACAGCCCTCCAAAGCCTGTTTTGCTGAACGCGAGCTGACTTTATACCGAATGCCATCTTCATCCCGAGCCTATCCACTTGCTTTGGAGAAAAAGGCCGAGGCTTATACTCAGTTATTTAAAGAAATAGGCTTACTATAAGTTAGTTTTAAATATCTGTTTTTGGGCGAAAGGCATCATTTTTGGATATTTAACCCATTTAAAAGCCTGTACCTGAAAATCCCGTACATGGGTAAAATCGGACCAGATGAGTTTGCTTCCTTGGAGCCATTTTAAAATCTGAATTCTTTTGGAAATTTTAAACTGAAATCAGTTTAAAGAAATTCCATAACTATCCATCATATTCAACATAGTCCCATAAATTTAATCGGGCTTTAATCTCTTTACGGATATTTGGCAACATCGGCAGCAGGATTCCGTCAATCCATAGGCTTAAGGCCTGAGCAGAAATCAGTTGTTCATCGGCATCAATCAGTTTTGCACCCTTGACCATCACCAGGGTTTCTTCACTCGCTTCGGTTTCAATGCCTTTAAACAGGACCTGAAGTTCAAAACCGGTATCCTGAATCAGCCATTCCAGTTCCAGCTGTACATTTTGATTGGATTTTAAAACGGCCTGACCCTCAATCAATTCTGAATCGGACTGGCAATCGTGCTCGACCCGAACTTTCGCCAAAAACCAGTCTTGAGCACCCAAATCGTCAAGCGTTTTATACGGTGTTAAAATATCACTTAAATTAAATTGACGGCTTAAATCAAAAAATTGCATTGCAGAAGATCACGATAGGGAGAGAGTTGAGTTAAATACTCGAAAAGAGGAATGTTAAATCAAATCTGGAAACGAGTAAAAGCATTCTGTGGATTGATCTAAAATATGTATAAATCGCCGTTAAACTCTTATAAGTCATAACAAGCAGGTAAATTAAGGTAATACCAGGTTTGACACTGGCGAGATGAAATAGGTCGAAACAGGAACATTAAACCTGTTCACATGCAGTAATCTTTTTAAGTGGTGAGATTGTATTAAAAAAGACGAGCTCATTTTTGAATTTAAATGTCATTTGTTTGTCATTACATCATCCATTCAATTGGAAGGTATGACACCATTTGCATGCTAAAACGCTGAAATCTGGTGGATTGAGGATCATGTAAATACTCTGTGCGGGTACCATCTTTACGATGCTCTATCCAGATTACTTCACCTTGTGGATTAAGTTTCAATTCATAGGCAATGAGCGGTAAATATTTATCTAAAGAACTTGAAATTTGTTGTTGCAAGTCAGCGGATTCGACCACCAGTCCTACTTCGCTATTTAAATTGGCGGAACGGGGATCAAAATTGGCAGAACCAATAAATACCTTGCCATCTATATCCAAAAACTTGGCATGCAAACTGGAGGCATTTTTCCCCTTAGCGGGAATGACATTACCCGTCATCACTTCATACCAGGTCCGTTTATTGCGTTCGATATAGGGCTTAAATTCATATAGTTTTATCCCGTTTTTCAGTAAATCATAGCGATATTGTCTATAAAAGGCATGTACCAGAGGAACGTCATTGGCGAGGAATGAATTGGTGAGCACTCGAACATTCACGCTGTTATGAGCTAAACCGGTTAAATAGTCCGTACCTTTTTGGGTAGGTACAAAATAGGCGGAGACCAGTTCCAGATGTTGTTTCGGTTCGCCCATAATCTGGAAGATCTGACGGTAAATCATTTGATCATTAGATGCCTGGCCGTGAATTTTCCCGGGAGGGTCTGCGACAAAATGTGCTTTTGCCCAATTAATCGGGCGATCTTTTAAATGTTCATTGATCTGTTTTTCAGCCAGTTCAATCCGCCTTTTAAGCTGGTCTTTTTGCAAGGCAGTCAGTTCATAGTATCGGCGTAATTTGGCAAGCTGTTCTGGACGGCTTTTACCCAGCAGCAGAGGTACAGGATAACTTAAATCATCACTCCAAAAGTCCTGAAATACTTTATTGGCATGCTTCACCGCAGTGCCATAAAACAGAATATCCATATCGGTAAACTGGAAATTGTCACTGGCTTCAAAGTATTCACGGCTGATGTTGCGGCCACCGGTCACCGCTATGGCACCATCGGCAATAATCAGCTTGTTATGCATACGGCGATTGATCTGCCTGAAACGAAAAACATAATCAAACACGCGCAATTTTCTGGCCCTAAAGGTGTAGGGATTAAAGATTTTAATTTCAAAGTTTGGATGTTGTGCCAATTGTTTTAAGGTTGCATCGAGCTGGGAACCGTTCTGGTCATCAATCAATAATCGGATTTTTACCCCTCGGTCTGCGGCCTTGAGCAATTCAGCCAGCATCAGGTGACCAATCGAGTCATCTTCCCAGATGTAGTACTGCAAATCGATATTATATTGCGCCTTATTAATCAGATGCAGCCTTGAGGCAATACTGAGAAAAGCATCATCTAAGGCAAGATAGGCGGTTAAGCCCTGGATAATTTGTGCATCAACATTGGAACCGTTTAACCAGTGCTCGGCATGCACCTGAGTAGGAGACTGCTTTTTGGATTCATTCATCGGCAAACTGCACCCCGTCATGGTAAAAATTGTAACAGCAAACATGACAGCATGCATGGATGGTCTAATCTGCATAATTGTTATGAAGTCATAAAGTTATAAGTACATATTATCATCATGTTATAGGTTGAATCGGACAATAAAAAGAGGTTACTGTAGCTCATCTGTTAAAGAACCGAACAAAGGATGAATCATTCATGAAATCACGTGCTGCAGTCGCATTTGGTCCAGGTCA
Source organism: Acinetobacter sp. T_3_1 (assembly GCF_025377055.1). Classification (NCBI taxonomy): domain Bacteria; kingdom Pseudomonadati; phylum Pseudomonadota; class Gammaproteobacteria; order Moraxellales; family Moraxellaceae; genus Acinetobacter; species Acinetobacter sp. T_3_1. The sequence goes on along the minus strand of NZ_JACHVD010000002.1, from coordinate 412,210 downwards.
ACCGCTCCAAATTGTTGAAATTGATGTTGCTCCGCCAAAAGCAGGTGAGGTTTTGGTGAAAATTAGCCATACCGGCGTATGTCATACCGATGCGTTTACTTTATCGGGTGATGATCCTGAAGGTGTTTTTCCTGCGGTATTGGGGCATGAAGGTGCGGGTGTAGTGGTTGAAGTGGGTGAAGGCGTAACCAGCGTGAAACCGGGCGATCACGTTATTCCACTGTATACTGCCGAATGTGGTGAATGTTTATTCTGTAAATCGGGTAAAACCAACCTGTGTGTCGCGGTTCGTGCAACACAAGGTAAGGGTTTGATGCCAGATGGCACCACCCGTTTTTCTTATAATGGTCAGCCGATTTACCACTATATGGGCTGTTCAACTTTCAGTGAATATACCGTAGTCGCTGAAGTATCCCTGGCAAAGATTAATTCTGAAGCGAATCATGAACATGTCTGCTTGCTCGGTTGTGGCGTGACTACCGGTTTGGGTGCGGTGAAAAATACTGCCAAGGTTCAGGAAGGTGACACGGTTGCCGTGTTCGGTTTAGGCGGTATTGGCCTAGCTGTAGTTCAAGGTGCTAAGAAAGCCAAAGCCAGCCGCATTATTGCCATTGATACCAACCCTGAAAAATTCAAGCTGGCTGAACAGTTTGGTGCGACAGAGTTTTTAAACCCTAAAGATTATGACCGTCCAATTCAGGAAGTGATTGTTGAGAAAACTGGCTGGGGCGTAGATCATTCTTTTGAATGTATTGGCAATACTAATGTCATGCGTTCTGCACTGGAATGTGCTCACCGTGGTTGGGGACAATCCATCATTATTGGGGTAGCCGGTGCAGGTCAGGAAATTTCAACCCGTCCATTCCAGCTGGTCACTGGCCGCACCTGGAAAGGTACCGCTTTTGGTGGCGTTAAAGGCCGCTCGCAATTGCCGGGTATGGTGGAAGAAGCCATGAAGGGGGATATTCAATTGGAACCTTTTGTCACTCATACCATGGGACTGGAAAAGATTAACGAAGCCTTTGACTTGATGCATGAAGGTAAATCGATTCGTACCGTAATCCACTTCGAAGACTAAGCCATCTTCAAATTAAAAAACGGGCAATTTGCCCGTTTTTTTATCCCTTGAATTTAAGCTGTGGCTTTAATGACTTCGGCAATGGATTCAGCGACATAATCGATATTGCTTAAATTTAAACCTGCTGCGCACATGCGGCCACTACGCACCAGGTAAATGCCGTATTGATTTTTGAGAATATCGACCTGTTTAGCACTCAGGCCGGTATAGCTAAACATGCCTTGCTGTTTGACCAGATAGCTAAAGTCACGTTCTGGCAAAGCCTGACTGAGTTTGTCTTTTAGAATTTCACGCATTTGAATAATACGTTCACGCATTTCTTGCAGTTCAGCTTTCCATAATGCAGTCAGCTGTTCATCATGCAAGACATTATTCACGAGCAATGCCCCAGTCGTTGCCGGACTTGAATAGATACGGCGTACTGTCGCTTTTAGCTGGCCCAATACTTTTTGTGCAGTGTCCGAATCATCACAGACAAAAGTTAAACCGCCGACACGTTCGCCATAGAGCGAGAAAATTTTGGAGAATGAATTGCTGACAATAAAATTCATGCCGGCCTGATCGAGTGCGCGAATCGCATAGGCATCTTGTTCCAGGCCTTGACCAAAACCTTGATAGGCAAGGTCGAGGAACGGAATCAGATCCCGTTTTTGCAAGACTTCAATCACCTGATCCCATTCCGCAGCAGTCAAGTCTGCACCGGTCGGGTTATGGCAACAAGGATGTAATAACACAATGCTTTTTGCAGGAAGCTGGCTTAATTTTTCCAGCATTGCTGGCACATTAACGCCGTTGGTTGTGGCATCAAAATAAGGGTAGAAATGCGAGTGAATGCCGGCACCGTTAAAAATGGCAATGTGGTTTTCCCAGGTCGGCTGGCTGACCCAGATATCAGATTCTGGAAAATATTTTTTCAGAAAATCCGCACCGACTTTGAGTGCGCCAGAACCGCCTAAAGTCTGGATGGTAACCGCGCGTCCATCACGGCGCGCCGGACTGTTTTCTCCCAGCACCAAGGCTTGAGTGGCCTGATTATAAGGTTTCAAACCATCCATTGGTAAATACAGCTTGACCTGTTCATTGCTTGCTTCAATATTTTTATAGGCTGCTTTGACCGCTTCAAGTTGAGGCACAATATTGTCTTCATTGTAATAAAGTCCAATACTTAAATTCACTTTTTGTGTCCGTTCATCTTTAGCAAATTCTTCCATCAAAGAAAGAATCGGATCACCTGCATACGCATCAACATGTTGGAACATGAATACATCCTTCGTTATGGAGTAAAACAAATCAAGCCTTCGGTATAGAACGCATTTTATCTTTTAATGCTAATTGATGGTCCGAAATTTTCTTGTTTTTAAAGAAATAGGCAATCAAGAGTAATGAAATCCAGACCGGAATCATCAGAACCGCAATACGCATATCGGGAGTTTGACTCATAATCAGCAAAATACCGCCCATAAAAACAATGCAGACATAATTTGTAAACGGGTAGGCAATGCTGGGAAATTGGGTTGAAGCATTCATGGCTAGCATGTGTTTTTTGAATTTTAAATGCGTATACGAAATAACCACCCAGTTAATTACAATTGCAGCAACCACCAGCATCATCAGTAAATTAAAAGCTTTTTCTGGAAATAGATAATTGATGAGTACGCAGATTAAAGTAAAAAAAGCAGAGACCATGACAGCATTGACCGGAATGCCACGGGGATTAATTTTACGCAAAAATCCAGGTGCATTGCCTTGTTGTGCCAGGCCCAACAACATGCGGCTGGTACAATAATTGGTGCTGTTATATACAGAAACAGCCGCAGTCAGCACCACAAAATTTAAAATTGTCGCGACTGTTTGACTGCCCAGAGAATCAAAAATAAGGACAAAAGGGCTGCCGCCTTGTGCCATTTGGTTCCAGGGATACAGCGACAAAATAATCACCAAACTCAGGATATAAAATAACAGAACCCGATAAACAATTTGGTTGATGGCTTTGGGTAAAGTCTTTTGCGGATTATCGGTTTCCGCAGCTGCAATACCGACCAATTCAATACCGCCAAATGCAAACATGATCATCGCCATGGCCATGACCAAACCCATGACACCATTCGGGAAAAAACCGCCCAATTCCCATAGGTTTTGCATGCTGGATTGTGTACCACCGCTACCGCTTGCGAGTAAGTAACTCCCAAAGGCAATCATGGCGATGATGGCCAATACTTTAATAATGGCTAACCAGAATTCCATTTCACCAAACAATTTAACATGTAAAAGATTAATCACGTTAATAAAAATAAAGAAACCTAGGGCGGAAACCCAGGTCGGAATTTCAGGCCACCAATAATGAATATATAGACCAATTGCACTTAGTTCGGCCATACAGACCAAAATATTCAATACCCAGTAATTCCATCCCGACATAAAACCGGCAAATTTGCCCCAGTACTTATAGGCAAAATGACTAAACGAGCCGCTCACTGGCTCTTCTACAATCATTTCACCCAATTGGCGCATCATTAAAAAAGCGATCAGTCCGGCTATGGCATACCCTAAAATTACCGATGGACCCGCAAGCTTAATGGTTTGAGCAATACCGAGGAATAATCCGGTGCCAATGGAGCCACCCAGTGCAATCAGCTGGATATGACGGTTACTTAAACCTTTTTTCAGGTTTCCTTGTTCAATTTGCTGCATTTTCTATCTTCATCCATGCTGAGATAGTGCTCTATTGAGATGAATGCAATTATATTTAATTCTTGTTTTATTCAAGCATCAGAGCAGTATCAGAAATATTATTGAAATCATTTAATTGAGAGGTAAATCTACTATGTACACAGTCATGTATGTACATAGAAAATCATCACAACTTTGATTAAAAGATTGAACTGAGATTAAGCTTTTGAAATATCCAGTACACCACGTTTAATCTGGTCACGCTCAATCGATTCAAACAAGGCCTTGAAGTTACCTTCACCAAAACCGTCATCATCTTTACGTTGAATAAATTCAAAAAATACCGGACCCAGCATATTTTCAGAGAAGATCTGCAACAACAAACGCTTGTCGTCATTTTGTGTATTGCCATCCAGCAGAATGCCACGCTTTTGCAGTTCATCGGTCGGTTCACCATGATTGGGTAAACGATCTTGCAGCATTTCATAATAAGTGTTGGGTGGCGGCGTCATAAATTTGGCACCCAAAGCTTTTAATTTATCCCAAGTTGCAATCAGGTCATCGGTAATAAAAGCAATATGCTGAATACCTTCACCATTAAAATCACTTAAAAATTCGGCAATTTGACCATTGCCTTTGTCAGAATCTTCATTCAGCGGGATACGGATTTTTCCATCAGGCGCGGTGAGGGCTTTTGAAGTTAAACCGGTATATTCACCTTTAATATCGAAATAACGAATTTCCTGAAAATTAAAAATTCTTTCATAAAAATCTGACCAGTATTGCATACGGCCTTTATAGACATTATGGGTTAAATGATCGATTTCTTTTAATCCTGTGCCTACCGGATGTGAATTGACATCATTAAAGAAAATGAAGTCGCTTTGATAAATATCACGGTCGACCAGAAAAATAGGCGAGCCACCAATCCCTTTAATGGCCGGAATGTTGAGTTCCATTGGACCAATTTTTGAATAAATCGGCTCTGCACCTAATTCAATGGCCTTATGAAAGGCTTTGGCAGCATCTAGGGTTTTAAAGCCCATTGCGCATGCAGAAGGTCCGTGTTCTTTAAAGAAAAACGCTGCATAAGATTCTGGTTGATAATTGAGAATGATATTAATGTTGCCTTGACGCCATAAATACACATTTTTAGATTTATGCTTTGCAACTTTACTAAAACCGAGCGTTTGAAAAATTCCATCTAGATCGCCATCTTTAGATACGAATTCAATAAACTCAAATCCACAAAGTTCTAAAGGGTTTGCTAGCTTATCCATACAACATCCTCATTTTCTTAAAGCAATCCTATTGCCTGTTTTTTAAGAGATTCACTTTTAAACAAACGAGAAAAATCATATTAATCATTTAAATTTTTATGACAAATCCGTTTGTCTCATCCTTTATTTATCGCTGTGGTTCCCAGGTAAAGTGCAAACCTTATACGATAAATTCGATTTATTTTCACATCATACGGTGGGCTTTTTATTATGCAATACATAAGTAAATTACGTATTATGTAATATTTTGACTTAATGGATTTATCTTATAACATAAAGTAATGATATATATAAAATATTGTTTTGTATTTTTGAGGTTCATTTTCTGGGTCAATAATTGTTTTTTTTGTAACTGTAATTATCGCTTAAGCACTAAAATTGCTTTATCAGCTTGTTATTTATATAAATTAAATGTCTATTTTAGAAATGAAGAAATTGAATGTCGATCGAATAAAAATAATTTAGCCCATTGATGCGGTGAGAGCTAAAAAAGTAATGAGCAGAGGATTTACACGTTTTTTAAAACTGGTCCAACTGCAGCGTTTAAGGGCAGTTTTTACACCAGGTATAAACAAAAGTTTAATGATTGATGTCGTTTTATTTTAAATAAAACTATTGTCAAATATGGCAATACAGCGTATTTTAATTTCAAGATACATACTTTTTTGAAGCAATAAAGATGTTAAAGCAACCTGTACTCTCAAACGCAACTTATTACTTTTGGCAATTTAGATAATTGCCTGAATGCGTTCGGGCAAGAAAAGGTTGCCCACCCAGTTTATAACCTGATCGGCAACCCTGATCAGGTTTTTTTATGCTTTATTTTTCTTATACTTTTTGGAGCTTACTCATGCAAACATTAAATTATTCATACTTTAGCAACTTTTATTGGTTTTACTTTAGTCAATTGATGACTCTGCACACCCAATCCATTAGACCCATAACGCTCAAATAAAAGATTGGACTGAATAGTCCCCAGGAAAGACCAATGAATGCCTTAAATACTGCTTTACAACAAACTCAAACAACTGCAAAAGAAACCGCTTTAACTTTGCCTCATCAATTGAAGGCGCAATTGCCTTTATCAAACAAACTGGCGCAACAAATTGCTGATCAGCGTCAAATCATTGAAAATATCTTGGCAGGCAAAGACCATCGCTTGATGGTGGTGACCGGTCCATGCTCGATTCACGATCCTGTTGCTGCACTTGAATATGCACAAAAATTACAACAATTACAAAGCCAGGTAGCAGACCAGATTTTCCTGGTAATGCGTGCCTATATTGAAAAACCCCGTACCACCATTGGCTGGAAAGGCTTCCTGTATGACCCAGATTTGGATGGCTCATCCAATATGCAGTTGGGCCTGGAAAAATCACGTGCCTTGTATTTACAAATTATTGAAATGGGTTTGCCAATTGCTGCTGAAATTTTAAGTCCAATGGCAACAGCCTATTTTGACGATTTACTGGCTTGGGGCGCCATTGGCGCGCGTACCAGTGAATCCCAGATTCACCGTGAAATTTCAAGCCATATGCCATACAGCATTGGTTTCAAGAATGGCACCGATGGTTCCATTCAAATTGCACTGGATGCCATTCAGTCTGCATCGAATTCCCATCAATTCCTGGGTCTGGGCCAATCGGGATTACCTTGTATCCTGGAATCGAAAGGCAATCCGAAAGCACATCTGATTTTACGCGGTGCAAATTCGGGTCCTAATTACCAGCTGGCTGAAATTGAAAAGATCAGAGAAAAATGCAAAGGTGAATTGCCTGCTTTAGTCATTGATTGCAGTCATGGCAATAGCCACAAAGATCCGCTCTTACAGCCCCAGGTGCTCAAGACAATTATTGAGGAACGTACACAAAGTCAGGTTCGTGGGGTAATGCTGGAAAGCTATCTGGTGGATGGTCAGCAGAAGATTTCCTGTGAGATGACCTATGGCCAATCGGTAACGGATGGCTGCCTGGGCTGGGACAAAACCCAGCAACTTTTGCTGGAGGTGGCAGATTCAGTGCGTCTATCTGAATTAAAACGTAGTGCGTGATTTTATAAGAAAAAGTTATAGACCATCAAAGATTTATACATAACATTACTATAAAGCCCCCTGAACTTAAGGGGCTTTTTTCTGTTTAAAACCATAGTTATGTTATCTGGTTAATTTTAAATCAGCTGTTCATTGATGGTGTTTGCAATTTTTATTAATACTTTTAACTAGTTAAAAATAACAAAGTTGAGCACTTTACTATGTTTATGCACAATAGGGAAAAATAGTAATCAATAAAACATGAATTGTTTCTTCACGACTGAGATGAGCATTTAAATAAATTAAACCAATCTCGGTATGCGTGCATCCTAGAAACAATTCTCATCGGGGAAAATATGTATAGTACGGAATTACTGGAAGAAGCACGCAAAATAATGTTCCATATGCTGACCAAGGTGGTGGAATATGGCGGTTCGGATTTATTTATTTCAGCAGATTTTCCACCGAGCATTAAACATCAGGGCTTAATGAAACCGATTGGCCAGCAGGCATTGACTGCCGACAAGACCAAACTGTTTGCCTATAGTTTAATGAATGAAAAACAGCGGCTTGAATTTGAAAGCGAGCTGGAATGTAATTTTGCCATTAGCGTTCCCAATGTTTCGCGTTTTCGTATCAATGTTTTTCAGCAACAATTACAAGTGGGGATGGTGATACGAACCATTACCGCAGAAATTCCAAATTTTGACCAGTTAAAACTGCCTGAATCCTTAAAATATGTGATGATGGCAAAACGCGGTCTGGTACTTGTAGTCGGTGCAACTGGCTCGGGTAAATCGACTTCTTTAGCGGCCATGATTGATCATCGTAATGAAAATTCTGCCGGACACATTATTACGGTGGAAGATCCGGTGGAATATGTGCATAAACACAAGAAATCGATGATTACCCACCGTGAAGTCGGCGTGGATAGTCATTCATGGCACAATGCCTTGAAAAATACCCTGCGTCAGGCACCGGATGTGATTTTAATTGGTGAAATCCGGGATACCGAAACCATGGAACATGCCATTGCCTTTGCCGAAACCGGACATTTATGTTTAGGTACTTTACATGCCAATAACGCCAACCAGGCGCTGGATCGCATCATTAACTTTTTCCCTGAGGAACGTCGCAATCAATTATTGATGGACTTATCTTCAAACATGAAAGCGATTATCTCCCAGCGCTTGGTACGAACTCAGGATGGGCGTGGTCGTCGTGCAGCCATTGAAATTTTGCTGAATACGCCATTAATTGGCGATCTTATTCTGAAAGGACATTTCCATGAACTCAAAGAAATCATGAAGAAATCCCGTGAATTGGGCATGCAAACATTCGATCAGGCTTTATACGATTTATACAATGAGGATGCAATCAGTTATGAAGAAGCGCTGCGTAATGCTGACTCCATGAATGAATTGCGCTTGCAGATTAAATTGAAAAGTAACAGACAGGATCAAACGGTTCCAGGCTCAGCGACATCCTTCAGTATGGTGCAAGATAAAGCTCCGGAAGAGAATCAAGCCCAAAGTGACCAGGACGCTTCTTAATTCAGACAAATTTTTTTATAAAATAGGCATTAATCATTTGGGTTAATGCCTATTTTATTGATTTAAAGCTTTATATTTGTATTATGCAGACTTGGGTTGATCGATAAAAAACTTATAGAAAACCAGACTCAGTGCGGTGATTGCTGCACAAAGCAGATAGGTAAAACTATAACCTTGATGGGCAATGACAATCCCTAACAAGATTGAACCAATAGCGATACCAATATCGTAAAAGGTAAAAAAGGTGGAGGTGGCATGTCCAATGCGGTCTTTGGGTGAGTGCTGAATGGAAATGGTTTGTAAGCAGGGTTGAGCTGAACCAAATCCCATACCGACAAAAACTGCAGCCAGCATTAATCCAGTCACTGTATTAACTTGGCTTAAAACCATCAGCCCAATAGCAAATAAGGCAATAGCGGGATAAACCACGTAATTTGCACCTTTTCGATCATAAATTTTACCAGTAATAGGACGTAAGCTCATCATCGAAATGGCAAAGATCACAAAGAATAAACTTGCATAAGCTAGTAAATTTTTTGACTCTGCAAAGGTCGAAATGAACGACATAATGCTGGCATAAGAAAAAGAGATGATCATGGCCATAATTGAAACTGGCAAAGCTTTCTTTTCCACAAAATCATGAATGGATAATTTACGTTTCACTGTTTCAGGCTGTACTTTTGGCATTTTTTGAATTGGAATCAGGAAGCAAAAAGCAAAACCCAGACAAATGATGGCAGCCAAAATAGCAGTCACAGTTGAATAAGAAAATTGCTGAATTAGCGTCAGACCGATTAATGGGCCGAGTACAATCCCCAAATTGATTGACATGACAAAATATCCCATGCCTTCACCCTTACGCTGTGCAGGAATAAAGTCATTCGCAATAGGCACAGTGACCGTGGTTAAAATACTGAACCAGATACCATGTAATAGCCGAATGGCCAAAAGTACGTTCAGGTTATCTGCAAAAATATAGGCAAATGAAAACAGACAGAATAGCGTTTCAGAAATATAAAGTGCTTTCTTGCGTCCGATTTTTTCAATAATCAAACCGCTAAAGGGACGAACCGCAATTGAGGATGCCATAAACAGGGTCATGGCTAGACCGGCTTGCGCCAAACTGTCATGCAAGTCTTTTAAAATATAAATAGGTAAGATGGTGGTTTGGGCAAAATAAAAGATAAACAAAAATAAATTGTTAGCCAGACATAGAATAAAGGATTTATTCCATAAATTTTCAGCATTTACAGCAGAGGACATAATTTACCTAGATAATCATCAGTATTAGACGACGCAGCAGACTTAAGGTAAGAATGAGGGTGACTCAGTTTTTATAGTTATAAAGATAAGGGAGCTGGTCGAATGAATGCTCGAATTTTAGCTAATTTTAATGGAAAAGTATACCTATGTAAGAATTAATCAATAAAAAATATTTATTTTTAAATTTATTTTGTTGTTAATATCATATTGTGATTTTTTCCCTTTTTTATGAGAGATCTATGTCTTAAAAGCCATCATTTAAAATAAAAAAATCAGCCACCAAGGCTGATTTTTCTTATTTAAGGCAGTCTTACAAACCTGCTTCGTATTCACTGCTTGAAAGTAATTTTTCAACGTCTGCCATATTGTCTGGCTTAATTTTATAAATCCAGCCCTTGCCATAAGGGTCATCATTAACAAAATCAGGATCATCTTCAAGTGCTGAATTCACTTCAACTACTTCACCTGAAACAGGCGCATGAATATCAGACGCGGTTTTAACCGACTCAACTACACCAGCCTGTTCACCGGCAGTGACTTGCTGACCCACTTCTGGGGCTTCTACATAAACCAGGTCGCCCAATGCATCCTGTGCATGGTCCGAAATACCGGTAATAACCAGATCACCTTCAATTTTGACCCATTCGTGCGTACTGGCGTACTTTAATTCTGAAGGGTGATTCATGGATGACTCCTTTAAAATATTCAAATCATTTTTGCCATGTTTTATACATGTTTTTTGATGAAAACAAAAGTTTATAGATAAGGATCTTTACGCCAGTTGCTTGGGCTGCGACCACTCCAACGCTTAAAGGCCCGGCTGAAATTGGCAACATCGCTATAGCCAATTTCATCGGCAATCTGCTCCAGGGTGTAATCGGTACGTGAAAGCAGGGAAGTTGCATGCCGATAACGCACTTCATCCACCAAAGTGGAAAAGGAGGTGCCTTCAGCTGCCAGTTGGCGTTTCAGGGTGCGATCTGACATATGCAGCCGATCCGCCACATTTTCAATACTTAAATAGTGCTGTTCAGAATTGGTCAGAATGTCACGCACCCGCATGGCCAGACGGCGACGTTCACCCAGTGCAGAAAGTTCAGCTTCACACTGGTTAATCGCAATCTGGCTGGCAATTGGGTCTGCATTGACCATCTTTAGGCCCAGATATTTTTTATCAAAACTGGACAACAAATGTGGCTGTTCAAAACGGAACTGATGCGACGGAAATTTTGCCATGTAACGTTCAAAACCGGCAGGTTTGGGAAAATCAAAATCAATTTCCCCGGACAGATCTTCACAACCGGTCAGGGCTTTGGCCATGGTGATAATACCAAAGGTCAGGGCAATGGCAATTTCAGTCCTTAAAGGTTCAATGTCGAAGTCACATTGCAACTGTAAGGTTGCTTTTTCGCCAAAGGTGGAAAAATAAAGCTGTAAAAAGGGCATACGCAGCTGGATAAACCGGTTCGCCAGAATCAGGGCATCGCTAATATCACGCGCCGTCATAATGGCATAACCAATAAAGCCATGAATCGAGATACGCATCTGGGTGCCCAAATGGAAACCCAGTGTCGGCTCACCGGTTAAACGTAGTGCATGTTTGACCAGTTCATTGGCAACGGGTGTGGGAATACGAAAGTTGGGGTCTGCCAGCTGTTCACTGTTTAAATGAAACGGGGTAAAGAGCGCTTCAGCAGTATAGCCCCAGCGGGAAACTACATCTAAAAGCAGCAGTCCATAAACACCCGGTATGCCTTGATCCTGTCTTGGAGAAATCGTTTTCATGCGCCATCCATTGCATTCATTCGTTTTTCTAGTTGTAAGTGCCATATTGGCACGAATGGGAAGACTATCCTGTTAAAATTGTTGGACAATATTTTTAAAGCCTGAAAATTATTCAGGCTGCATGTCTTTTTTAAAGACCACAATTTTAGTGGTGGAAATAAGTAACATATCATGATTCTGATTGAATGCCTGGGTCACATAACTGACTATAGCGCGGTCATTTTTACTTTTTGATGGCGTAATTGCCACAATTTCGACCTCGACATGAATCTTATCGCCAGGACGGGTCGGACGCGGCCAGCGCAGACTGGACTCTGAACCAATCAGGCCGTAAGCGACCGGAAAACACTCAGTCCATAAACGCATGGTGACTGCACAGGTGTGCCAACCACTGGCAGCAATGCCCTGAAAAACAGGATGTGCCTGGGCTTCATGTTCATCGGTATGAAAAACTTGAGGATCATAAGCATGTGCAAACTGTTTAATTTCTTCTAAGGTCATTTCATATTCGCGGCTAATGAAACGATCACCTACTTTTATATCTTCTAAATACAGCATCAATGCATATCCTTTTTCTTTAATGCTTGTTGTTCTATCAAAAAACTGCCCGTCTGTCTTTGCCACAAATGTGCATAAATACCGCCCAGCGCGACCAGTTCATCATGCGTACCTTGCTCGGCAATGTGACCTTCATCCAGCACAATCAAGCGGTCCATTTGTGCAATGGTAGAGAGGCGGTGCGCGATGGCAATCACGGTTTTGCCTTCCATCAATTCATCCAGACTGGATTGAATTGCCGCTTCCACTTCAGAATCTAAGGCACTGGTGGCTTCGTCTAAAATCAGGATTGGCGCATCTTTTAAAAACACCCGGGCAATGGCGATACGCTGACGCTGACCCCCAGACAGTTTGACGCCACGTTCACCCACATAGGCTTCATATCCAGTTTTGCCACGTAAGTCTGTGAGCTGTGGAATAAAATCTTCCGCCTTGGCTTTGCGTACGGCTTCAAACATCTCTTCATCTGTTGCATCGGGTCGGCCATATTTAATATTTTCGGCCACGGTACGGTGTAACAAAGAGGTATCCTGAGTGACAAAAGCAATATTTTTTCGCAAACTGTCCTGAGTCACATCTTGAATATTTTGACCATCGATCGAAATACGACCTTGGTTGATATTGTAAAAATGCAATAACAGTTGAATCAGGGTTGATTTTCCTGCACCAGAACGGCCGACAATGCCAATTTTTTCACCCGGTTTAATGGTCAAATTAAAATGATCAATCACATTTTTATTTTGATAAGCAAAACTGACATCTTCAAACTTGATTTCTCCATGCCGTACCTGCAAGGGTTGCGCATCCGGTTTGTCCTGAATATGAATCGGACGTCCCATAGTTTTCATGCCGTCCTGGATGGTACCGACATTTTCAAACAGAGCGGATGACTGCCACATCATAAATTCGGCAATACTGTTGAGTTTTAAGATCATAGCTGTTGTGGCAGCAATAATACCGAGTTCAGCCTGGCCGTTAATCCAGAGCCAGATAGCCGTACCTAAGACCCCACCATATAAAACCACACTGAGTAAATTGATGCTGATCTCATACTGTGCACCCAGGCGCATTTGCTTATATACCGTGACCATGAAGTCTTGCATGGACGCTTTGGCATACTTGCTTTCACGGCCGGCATGGGCAAATAGTTTCACGGTTTGAATATTGGTATAGGCATCCGTAACACGACCGGTCATGACTGCACGGGCATCGGCCTGCTTACTTGAAATCTGGCTTAAACGGGGAATAAAAAAGCAGGCAGCGCAAATAAACAGCACCAGCCAAAGCAAGAGCGGCACAATCAGCAGAGGGGAAATTGCCGCCAGGACCAGACTAATGGTGGTAAAGTAGATGAGAACATAGGCCACCATATCCCCTAAAATCACCCAGAATTCACGTACTGCAAGCGAGGTCTGCATCACTTTGGCAGATAGACGTCCGGCAAAGTCGTTGTGAAAAAAGTCCAGGCTTTGCTGTAACAGTAAATTATGGAAACGCCAGCGTAAACGCATGGGAAAAGTACTGTATAAAATTTGATGCTTGATAATCGATTGCAGGCTGGCAAATAGAATGTTGGCCAGCAGAATGCAGCTCAGGATTGTAAGATTCTGGCTATGTTGAGCCAAAAAAGTCTCAGGTTGGCTTTTGCTTAGCCAGTTGACCAGATCGCCGATTTTAGAATAAAGAAAGGCTTCAAAACTTGCAGCAGCTGCGGTAAACAGCACCAGCAACAATAAATAAGGCCGCACACCTTGGGCGGCTTGCCAGACAAAAGGGAAAAAACGGGTAGGCAGGGGTTCGTTTAAACCTTTGGATGGATAAGGATCGACGAGTTTTTCAAACCACTGCAACATGCGGATTTCCTTGAGTAAACGTGAATCAGAACGAATTTTTTGCAACTTTGATAGTATAAATAATAATTTAACCAATATCTAAAAGCTTGTTGGAATTGGTGAAACATTTCATTTGAACTGTAAACCTGTTATCTCAGTGAGCACAAATAAAGTGGAGAAAGGCTATCGAGTATAGGACTGGAGATAGAAAGTTCCGTAAGATATCAGAAAGAAAATTCATTTACTGTAACAGTAAAACTCAAGATCTTAATTTTCAGTTTCATAAACTATTGATAATTCATTAAATAAGTCGAGCATTGAAATATTCTAAGGGGCTGATTTTTAAAATTTAAAATGAGGATATTAAGATGTGTTTTGAATTCTGGGTTTACTAAAAAATTGCTGTAATTAAAAATGACTTATAAAAGTCGTTTAATGCATAAAATTAAAATTTCAACATATATCTTTAATTTTTGATTAAAAAACATATAATATTGCAAGGTATTTTAGAATATTAATCAACATTTTTATAAAAATAATAAATAGGCTTATTTTATAATTGTTCACACTCCCCCTTTATTTTCTTCCATAGGGAGAAATAAAGGGATTTATTAAAGAAATCTAATAGCCTCATTAATGATTTTAAAGTTATATCGGGTTTATTTTATCAGTCAATTTTTATTGGTCAATTAAAATTATTTAACCTTAAATATATATTTAAATACATATGTATATATAAATTTAACACCCTTCAGCGGTATTTTTCTATATTTTGTTAAACTTAATCATAATAAGAGCGAAAAAATGCCTAAAATTCTGATTCTAAAAGAAGTGTCTGCAAAGAGTGAATGTGGCACTAAGATAATTGTTGAGCAGATTTTTGAAAAGATTTTAAATCAGGAAGGTTTAATCTGGTTGCGATTACCTAAAATAGTCATAACTAAAAAGATTATTGATTTAAATGAAAACAATGCTTTTACGCATCCTGCAACAGGAAAGGTTTTTGAGGTGATGAAAGAAAAAGAACTATTCAAGTTTAAAAAGAGAACTCAATCTTTATATTGAGCTTAATTTTAAAAATATTGAAGAAAACAAGCATTTAATAAGACTAAATTACCTTATTCATAATGCTTTATCCTATGAATAAATAGCAATTACTGGTCTTTTCTTCTATAAAAAAGAGCCTAAATCTGCTTAATTCTTTGATCAGGCAAATTTTATTTTAAAATACCAGTTGAAACCCCGATTTGGGATTCGCTCCGGAACATTAAAGCAACTTTCAGCCGAAATGAGCTGTAAGTTGCAGTGTTTTCAGCTTTTTTGAGCAGGGTAGCTTTAAAATATTGCTCAAGTCAGATCGTCTTAAAAACCTCTATGGCACGTTTGCGCGATGAATTTAAATCCACTATTGCACGTGGGTAATTTAATTTTCGCACCTGTGCAAAAGCATAAGGATCATGAATTTTTTTAGCATCCAGATGCGCCAGCTCCGGTACCCAAGTGCGAATATAATCGCCATCTTTATCAAACTTTTGCGATTGAGTTATGGGATTGAAAATTCGAAAATAGGGTACGGCATCGGTTCCAGTCGAAGCACACCATTGCCAGCCACCATTATTCGCTGCCAGATTGCCATCAATTAAGTGCTGCATAAACCATTTTTCACCCAGCCGCCAGTCAATCAGCAGGTTCTTGGTCAAAAACATTGCCGTAATCATACGTACCCGATTATGCATCCATCCAGTTTGCAGCAACTGACGCATACCTGCATCTACAATGGGAATTCCGGTCTGACCTTGTTTCCAGGCAAGCAGGTCTTGATCAGTATTACGCCATTTAATCTTTAAAGTATTGTTTTTAAAAGGTTGATGTTTGGAAACGGCAGGGAATTGATAAAGTATATGTTGATAAAACTCTCGCCACAACAATTCATCCAGCCAGGTTTGTTGTCCTGCATTGTCTATATGGAAATGGCCGTTTTGCTTTCTAAACACCGCTTGCAAGCACTGCCGGATGGAAACCGCACCAATATTTAAATACGGAGACAGTTGACTGGTCGAATTGAGGTGAGGGAAATCACGCTCCTGTTGATAGTGTTCCAGTTTAGTGTCAATAAAGTGATCTAAAATAGTCAATGCATAGTTTTCCGTCACAGGCCAAAGCTGCTGTAACTGATCTGATGCAGAGCTTTGCATATAGGTTAATGCACTGATTTTTGTATTTTCTGATTCCAGGTTCAGCTCTATTTTTTCCTGCTTTGCGACTGCTGGATAACATTGCGGTAGGCCAATGCTAAGGAGTTCATAACAGCGCTTTTTAAAAGCACTAAACACTTGATAAGGTTGATTGGATTTATTACAGATTGAACCGACAGGAAAAATTGTCTGATCATGATAAAGCTCAAACGGGATTTGATGCTTCTCCAGTTTTTCTTGCATCTGAGCATCGCGTTTTAATTCATTCACGCCAATTTCAATATTGGCATGCACAGCGTCAATACCCAATCGCTGACAAAGCTGCAGCATTTCATGCGGGACATCTTTCCATAAAGGAATATGTTTAGTCAGCAGGGGGATGTTCAGCTGATGAAGCTGTGATTTGAGCGTTTCCAGTTGGCGTAAATAAAATATTTGTTTGGCAGGACTGTCATCATGCTGTTGCCATTGCTCCGGTGAGAGAATCACCAGGGCAACACAGTTTCCAGACCGAGTTGCATGCCAAAGCGCAGCATGATCTTGTATACGCAAATCCTGTCTAAACCATATCAATTGCATGAACGGGGGATGCCTTATTTTCAGTTAAACGCTTCAAGTATAAATAAAAACAACAGTAATATGCTTTAAAGATTGCATCACCCGCCAAGTTTTAAATTTCGGCCTGATTTGCCGAACGTGCCGTGAATTGCCTGAAATCAGCACCGGAGGGCGCCTGATAAACGCTTAAACCGAATTCCGGAACAATAGCAAGTAAATGATCAAAGATATCAGACTGTATCGCTTCATAATCCTTCCATACGGTGGTATTTGCAAAAGCATAAATTTCCAGGGGTAAACCTTCACTGGTCGGTTGTAACTGTCGAATAATCAGCGATTGATTTTGCGCAATGCCGGAATGCTGTTTTAAGTAAAATTCAACATAGGCACGGAAGGTACCTAAATTGGTTAAACGGCGCTGATTGTATAAAGATTGGTTCGAGAGTTGCTGATTAAAGCGTTCCAGCTCATCATGTTTGCTATTTAAATATTGATCCAGCAATAAAAATTCTTTCAGCTTTTGCTGTTCAGTCAGGGTCATAAAATGCACGCTGCTTTGATCGATAAAGATTGATCTTTTAATCCGCCGGACTCCCGCA
Organism: Acinetobacter sp. T_3_1; assembly: GCF_025377055.1. NCBI lineage: Bacteria > Pseudomonadati > Pseudomonadota > Gammaproteobacteria > Moraxellales > Moraxellaceae > Acinetobacter > Acinetobacter sp. T_3_1. Next base: position 394,810 of record NZ_JACHVD010000002.1, on the reverse strand, counting down.
TAAGCCATACCACGCCAGTTTTTAAAAGTATCGGTCACCAGCTTGTTGGTGGGAATAGTAGTTAAGGTCTTGTCAAAATTCTGAACGGTAATGGTATGTAATGACATGTCAATGACATCGCCGTCAGCATTCAGTGACGGCATCTCTATCCAGTCACCAATTCGCACCATGTCATAAGATGAAATTTGTACTGATGCGACCAAAGAAAGAATGGTATTTTGGAAAACCAACATCAATACTGCTGCCATGGCACCAAAACCTGCCAGCAAGGTAAACACATCTTTTTTAAGGAAAGTACCTAAAATCATCAAGCCACAGACAATAAAGATAATCAGCTTAACCAACTGTAAATAACCTTTAATCGGTTTGTTTTTTGATTTGGGATTACGTTGATAAACCAGATTGAAAATGCTTAAAAATTCACTGATGGCCAAAGCAAGGGTGAGAAAAATAAACGCCTGTGCCGCCATCTGGATAAAAACAGTTACTTTTTCTGAAAGATGCGGAACAGTGACAATACCGTTCATAATCACAATGGCTGGCACAATGTTGGAAACCCGGCGAATAACATTGTGCTGGGTAAAAATGTCCTGATTGAAAAATTTCATCTTGGAAATCAGTTGGCGGATACCGCGAACCACGACTTGCTTGGCAATAAAATTTGCCAGGAGGGCCAGTAAAATTAAAATACTAAGAGAGGTAAGCATTTCTAGCCAGGGATATTGATCTGACCAGTCCCGAATATTTTGTATAAATGCCAATTGTTCCAAAAACTTAACCTTAAATTTTAAAATTATGGAATAGTGTATAGCGTTATTTTTTTATTATTATAAAGATAACGTTTTACATACATGAACTAAAACAAAATTCACCAGCTGGCCTGATGCTCGAATGGCTTAATTTTTTCTTATTATTCTATTCTTGTAGTCTATGCCAATACGAATACTGGCATAGGGAATTCCTTTAACTGTTGATGAACCGGGCTTACCACATTAAATCATCAGGAATGACGTAAGCTGCATATGGATCGTCTTCATCTGTAGTCTGTTCATTTTTTTCAGAATTGTTGACAATAATAAAGCCTTCCATTTTTTGATTAATTCGCTCTGCCAAGGCCTTAGGTAAAACAGCATAACCCTCGGTTTCTTTGGCAATAATGAGTGAACCTGCAACCAGGGCATTATAAATCTGCTGATTGAGATAAATCTTTTTGACTTTATTGTCATCAATAAACTGGTAGGCCATTTCGCCATCGGTATCTTTAATTTTGTGCTGGTTGATCATTTGAACAATAGCAGCTTTTAATTCTTTACCCTGTAACAGGCGTTTTTTCTCTAAATCCAGTGCCTGATCGCGAGCCAGTTTTTCCTGCTGGTCTTGGGCAATTTTGGCCTTTAATTCAGCTTCGTTGCTTTGTCCGGTACGTTGCTCATGGACTGCCTGTTTTGACAGTTTTTTAGCCTTTTTATTATCGACTAAACCCGCTTTTAGCAATTGAGCCTGTAATGCATTTTTGACCATAATAAATTCCGATATTACTCTTGAGTCTGCCGATAACGATAATAAATTACCCAATAAATCGAGCTAAGTGTCCAGCTTAATATTGCTGGGACGAGGTAGGCATTCAATTTTAAATAAGGATAAATCATGCTGGCAAGTAAACCACCAATGAAAAATCCAAATAAAATGAGCAAGTGCAGAATAATGCGTCTACGTTCTACCTTTAGTCCCCGTAACCTGTAGCCTAAAGCCAAGCCCAAATCGGTCAAAACACCCGATAAGTGCGTGGTCCGAATAATGGTACCTTTATAATGGCTGACCATAGCATTCTGGATACCCATGGCAGCACATGCCCAAAGTAAGGCATAACGCGGGAAATAGGGAAGTAAAAGCCAACACAACAGGATAAAAAAAGCCACCAGGCTTAAAGGCAAACCGTAGCGGCTTCCCAACTTGAACTGGCTATTGCCCAGAATAAATCCACTATAAAATGAACCAATTACATAGCATAGAATAACCAGAATCAAGTAAAGGATGGTTTCAGGTTGCCACTTGAGTAAGGCCATGGCCAACATGCTGACATTTCCGGTCATATGGGAAACGGACTGATGCAGCACGGTCACCAGTCCGAGAACGTTAATCATCCCTGCATTAACTGCAAGAAAAAAAGCCCCTAATTGAACCCACAGCGGTAAAGTTTGAAAAGGCATAACGTCACAAAAAAATACTTAATAATGACTATCTTAATCCAAACCGCGGTCAACGGCAGCAGTAAATAGCACATCTGTTGAAGAATTTAATGCAGTTTCGGTCGAATCCTGCAATACGCTAATCACCATACCAATGGCTACCACTTGCATGGCAATATCCGAACTGATCCCAAACAGGCCACAAGCAACAGGAATCAGCAATAAAGATCCGCCGGCTACTCCGGAAGCACCACAGGCTGAAATGGTTGCCAGTACCGATAAAACCAGCATGGTGGTGAAATCAACCGAAATACCCAAAGTATTTACAGTGGCTAGGGTGAGCACGGTAATGGTAACAGCAGCCCCTGCCATATTAATCGTTGCTCCTAAAGGAATGGCAACGCTGGCTGTAGATTCATTCACACCTAAGCGTTTGGCCAAATCCAGGTTAACCGGAATATTGGCTGCCGAACTACGGGTAAAGAAGGCGGTAATGCCACTTTCGCGCAGGCACTGAAAAACCAGTGGGTACGGGTTGGTGCGAGTAACAAAGGCCACCATCATGGGATTGACCACCAAGGCTACAAAGAACATGGTACCAATCAATACGGCTAACAATTGTGCATAGCTTTCAAGCGTACTTAAACCTGCTTCAGCAAAAGTCACGGCGACCAGGCCAAAAATACCGACAGGGGCGAAGTTAATGACCAGACGAATCACCTGGTTTACTGCAGTGGCAGCATCGGTTAAAAAGGTTTTGGTGCTGTCCGATGCATGACGGAAGGCAGCCCCCAAAGCAACAGCCCAGGCCAAAATACCAATAAAGTTGGCTTCGCTAATCGCAACCACAGGGTTTGCTACAAAGCTGAGCAGCAGATTTTTTAAAATCTGTACCAGGCTACCCGGTGCTTGCAGGTCAGCTTGTGCAGGGACATCCAAAAATAACGTACTTGGGAACAGCATACTGGCAACCACGGCACTTAATGCGGCCAAAAGCATACCAACTGCATACATCAGCATAATGGGCTTGATTTTCGCACTATGTCCGACTTTAAAATTAGCAATGGAAGATAAAACCAGGACAAAAACTAAAACGGGTGCAACAGATTTAAGTGCTTTAATAAACAAGTCACCCAACAGGCTTAAATAAGGAGCCAGATTCGGGAACAAAACAGCAACACCAATACCTAAAATAATGGCGATAATAATTCGGGAGACTAAACTCAAACGCATTAAAGCAGAAAACATAAAGATGCCTTGTTACAAATACGAGGGCTAAAAAAATCACAGAGATAGGTGGCATTTTATACCTAAAAGTGTTATTGCTAAAAAATAATTTCCATATAAAAACTAACTGTTTATTTTTAAAGTCGATATTCTCAGTTTTTAATCAAATTGGTGCATTTTTTTAAATATTCAAATAATACAGATACTTCTGATCATTCTGCTCAGTTTTATACTGTTAAGCCATTCTTTTTTAGTTTTTAATTCAAACATCACCGGCTATTTTTAAATAGCACCCCCGAAATTGAGGGTGGCCATATTTATCCAATTTATCTTAAAAAACTTCCGGGGAAAGTTCTTGCATGGCCTGAAAATGGGACAGATAAATCCGGCCACTTAAATGATTCAGCAGTTTTGAATGCCGTAGTTTATCCATCACTGGACCCTTAATTTCGGAAAAGTGCAGTTTAATGTCCAGTTTATTGAGCTCGGCATTCAGGTCTTCTAGCATTTCCAGCGCACTTAGATCAATGGCGCTGATACTGGAACAGTTAATGACCACATGCTCTAAATCCGCGTACTGACTCATGACATTAATCAGAAAACCTTTAAAAGTATTGGCATTTAAAAAGGTCAGGTTTTCATCTATACGCATGGAAAGGACTTTGTTTGACGTTAGCACATGATGGCGCTGAATGTTTCTAAAATGCTGGGTTCCTTCGACCAGACCAATGACGGCAATATGCGGACGGCTGATCCGCCACAGCAGCAGAATAAAGGTTGAAACAATGCCCAGTAGCAAACCGGTAGAAATATCGATGCAGAGCACGCCAAAGAAGGTAATCCACATGGCAATGCCATCTGCTTTGGAATAACGCCAGGTTTCAATAAATGGCTTAAAATCAACCAGTTTCCAGATTGAGACGATGATGGTGGCTGCCAAAATGGCCAAAGGCAGGTCACGGAAAAAACCGGTAAAATAAAGGCTGACCACCACAATAAGCAGGGATGAAATGACCCCTGCCAGCGGTGTCTTGGCACCGGCATCTGCATTGACCACCGTGCGCGATAGGCTTCCGGTGACCGGAAATGCTGAACTGAGGCCAGCACTTAAATTGGATAATCCTAACGCGACCAGTTCCTGGTTGCTATTTAAATGACTGCGCTGCTGTAAGGCAGTCGCTTGAGCAATAGATAAAGACTCGACAAAGCTGATCATGGCAATCATGGCTGCACCGGGAAACAGGGTGATGACCAGATCCAGATTCCAGTAGGGCATACTCAGCGGTGGAAAACCGGAAGGGATTTCTCCTACCGTTTTAATGCCTACGGCTTTTAAGTCCAGAAAATACACCGCAGCAATCGAAATCACCACCAAACTTAAAGGCAAGGCTTTGGTCAGAAATGCCGTCGAACCTATTCGACTTTGCACTGCATTGGACTGTAAAACTTTAGGAAGATAAATCAGAAAAATGAGCGCAAGCAGGCCAAAGATTAAAGATGCCGAATTGCTATACCTGATATATTGCCAAACGCTGAGTACAAACTCAGGAATATTATTGGCCTTTAAAGGCACATCGACCAGAAATTTGAATTGGCCCAAAGCAATCAGCAAGGCAGAGGCAATAATAAAACTTTTGATGACCGGATGACTAATCAGCTGTATCAGAAATCCAAATCGAAAGACGCCTAATAAAAGTGAAATAACACCCACCATCACGGCAAGCAGACAGGCAGCCTGGATGTAAACGGGCGAGCCGACCTCAAACAAGGGATTGAGGGTCGCGAAGGTCATCATGGATATAATTGCGACCGGGCCAATAGAAAGCGTCGGGCTGCTTCCGGCCATGGCATAAATAATCATGGGCAGAATACTGGCATACAGTCCCATAATGGGCGGTAGTCCGGCCAGTATGGCATAGGCCATGCCTTGCGGAACCAGCATGGCAATGACAATAAGAGCGGAAAGAAGGTCAGATTTAAACTTGTCTGGACTGTAGGTGCGTAACCAGCGCCAAGCGGGTAATAGCGTCGTTAATCGAGAATTTAAATCTGACATATCTAAAGCTAAATCACTATTTTAGATATATTATGCATAAAAAATGCTAAGAAGTCTTATCTGGACGGTGATCTCGACTCAATTTTCTTTTATTTATAGGATTAAATTAAATTTTTAGGACAATACAGTTGATAGAGGGTATTGAGCACCTGAACTAGTTTATCATCTTTAATGGAATAAAAAATCTGTTTGCCTTCGCGGCGTGTGGTCACCACATCGCTTTTACGGAGCATCATCAGTTGCTGTGATAAGGTAGGCTGGCTTATTTGTGTCATCTGTTCTATTTGCGAGACATTTAATTCCTGTTTGGCAAGATGACATAAAATAAGTAAACGATCTGGATTGGCTAATGATTTTAATATTGTGACAACAAGATCAATAGACTCATGCATAGAAGCAATTTCAAGATCGGTATTCATACAGCATTTCCATACTACGCAACAGTAACCTAGGCAGTATACTGCCTGATTAATCTCATATAGGATGAAAATGTAACATTTTCAATGGTTTTTAATGAAGGTAATTATCAGATATTCTTATATCCATTGAAATAAGGCATTTAATCTAAATTAAATGCTTTATAAGGGTACAAAAGATGTCTTTCATAAATCAAAAAATGTTCAATATTAGAATTTTTAAATCAGCACGGCCTCATTTAACTGATTTAATNAAGGGTACAAAAGATGTCTTTCATAAATCAAAAAATGTTCAATATTAGAATTTTTAAATCAGCACGGCCTCATTTAACTGATTTAATTTTTTTACCTTCTCGTAGGCAATCTCTCTACTTTTGAAAGGTCAAAAGTAGACAAAAACCTTTTGTTTCCCATACACGACATCCTTGTCGTGATGGGAAACGTGTGGCATCCATGCCACACTCATGAATCTAATATCGACTAAAAATTTATTTACAATTTCAGCTTTATGAACAATTTTTAGTTTCTAAAATGATTTATGTAGGAAGTTTAAAATAAAGCCTATTAATTTTTATGGCTTTGTTTAAATCCTTTTAATTCTTTTTCATTAAAATGAACTGCTTCAGTAATGGCTTGGCGTGTTTCAGGATCATACCAGTTAAAAATGGCAGACATTTTTTCTTCAAAATCATCACTAATGACAAAATGATTTTCTTGAGTACTGAGCAGACCATTTTCTTTAAGAATAGCAATAAAGCTTTTCAAGGTGGCGCTGTCAAAATAATAACCGGCCTGAATCTTTTTGGTTTGCGACAGCTTGTTCAGTACTGCCTTACCCATCTTCTCCAGTTCTTTCAGGCTCAGTGCTTGCAGCGGAGCATAGTGCTGAAGTAATGTAGCAATCATGGTCATGTTATTCAGGCTGGAAGCAGACAAATGTGCCAATGTGACAAGCTGGTTTTGCATGTGTTCATCGGCTGGAATAGAAAGAATTTGCTCCTGATGAACAATCCAGCCTAAATGTTCTAAACTGCCTATAATGATGGTGATTTCTTTTTCTAATTCATCCATAGACCATTTTAAGAAAAATTCTTCCTTAAAATAAGGGTAAATATTTTTAAGGGTATCGGTTAAATAATGGATAGAAATTTTTTTATACGAATGCACCAGCATTGCAATGAGTGCCGGCAGAATAAAACAGTGCAGAATATTATTACTAAAATAACTTAACAGAATTTTTTGACTTTCAGCAACGCGCACCCAGTTTTGATCATTTTGGCTAAAGATCTCAACCTGTTTTAATTTTGCAGCATATTGAATAATCTCTGCACTCGATAATTCCGTCATGATCATTTTTGCATCATATTTCGTTGTTTTTAATACATGACGATATTGATCAATTTTGGCAATTAAATCATGTTCAGTTAAAGCATGATGTTCAGCATTCAATAAGATCAGTGAGATTAAAGAGATCGGATTAATCACTACGGCTTTATTAATATTTTCCAGGATTGAATTGGCCACCTGATTGACGGTTTGAATCACCGGTTGAGGTAATTCATCATGAATATTGAGTTTAATTTGCTTGGCCTGATGCTCAGCTAGAACCTGATCGAGAAAAACCGGTTCACCAAAATTGACATGTACCTGGCCAAAAACTTTTTCAATTTTACGGACTGAACTCAAGATGCCCCAGATCGATTCGGCTTCTTTCGGTTTGCCATTCAGTTCATTTAAATAAGAGGTGCCTTCAATCAGCTTTTCATAACCAAAATAGGTGGGAATAAAGGCAATTGGCTTGGTTGCACCACGCAAATGACTTTGGACCGTCATCGACAGCATGCCTTTTTTCGGAGGCAACAGCAGACCGGTACGTGAACGGCCGCCTTCAATAAAGTATTCCAAAGGGGTGTTGCGAGATAATAAACTGTGGAGATATTCTTTAAAAACAGAAGTATAGAGTTCATTTCCGCTAAAGGTACGACGGATGAAATAGGCGCCGCCACCACGCATGATCTGACCGACCACAGGTAAGTTGAGGTTAATGCCTGCGGCAATATGCGGCACCATCAAGCCACGGTTAAAAATCACATAGGACAGCAATAAATAGTCAATATGACTGCGATGGCAAGGGGTATAGACAATTTCGTAATCTTTGGCCAGCTCGCGCACGGTATCGAAATTATGTACTTCAATTCCATCATAAAGTTGCGTCCAGAGTTTGGTCAGCGCCAGTTCGGCAAAACGCAGGGTAGAATAGGAAAAGTCCGAAACCACTTCGGTTAAATAGCCCTTGGCACGGTTTTCCGCTTCAAACATGCTGATTTTGTTGTCAATACTTTCTTTGCGAATGGCATCCTGCACCGTTTCGGTTTTCATTAACTTGTTAATGAGATTACGGCGGTCGGATAAGTCGGGACCTAAAATCGCCTCTTTATATTTATTAAAATTGCTATTGAGTTCCTTGACCACAGAATGGGCCGGAGAAAAGTTTGGATATTCAATTTTAGATTTTTCTATAGCCGTTTTTAGGGATATTGGTTTGTGAAATTCAATATAGTTTTCACGGCTATATAAAGAAATATTCAAGGCCTGCTTTAATTTGGACGGTGTTGCCCAGGCATCGGCAAACAAGGCTTTAAACCAGGAATCTTCATATTCTGGGGAGCGGCCCCATAAAACCGTTACCGGAACCAGTTCAATATCGTATTCGGGATATTTTTCCAAAGCTTCAATGAGGCGAATCAATTTTGCTGAATAATGATAGGCCTCATTTTTCGAGTTGGGCACATTTAAAGCCAGAATGGAATCATCTTCCTGATATTCCTGAATGCTTAAAGGTGCAAAAACGGAAGGCAATTGACGTGCCTTGGCTTCAGTATCAATTAAAACCGTATTACTCAGGGATGCATCTTGTAATACATAACAAATTATTTTTTTATCTAACTGATTTTTTATATTATTTTCTAATTCTTCAGTATTGCCCAAGACTTGAGGAGTCACGATTTTATCTAAAATTTTCTGTGTAAATTGTCGATAGAACCGGCTATAACTCTTATGAGACATTTGATTCCCTAAATCAGTTTTCATTTGCTGGATATTGTGTGCAATTGCATGAATAAATACAAACTTTATTGATGACAATTGCGTCATTTAAGTTGTAACGATTTGGTGGATATTACAAGCTTATGGGTTTAAAAAATATTGTTTTTTAAATTGAAATTGCACCTTAAGTTGAATAGGTCTAACAAGAGAAAAACTTATCTTGAAGGTCTAAATGGCTTATGATGAGCGCATAACTTTAAAATCAAAAGACAGCTCAAGGAGTTCAAATGAGTACTGATTCTGCTTTTCCAGCACCGAACAATTTAGGTATAGCGGTTTATGGTAATAATGCTGAAGCAATTGGCAATACCCCATTAATTCGCATCAACCGTGCCATTTCATCCGACGCAACCGTATTGGCAAAAGTTGAAAGCCGTAATCCGGCATTCTCGGTGAAGTGCCGGGTAGGTGCTGCTTTAATTGCAGATGCTGAAGAAAAAGGCTTGCTTAAACCGGGCATGCATATTGTCGAGCCAACCAGCGGCAATACCGGTATTGCTCTGGCATTTGTTGCGGCTGCCAAAGGTTATGACATTACCTTGACCATGCCGGCAAGCATGAGTGTTGAGCGCCGTAAGGTTTTAAAAGCGTTTGGTGCAAATCTGGTGCTGACAGAACCGGCCAAAGGCATGAAAGGTGCGGTAGATGAAGCGGTACGTTTAGCCACTGAACAACCGGATGTGTATTTTTTACCGCAGCAGTTTGAAAACCCGGCTAACCCGAAAATCCATGAACAGACCACAGGCCCTGAAATCTGGGAAGCGACTGGCGGTAAAGTCGATATTCTGGTGTCTGGCGTCGGTACAGGCGGTACCATTTCCGGTATTTCGCGTTATTTTGAGCAGGTAAAAAATCAGCCGCTGTATTCGGTTGCTGTGGAACCTGCGGAATCACCGATTATTGGCCAAGCGAAACGGGGTGAGCCATTGACACCGGGACCGCATAAAATCCAGGGCATTGGCGCCAACTTTATTCCTAAAAACTTGGACCTGGATTTAGTGGATGAAGTGATTGCCATTGAAAGTGCTACGGCTATTGAATGGGCACGCAAAACAGCCACCCATGACGGTATTCTGGTCGGTATTTCAAGTGGGGCAGCCATGGCAGCTGCCGCTCAACTGGCAGCACGTCCTGAAAATGCGGGTAAAAACATTGTGGTGATTTTACCGGATGCGGGTGAGCGTTATTTATCTTCAGTGTTATTTGAAGATATTTCAGCAGAATAATTGTTCATACCTTAAGGTTTGACTTGAATTTGAAGCGTTCAGGTTTAAGTCAAACCGTTTGATTGATGTGTTTCTTTAGACTTCTTCCATCCATCCCTTTGATTTTTCTTATACAGACTTGAAATACATTTCAAGTCTGCTCAGGGAGAAAAATAAAGAGGGTGCAAACAATAATGAAAGCGGTCTTTTGTGTTATTTTGATTTTTATTGATAGAATTTATTTTATAGGCTTCAGCTGAAGCGTATCCGCATGACAGGCTATTTTCGGTATAAATGGACATTGGAAATAGCCCGTAAAAGGCAGATGATATATTGCCTCTACAAATTGAAGATTTAGGGATTTGAATCGGTGTTTGAGCTCGACTGTAAATTACTCAGTGTTTTTCTTTATATTTATAAATATAAAAGTGTTTCTGTCGCGGCTGAATATCTGGCCATGAGCCAGCCCACGGTCAGCAATATCCTGAATAAAATCCGTCAGCATTATAATGACCCGCTTTTTTTGAGAATCGGCAATGAAATGGTGCCGACTGAACTGTCGAAACAGCTGTTTCCACTGGTCAGTGAAGCCTTAAGCAAAGTTGAAATCATTAATAATTTTACCGTTGATTTTGACCAGACCACCTCACAGCAAAAATTCACCATTGCCATGACCGATGTGTCGCACTTGGTTTTATTGCCGAAGATTTCCCAATATTTAAAACAGCATGCTTCGCATATCCGTTTAAATGTCCGGGCCATTACTTCTGAAACCAGTTATCAAATGGCCAATGGGGAAATTGATCTGGCGATCGGTTTTCTGCCCAATCTGGAAAACGGTTTTTATCAGCAGAAACTGTTTGAGCAATATTATGTGGTGATTGCCGCCAAAAATCATCCGCGGCTCAGCGAAAACAGCTTAACCACCGAACAATATATCAATGAACCCCATATCGATATTGATGCCGGAATGGGGCATTACCATATTGAGAATGAACTGTTAAATTTAGAACTGAAACGTAATATCTTGATGCGCTTGCCGAGTTATCTGGGCGTTGGACTGGTGGTTCAGGAAACCGATGCCATTGCCACCGTACCTTATTATTTAAGTGAAGTGTTATTGTCGCGCGGCAATTTGCAGATTTTTGACGCACCGATTACTTTTCCCACTTACGCCGTCAAGCAATATTGGCATATGTCCTGCCATCATAAGACCAGCCATCAGTGGCTGCGGCAGATGTGTTACGAGTTGTTCTCGAAAATGAATGACCTGGATGACCCTATGCATAAAATCATTCATCAATAACTGATTTATTGAAACCCGGATATCAAGAAATTTTATCCGGGGTCATTAAGGCCTGGTTGATATACAGCTTGATCAGGCGTTCACGTGAACCAATGGCTTTCTGGTAGTGGGTCGAATTGAGCAATAATGAAGCGCCATAAGTGACGGTCCAGATATAAGACAAATAATCGCGAATCGACATGGCACTATTAAAGGACTTCAGATAATCATCGGTCATGTCTTTAATTTCGATAATCCGTTCTTCACGGACTTTATAGAGTTGTTCAAATAATTCTTTTAGCTTGCGTTCATTATTGGTTAAGCGTTCTTCAATTACATGCAATAAAATGGTCCGGTTGGAATTTAACATGTTGTAGAGCATGTACTGTGAAACATAGGTTTTAATATTATTTTTATATTTTTTCGAAATTTCCAATAATCTTTTTTCATTCAAAATAATGAGTTCTAAATAGAGCTGATTCTTGCTTTTAAAATGTTTATAAATGGTGCCTTTGGCAATATCCAGTTCAGACGCCAGTTCTGCCAAGGTAATGTCCTGATTATTATCCAGTAACAGTGTTTCTGCCATGGCTAAAATTTTCTCTTTGCGTAATTGAAAATTTTGTTGGCGTACCGTATTCATCGTAAGTCCCAGAAAGACATAAAAAAAGCCAATTCAACATATACCGATCTTATGCATATGACAACTCAACTAATGTCTGATATGAGCTAAAAAACAAAGCACTGCTTTGTTTTTAGCGCAAGAGAATAATAAAAAGCACTGCTTTGTTTTTGACGTAAGAAATTAACAAAGCGCTTTTTTGTTTTAGTACAAGAGAGACAATATAGACTGAAGGTCAACGAAGCGCATTCAATCAGCTTAGATTTGCAATGGCATAGCCAAAAATAAAAGTCAATCTGGCAGAACCTGAGAGGTCAATAATCATCAATAAAATTCCAATTAACGCATAATTATTTTATTGTCTTTTTACGTTGAAAAAAGGGACTAGCCCATAAAACGCAAAGAGCAGATATGCTGATTTAACCGTATTCCATTCATGTATTTAAGCTTCGGTTTGAGGGTGGATGGTTCAGTTTAAAGTGATTTACAGAAACCATGTTTTATTCATTGCTCATTGGAGTAATGATGAATAGATTCTTAATATTCGAGCTGATGAGTAAAGTATTTTAACCTGATTTTCGCTACGTTCATTTCTCCTCATGGATGCTGAAAACCACGGAAATACCCGGAATTTGCTTAGAAAGATGGACGTTGGAATAAATCCGTTATTTCAGTATAGGTTCTTACAACTTTAAAAAGCACTTCACTATTTTTAATGCGAAGTCTTCACATAAGGAAAGCAACATGCCTATTTATAACGCCCCCCTTAAAGACATGGAATTTATTTTAAATGATGTATTTAAGGCAGATGAATTCTGGCAGGGGAATGAAAACCTCGCTCATTTAGATATGGCAACGGCTAATGCGATTTTAGAGGAAATGGCCAAGTTTTCTAAAAACGTCATCCTGGATTTAAACCGCAGCAGTGATGAAGAAGGTGGCGCACAGTTCAATAATGGTGTGGTGACTACACCTAAAGGTTTTAAAGAAGCATTTAAACAGTTTGCCGAAGGTGGCTGGGTTGGCCTGGGCGCGCCTGAAGAATGGGGCGGTCAGGGCATGCCTAAAATGCTGACGGTACTGGCGGATGAAATGATCTGGAGTACCAACCCGTCATTTATGCTGTATCCCTTACTGACTGTGGGTGCAGGCATGGCGATTAATGACCGTGCTTCCCAAGAACAAAAAGAGACGTATCTGCCAAAATTCTACACTGGTGAATGGTCAGGTACCATGTGCCTGACAGAACCACATTCTGGTACCGATTTGGGCATCATTAAAACCAAGGCGGAACCGAATGAAGATGGTTCTTTTAACATCACCGGGACAAAAATCTTTATTACCAGCGGTGAACATGATCTGTGTGAAAACATCATCCACCTGGTTTTGGCAAAAACACCGAATGCACCGGCTGGCTCACGCGGTATTTCCTTATTCATCGTGCCGAAATTCCATGTCAATGCAGATGGCTCGGTGGGTGAGCGCAATGCCGTGTCTGCAGGTTCCATTGAACACAAGATGGGGATCAAGGGTTCTGCGACTTGCGTAATGAACTTTGACGGTGCCAAAGGTTATATCGTGGGGAAAGAAAACGAAGGCCTGGCCGCCATGTTCGTGATGATGAACTACGAACGTTTATCCATGGGTATTCAAGGCATTGGTGCGGCTGAATTTGCCTACCAGAATGCTGCACAATATGCCACAGACCGTTTGCAAGGCCGTGCCGCAACTGGTGCAAAATCGCCTGAAAAACCGGCAGATTCCATTTTAGTGCATGGTGATGTGCGCCGCATGTTGCTGAATGTCCGCGCCAACAACGAGGCATCGCGTGCCTTTGCGGTCTATGTAGGTCAACAGCTCGACATTACCAAATACTCAACCGATGCTGAAGCAGTACGTAAAGCCAATGACCGTGTGGCATTGTTAACACCAATTGCTAAAGCATACCTTACCGATAAAGCTTTGGATTCGGCTTTAGAAGCCCAAATGTGCTTTGGTGGTCATGGTTATATTCGTGAATGGGGCATGGAACAGTGTATTCGTGACTTGCGTATTTCCCAAATTTACGAAGGCACGAACGGCGTTCAGGCCATTGACCTGATTGGCCGTAAGACCATCAAATGTGGTGGAACATACATAGGTGAATACATTGCAGAAATTCGTGAATTTGCACAAGGTCTGGATGATGGCTTGAGCATTAAAGCCGCTGTACTGGATGTCTGCACACAGGTTGAAGACATTACTGCCTTCATTGTGGATCAGGCAAAAACAGCCCCTGATTTCTCCAATGCCGTGGCAGTGGATTACTTGCATGTGGTGGGATTACTCAGCTTTGTCTATATGTATGCACGTATCAGCCAGGCCGCCCAACCGAAAGCTGAAGCGTTCTTCCAGAACAAACTGGTGTTGGCGCAGTATTATGTAGCCAAGGTTTTACCTGACCTGGCAGCACGTGTACAACGTATTCAAGCCGGTGCCGATGTAGTGATGCAGTTACCCGAGGAATATTTTACTGCCCAATCTTAAGTTTGGCACATAGCTTTAATACAGGTTGAACAAAGATGGAAATGACATGAGCTGAGGGTATAAGTTCATGTCACACAACAAAATTCATAAATTAGGATGAAAAAAATGATTGTTATTGTAAATGGTGTTCGTACCGCAATGGGTGGCTTCCAGGGCTCACTTTCTTCATGTACAGCGCCAGAACTAGGTGCAGCAGCCATTAAAGAAGCTGTAGCGCGTTCAGGTTTGCAACCCACAGATATTGATGAAGTCATTTTTGGCTGCGTTCTTCCAGCCGGCTTAAAACAGGGACCGGCGCGTCAGGCCATGCGTCAGGCAGGTTTACCTGACAGCACGGGTGCAACCACCATTAATAAAATCTGCGGTTCGGGCATGAAAGCAGTGATGCAGGCTGCCGATGCAGTGAAAACAGGCTCAGCAGAGATTGTCGTCGCAGGCGGCATGGAGTCGATGAGTAATGCGCCTTATTTGCTGGATAAAGCACGTGCCGGTCACCGTATGGGACATGGCAAAATCACCGACCATATGTTTCAGGAAGGTCTGGAAGATGCTGAAACCGGTCTTTCCATGGGTATCCTTGCCCAAGAAATGGCCGATAAAAAAGGCTATACCCGCGAACAGCAAGATAACTTTGCAATCAGCTCGTTGAATAAAGCAGTAACAGCCATCAACAATGGCTATTTTAAAGAAGAAATCGTGCCTGTAACCGTGTCTTCACGTAAGGGGGATGTGGTAATTGAGCAAGATGAACAACCACTGAATGCCAAGGTCGACAAAATTGCTACTTTACGTCCGGCCTTTAAAAAAGATGGCACCATTACTGCTGCCAATTCCAGCTCTATTTCAGATGGAGCTTCTGCTTTAGTCATTACTTCAGAGGAAATTGCTGCAGAGCGCGGTTTGGCGCCAGTGGCGAAAATTGTGGCTTATGCATCTCATTCACAGCACCCGACAGAGTTCAGCATTGCGCCAGTCGGAGCGATTGAAAAAGTGTTGAAAAAAGCCGGTTGGGATGCACAAGAGGTTGATCTTTGGGAAATCAATGAAGCCTTTGCCATGGTGGCTATGGCGGCTATGGATGCTTTCAATTTAGATGAAGCAAAAGTGAACATTAACGGTGGTGCTTGTGCACTCGGCCATCCTTTGGGTTCATCAGGCTCACGCATTATTGTGACTTTATTGCATGCTTTAAAACGCACCGGCGGCAAAAAAGGCATTGCCAGCTTATGTATTGGTGGTGGTGAAGCAACTGCGGTTGCAGTTGAACTGATCTAAGACGTTTCCGTATAGCAGAACAATAAGCGACGAATTGGAATTCGACAAGCAATAAAAGCCACCTTTTTAGCAGGCTGGGAGGGTGGCAACCAATAAGTTTATTTTTGAGATTTTTATTATGAATGGTTTAGATCGCATTCGCTTAGTCTCCCTTCGCGACAAAGTTATGTCAGCTGAACAGGCGATTGAATTGATTCAAGACGGTGCTGTAGTGGGTTTAAGTGGTTTTGGCGGTGCAGGTGAAGCAAAAACGGTACCGCTGGCCCTGGCTGAACATGCCAAACAACATCCCTTAAAGATTACCCTGGCGACAGGTGCAAGCCTGGGCAACAAGATTGATGGCCGTCTTAATGAAGCCCATGCGATTGTGCGCCGTTATCCTTATCAGGCTGATCCGGGCCTGCGTAAAGCGATCAATGCGGGTGAGGTGATGTATATCGATCAGCATTTATCGGAAATGGCAGATAATATCCGTCATCACAACTTGCCGCGAATTAATGTTGCCGTGATTGCAGCAACAGCGATTACTGAAGATGGTCAGATTATTCCCACCGGTTCATGTGGTAACTCCGCCAACTTTGTGGAAATGGCAGATCATGTAATTATCGAAATTGACAACACCATCCATCCAATCCTCGAAGGGGTACATGATATTTATGTGCCTAAAGCCCGTCCAAACCGCGCACCGATTCCCTTGATTCATGCAGGAGAACGGATTGGGACACTCGGCATTCAGGTCAGTCCGGAAAAGATTTCTGCCATTGTCCTGAACGACCTTCCCGACACTTCATTCAATATGGATGAACCGGACCAGGATACGTTGGCGATTGCCAAACACCTGATTCAATTTTTTGAAGCTGAAGTGGCAGCAGGGCATTTACCGCAAAATCTGGGTCCCTTGCAGTCTGGAGTCGGTTCAATTGCGAATGCCGTTTTTTCAGGTTTTGAACATTCCAATTTTCATCATCTGGAAATGTATTCCGAAGTTCTACAGGACTGTACGTTTGACTTGATTGATTCGGGTAAAATGACATTTGCTTCGGGTTGTTCCATGACCTTGTCCGATTCTTGTGCACAACGGGTGATGCAGAATTTTGAGCAATACAAAGACAAGATTGTGCTGCGTCCGCAGGAAATTTCCAATAATCCTGAAATCATTCGCCGTCTGGGGATTATTGCCATCAATACCGCACTGGAGTTTGATATTTACGGCAACGTGAATTCTACTCATGTGAGCGGAACCAAAATGATGAACGGAATTGGCGGTTCGGGCGACTTTACCCGCCATGCACATATAGCGATTTTTGTGAGCAAATCGGTGGCCAAAGGTGGAGCCATTTCATCTGTAGTCCCGATGGTCAGCCATACTGACCATACCGAACACGACATTGATGTTTTGGTGACAGAAAACGGTCTGGCGGATTTACGCGGTCTGGCTCCGCGTGAGCGTGCCCGCAAGATTATCGATTTATGTGCGCATCCGGATTATCGCGATGAACTGAATGATTATTTTGAACGCGCTTGCCAGCGTGGCGGGCAAACCCCGCATCTTCTTGAAGAAGCCTTGTCCTGGCATGCGAAATTTGAAGAGACCGGAAACATGCATAAAACTGCATAAATACCGCGGATTGTGTAGAACAAAACCCATCTCATGATGTAATGCTGATCAGTTAAGGAGTTTAGAAATAAACTCCTTAATTTTTAGTGAGTCATGGCGGAGTCTTCCCATTTTTAATCAAACTCTTGCAGCTCATTTGTTACTTTGGTTTCGCCCAAAGTAACCAAAGGCATTTGTCATCCGCAAAACTCGTCAGCCACTATCTACTAGCAAATTTATCGCAGAAACAATCATTTTTTAATGTAGTCCTGCCTCAAACAGTTGCGGATGACTTTCCCACATATCAAATACAGGCATGAATTTAAAAAAGAAAATGTCAGTCAATTTCTTAACTGACTGGCATTAATCTCATGATGGGTTTTTAAATTGCCAATTTCAGTTTTTATGGATGAAATGTGGATATAAATTTCAAAAAATGACGAAAGCAAAACAGAGACCGTACTGCCGAAACGCTTTGCCTACAACAAGCCCCTTAATCAGCAGCGTGTTCTTTTTATAATGGCCGCGTCGTAACATTCAAGGTCTTAGTTTTGAAATATCTTCAATATTTTTCAGCAATCTCACTATTACTATTATTAACGGCTTGTACCAAGGAAGCACCGGATTATCAGGGAACCTGGAAAAATACCGTGGAAAATCCAAAACTTGAAAATTCTCTGGTGATTGCCAAAAATGGTGACCATTATTTCATTACCAATACTTTAAAAGATAAAGAGACAGGTAAAATTGAAAAGAAAAATCCTGTTCCTGCTTCAGTGGGTGAAAATGGTTTTCTTGAGGTGAATGCAGGTGCCGGTGTGGTTGATTTTGCGATTGACGAAAAAACCGGAAATCTGGTGGGTTCTGGCTCTATCTATAAGAAAGCAAAATAATCATAGACACATACATCTACAGAAGATGTCATGAATGCGTATGATTCATGACATTTTTTGCTGAAAAAGCGAATAAGGTCGCATCATCTTCAAACCAATAATCGACTTTCGCTCGAATTTTCTTTATTTTATATGCTGAATCTTGATTATAGATCAATGATAGCGATGCTTATGTCATGGTGAAAGGGGAAATGGTGAAAATGGATTTAGGCGATGTAATATATTTAGCGTCATCGTTGAGAGCAGAATGACATTGCCGTTTGACATAACCGATTAAGCCAGCATTTTGCGATCGCAGATTTCTGGCCAAACCATCGTCAAAATTATCCGTGTGACCTTTAATGAACCAGATCAGGTCAAAAATCTGCAAGACCAGAAGCTAAGGAAACAACTTGGTGCAATAGCCTGACATCAAGATATAAGATTTAATTCAAATATAGATGGATTCCACTGAAAAGCCTCATATTTTAATTTGGGGCTTTTTTATTTTGCAGAAATCATTCATTTTGTTTTTTTGGCATAGTTTCTGCTTTATATAAATTACCAAATAAACAGAGGAGAGCCATTCATTTGATCACTCAAAAACAATCATCGGTCAATTCCGTATGTATAAAAAAAACCGTACATGCGCTATAAAATGAAAGACCTTGATGAATCCATCAAACTTAGTTTAAAGCAAGTTTCAAACAGCCCCAAGTTAAGCGCTAGGGGCTTTTTTTCTGTATCTCATTTTTATTCTTATTTATCTCAACAATCTGAAAATCTTCCCAGCTGAATGTAACAGAATGGGTCTTCGTTATTTCTTATGATCATTGCTAACAGCTTTTATTATGCAAATGTATAAAATCAGTGAGATAGGATATTCAAACTGAAAAATATAATTAATCTGAAACAGAAGTAAACCGTAAAACTAGAGCATTGATAGGCTTGTTTGAGGAGAAAAATGATGACAGATAATCAAAATCGCGAAAAATTATGGAAATTGATTAAAGAAGTACGCTTTTCCATGATCAGTCATATTACTGAAACGCAGGAAATCCATTCCCAACCCATGACCATGCTCAACTCTAAGCAGATGGATGAACACCAGAATCTGTATTTTATCTTGCGAGATAGCAATGATCTGGTGAATGCGATTGAGTCGGGCAGGAATCATATTGGGCTCTCCTTTGCCAAGCCTTCAGATGAGATTTATGTGTCGATTAGTGCGCATGCACAAATCAGTACAGACCCTAGCTTGATTGATGAACTCTGGAATCCATGGGCTGAAAACTGGTTTAAAGGAAAGGATGATCCGAGTGTACGGGTTTTAGTGGCAAGAGCCATTAGCGCAGAATACTGGAATGTCACTGACAATAAAATCACTCATCTGTTTAAGGTGGTAAAAGGAAGTATCACGGGTAAAACTGATGAACCGGATGCAGACCATCAAAAAATGAATCTGTAACACTTTAACCTTGCTTGATTGAAAATCATTAGCCTAAAAAATAAATCAAAATACTGGTATTTAAAAAATGAGCTCTGTAGCTATAAAACCTATAGAGCTTTTTTTATCGAATCATCGATATAATTGAATAATCATTTTACTTTTCAAAGGAAAGGTGAAAGAAGGTTATTCACCGATAAAACTTGGTCGATGTGAGTATTAAAAAATGAGCTAAAGCTGTGTTCATGCCTGCAGCTAGAGAGGCTTACCATAAAATTAAGATATTGAATCTTCGGGTGATTTTAGGATTAAGTCTTATATTCTATAAAATAAATATAAAAAATAGTGATGAACAACAAATTTAAATTTAGTTTTTCTTCTAAATAATGGCCATAAAATTCTGTGAGAAAATCAGGAAAATTTTTGGAATAATTTTTATAGTAATTTCAATCACCTTATGAGATGGATAAAAAATTAAAAAATATAAAACATTGTTTTATTTAAATTATCTTAATTTTAATTAAAGCTTTTAGTTTATTTATCGCCTAACGCTATGAGCTGATTATATCTCCATGTCAGTTACAAAATATTTTTTAAAATGGCTAAAAAATAGGATTGATTTGTTCTTTTTTTGTGTATAATTTCGCCAAATTAAAGCCCTTGTAAATTTATAGAAAATATCTATAAGTCTGCAGGGGTTTTTCTCTGGGAATTATCCTGAAAAGGGACGGCCAAAAAACCTATTTCTTGTGGTGGCACACATATGTTTTTAACTAAAACAGCACATCTGGATCATGCAGCTCAGCACTCTGCACAGCGTTTATCGACTTTACTAAGCTTCTTTAGTTTAGGTCTGAGTACCGCAGCATGGGCTCCGCTTATTCCTTATGCGCAGCAGCGACTTCACCTGAATCATGCCGATTTTGGTACTTTATTGCTATGTATCGGTGCAGGTTCCATGCTGGCAATGCCTGCAACAGGTTTACTGATCCAGAAAGTGGGGTGTCGTGCCATTATTTCCGTAGCCGTTTTATTGTTGCTCATGGTTTTACCCACCTTTGCCTTAAGCAGTAGTATTTTGATCATGGCCATTGCTTTGTTCCTGTTTGGTACAGCTGCGGGTAGCCTGGGTGTGGCAATTAATTTACAAGCTGTGATTGTGGAAAAAAACAGTGCCAAAAGCATGATGTCGCAGTTTCATGGCATGTGTAGTTTAGGTGGTCTGGCCGGAGTCATGACTGTTACTGCCTTACTTGCAGCGGGTGTGAGCCCCTTGATGAGTGCTTTGGCAATTTGTCTTTTATTGATGGTTTTGAGCGTCATGGCTGTGCCTAACAGTTTAGCGGTCATTGAAAAGGAAGCAAAAAACGATACTACTGAAGTTGAAAGCAAGACCAAAAAATTCCCCAGTCCGTTAATCATTTTAATGGGTCTGGTGTGTTTTATTGCTTTTCTTTCAGAAGGTTCGGCAATGGATTGGAGCGGAATTTATCTGATCAATGAATACGGCGTAAAACCTGCTTTAGCTGGTCTGGCGTATACCTGCTTTGCAATTGCCATGACTTCGGGGCGTTTTGCAGGTCATTATTTAATTAAGGCTCTGGGTGAAAAAAATATCATCATCTACAGTGCAGTTTGTGCAGCGCTTGGACTGTTTACGGTGGTGGTTGCTCCACACTGGATTGTGGTTTTATTAGGCTATGCTTTACTGGGCTTGGGTTGTTCGAATATTGTTCCGGTGATGTTTTCACGTGTGGGCCGTCAAAGTGTCATGTCTAAAGCAGCCGCATTGTCATGTGTTTCTACCATGGCGTATACAGGCTCTTTATTGGGACCTGCTTTGGTTGGGATTAGCAGTGAAATGATGGGCTTGTCTGTGGTTTTTGGGTTTATTGCGACATTACTGTTAACCATTGCTTTCTTGAACCATTTTACTCAAGTTAAAACAGCCTGATGTTTTAATTGACCTTGTTAAATTGAACGAGCATATCCAAATGGATATGCTCGTTTTTTTACAGGTCAAATATAAAATTTTCTTTTTCGATAATTTAATAATTTGCAATTTTAGAAAGGAATTTTTTAGTGACAGGCGGGAGGATATTCACTTTTTCAACGCCTTTCAGGTCGGCTAAAAATGCATTACGCCAGTCATTGATATCAAAGCTTTTTAAACCATTCATCAATTGCTGATAACGTTCCAAGCGTTCAGATTTTGCCATGGTTAAAGCTTTTTTTAATGCCTGAATCATGCTGTTGCAATTTTCAGGATCGACGATTAATGCTTCAGACATCTGCGCTGCTGCACCCGTGTATTTTGAAAGAATCAATACCCCGGGATTTTCAGGATCCTGTGCGGCGATAAATTCTTTAGCCACCAGATTCATCCCGTCACGCAAAGAATTTACCCAGCAAATATTGGCCTGCCGATAAATTTTCATTAATACATCATGTGAAATGGTAGCATGGGTACAGTTGATCGGTAACCAGTCATCTTGTGAAAATTCCTGATTAATCCAATCCACCTTGGATTGTAAATGCTCAAATAAATCTTTATATGCAGCAATTTCCATACGGCAGGGACAGGCAATCTGGATGTCGGTAAGATGCTTATGATATTCAGGATTGCTCTGTAGAAATGCTTCCAGGGCATTAAACCGTTCGATTAACCCTTTGGAATAATCAATGCGATCGACACTAATAATGGTTTGCTGATCATTTAGGTTCTCAAACTCAAATACGGCAGCAGTATTTTCATCTTTTTGCCCGGCGACTTTTTGAATCAGTTCAGGGTTAACCCCGATGGGATAGCATTGCACAGTAACCTGATGATGATTAAAGTTTAACATGTGGGTATTGATAGGCTGGGTAGCCAGGTAATGACTACACACTTGCATACACTGCTGTTGGTCATGTTCAGTTTGCAGACCTACCACATCATACTGGCAAAGGTCCTGAATCAAGGAAAGGGCCGTTGGAATTAAACTCCAGATTTTTAAGCCGGCAAAAGGGATATGCAAGAAAAACCCAATTCTATTTTTCATGCCCATTTCACGACAATAACGCGCCACACTTAAAAAATGATAATCATGCACCCAGATTAAATCGTCGGGTTCGGCCATTTGTTTGAGCTGTCTGGCAAATAGCTGATTAACCTGTTGATAGGTCGTATATTGCTGAGCCTGGTATTCAATTAAATCGGCGCGATCATGCATTGCCGGCCATAAAGTATTATTGGCAAAACCGCAATAATAATTTTGGTACTGTTCTTCGGTTAAAGGACATGTAACGTATTCCACACCTTTATATTCGGTTTGATTAAAGTGCGGATCTTGATGATTGGCAATTTTTTCACCATTCCAGCCCAACCAGATTCCACCAATATCTGCAAGTGCATCCTGCAATGCCACTGCTAATCCGCCAGCGGTAGACTTATCGGGATGGGGTAAACTGACACGATTCGATAATACGATTAATCTAGACATGCTTTTTCTCCATCTGATACTTGAGACAGTCTCAAACAATGTGTTTTTAAGAATTGTGAAAATAAGTCAAGAAAATCAGCAACATCTTCAACATTTTTCAGTCGGTAATGTGCCTGGGTAGGTTCTGGTCCAACTTTTATACTGATCCCTTTCAAATGATTGATTACCTTGAAACCGGATTCGTCGGTTTTGTCATCCCCAATGAAAACAGGTAAAACATCCTCAAAATTTAAATATTCCAATAGCGTTTGAATCGCTTGGCCTTTATCTGCCTGTTTGGGCAGCAATTCAAATACACATTTGCCTTCATTTATTTTTAGTCCAGGATGGGTATTTAGGACCTCTTCAGCAATTTGTCTTGCAATATCGGCCAGTTCAGGATATTGACGATAATGAATGGCAACAGAATAAGTCTTGTTTTCAATCAACAGTTGAGGGTAGGGACGACAACGTTTCTGAACATCATGTTGCAGTGAAGAAAAATGAATGGCATCTGTCGCAATGCTGAATTGAGTGTAGTCATCGATTTTTATTTCCAGACCATGCGTACCCGCAATAGGCATTTGTAAAGGAGACAGGAGTTCTGAGGCAGCCTGGACTGAACGGCCCGTAAGGAAGATGACCGAAACATTCGAATCACTTAACTGCTGTAAAGTGTTTAAGGTGGTGAATGGAATAAAGCTTTGAGCGGGATCAGGATGAAATTCTGATAATGTTCCATCAATATCCAGAAATAAACAGTACTTTTTATCACGGGATAAATAAGGGATTATAAACTGTAACAAGTTATGAGAATAATATTGATCAGGGGGGTAATAATTACTTGAGCTACACATATTAACTGTCTATTAATTGTTCGATTAATTTATAAATATCATTAAAAAAATGATTGAGGGATAAAATTATTATTAAAGCTACATAAAATAAATAAATTTTACATAATTTATTCTTATTTTATTTTTATCGAATTTTGCATCTGTGCCCGATTAAAGGTTGAAAAATTTTAAATTTTAAGGTGTTAAAGAGTGAAAGTGTAGATTAGGTCTCATTCTAATTATTTTATTAGATTTGAAATTCGATTAAAAATACTTGCAAAATTCGCAAGAAAACAAATTGTAAGCTTTGATATTTAATGAATATATAGTTGAAAAATAAAGTATTAAACTTTCCATTTAAATATTGTTCTATTACATAGTTACATTCTATATAACTTTGATTACAAGAATGTACATTGACGCATATTTGTCACAATGCAATATTTTTGCAATGAAAATATATTGAAATATTAAATGCATCATTGAATTGGATATAAAACTGCTTTCATAAATTCCCTTTAATTCTTCCTATGGTAAAAATAAGGAGAGTGTAAACAATTATGAAAGAGATTATTATCTTTAAGCTTTTAACTGGTGTTATTTTGAAATAATTTTTCAAAATATTAGGAATGTCTTCGGCTTGATTATAAATTTTAATTAAAAAATCATTACCATTTTTAGGAGGAAGTTAAAATTTATTGTTCTTAATTATTTTCGTGAGCAGATGCTTATTTATTTGGTTTTCATTTTAATTTATAGAAATTTTGACCATGATTACTTTAGAAAAAATATTGTTATGGGATTTATCCTGTTTAATTTGCAATTTGGTTAAATCTGAATGTGAGACAAATAATATTTATGAAGATCAAGCTGAGTACTTCACCAGATGTTTAATAAAATATACAGAAATAAAAGGCTACCAATATTTAATTGTTAAAACACATTTAACTATAACATTGATCATTAATGAATTTAAATTTACTTTCTGGGTTGTCGAAATTCCTGAAATTCAATCATGGAGATTATTTAAAAAATACGTTTTTAAAGAACTCAAATATAATTTCTATAAAATCTAGTTAAATCAATCTAAACATATTTACACAGGCGATAAGCATGAATATGCAAAATGAATTATGTACTCTGGAACAAATCTATAATTTTTTACTTATGCGTCCTTATTTTCATAAGCACAGCCAGTTTGAGAAGTTAAAAGAATTTTTTTATGAAATCCATGAAATGAATGGCGGTTTTTTTGAAGTTAAAAATTCTTATAGCTTTTTAGGGACATTTAACGGTAAGCAAAAAGTCATAGATTCAACTCATTCTCCTGATTTTCTTGATAAAAAAATATTTTTACAATGGGTGATCAAACAGATCAATTAAAAATGGGACAAAAAGCATTTTATGCTCTCTAGCTTGGAAATGTGATGGATGGAATAAATATGGTCAAAAAATATATAGGCTTGGTTGCAATCGCACTCCTTGGATTAGGGGGATGTCAAACGCATAATATGGATAACCCCCCTTTGGTTACGATTACAAAATCATTAGGAACCAAACAGTGTTCGGGAGTGAATGCCGATAATCAGCTTCAGCAACTGAAGCGTGAATTAGAACAGGCAAATATTAAAGTTTTTGCTGCTGAAATCGGTACGGATCAAATGTCGCATATTGCTTTATGTGGTGCAGACGACGGTAAAATAGCGATTTTCAAAATTAGACAAAAATCAGTCATTAGCGCTGAAAACATGGGTTATAAAATAGCGAATGAATAATGATTGCCGATTTAATTTTATTGAAATGACAAGTCAACAAGCTTAGGGAAAGATAGGAGTACGGCTTTTAGGAGAGCTGTTTCAGAAAGATTGTGTGATTTGCAATGAAAAGCGACTGATGAAAGTCGCTTTTATTTGATTCAATCTCATGCCGTTAATGAATACGTACCCAGGTCTGGCTTCGACCTAGGGCAGATACGCCAATATAGCCACGGCCATTTAAGGTTTTGCCATCTTCCGAGAGTCTGGCATTAAAGCTATAAGTTTTACCATTTTTAGGATCGGTAATTTTTCCGCCATCATAGCTATTGTTTCCGGCCTTTTTCAGTCCGGATACAATCTGTACGCCTTGAAGCGGTTTATTAAAAAATTTCCCCTTGCACTTGGTACATTTTTCTCCTTCAGTGCCTTCCAATACATCTACAATCTTTGCTGAAAGCACGCCCTTGGATGTTTCAGTAAATTGAACCACAGATAATGGTTTCTTGGTCACATCATCAATCGTTTTCCATTTGGTTCCATGTAATGGATCGGCAGCCAGAGCCAGTGTGGAAACGAGCGACAGTCCGATTATGCTTAGCGTTGTTTTTATCATCATTTGACCTCAACTGATTTGAGTAAACTTTTTTTGTAGAAATGCTTGAAGTCAGGGTTCGAGTTCAGACTTCAACAGGCACAAAATGCAGGCTTGCAGTTTGTAGCTCAAATCTTATTGAAAGATTTGGTATCTATTGTGGAAATTTTTATGCGCTTGTGTGTTGAACCCTTTAATTGGATGTAATTTTTATTTTCTTTTTCTACATAATTTGATTGAAATTTACTTTATTTCACAATTCATGCTGAAGCTCCACATCATGTCCAGTCATGGTTTATGCCTGAGTAAGACTTATAAGACCTATATATAGTAAAGGGTCTGGAAATATTGTCTTGATACTGCTTGCTCTAAATTGTCCTGTTTTAAGCATTTCTCATCAATAGGCGAGAACAGCAGACAAAAGTTATCAATCAGGCAAAATCCCTCTATAATACCGTCCATCATTTCTAGGGTCGGTCGTTTACTCTGCTATACGAATGGCACTAGTCACACTATTTTTTTAAGCCAGTTTCCTGTCTGTGATTCGGCTTATATTTTATTTTCTGATTTTTATGTGTTGCACTGACACATAAGAATATTTAGGTGCCCGCATGGAAATTAAGGTCAATTATCTTGACAACCTTCGACAAGAAGCCAAGTTCGATGATTTCACGGTAATCGCCGATCAGCCCATCCGCTATAAAGGGGACGGTTCAGCGCCAGGTCCCTTCGACTATTTTCTCGCCTCATCAGCCTTATGTGCCGCTTACTTTGTAAAGGTGTACTGTGCGGCGCGTGACATTCCAACCGATAACATCCGTTTGTCGCAAAACAATATTGTAGATCCGGAAAACCGTTACAAGCAGATTTTTAAAATTCAGGTTGAATTACCGGCTGATATTTCCGAAAAAGACCGCCAGGGTATTTTGCGTTCCATTGATCGCTGTACGGTAAAGAAAGTGATTCAAACTGGTCCGGAATTCGTGATCGAAGAAGTGGAAAGCATTGATGCCGATGCTCAAGCTTTGCTGATGCCGAGCTTGACTTCGGAAAGCAGTACCTATATTCCGGGTAAAGACTTGCCATTAGAAGAAACCATCGCCAATATGTCCGGTATTATGGCGAACCTGGGGATGAAAATTGAAATCGCATCATGGCGCAACATTGTACCGAATGTGTGGTCTTTACATATTCGTGATGCCCAATCGCCAATGTGCTTTACCAACGGCAAAGGCTCGACCAAAGAAAGTGCCTTGGCTTCAGCTTTGGGTGAATTCATTGAGCGTTTGAACTGCAACTTCTTTTATAACGACCAGTTCTGGGGGCAAGATATTGCCAATGCTGAATTTGTTCATTACCCGGATGAAAAATGGTTCCAGCCAGGTTCAAATGGGGAATTGCCAAAAGAAATTCTGGATGAATACACTTTAGAAATTTATAACCCTGAAGATGAACTGCTGGGCACACATTTGTATGATACCAACTCGGGTAATACTATGCGCGGAATCTGTTCATTGCCATTTGTGCGTCATTCTGATGGTGAAACGGTTTATTTCCCATCCAACCTGATCGAAAACCTGTATCTTTCCAATGGTATGAGTGCGGGGAATACCTTGGCCGAAGCCCAGGTCCAGTGTTTATCTGAAATTTTTGAGCGTGCGGTAAAACGTGAAATTTTAGAAGGTGAGCTTGCACTTCCGGATGTGCCTGAACATGTACTGGCAAAATATCCAAAAATTGTTGAAGGGATCAAAGGTCTGGAAGAGCAAGGCTTTCCGGTACTGGTGAAAGATGCTTCTTTAGGCGGCCAGTATCCGGTAATGTGCGTGACCCTGATGAACCCGCGTACGGGCGGTGTATTTGCCTCTTTTGGTGCACATCCGAACTTTGAAGTGGCCCTGGAGCGCAGCCTCACTGAACTGCTGCAAGGCCGCAGTTTTGAAGGCTTAAATGATCTGCCTAAACCGACATTCAGCAGCAACGCTGTCACCGAGCCGAATAACTTTGTCGAGCACTTTATCGATTCCAGCGGTGTAGTGTCATGGCGTTTCTTTAGCGCCCAGTCTGACTACACGTTTATGGAGTGGGACTTTACCAACCAGGGTCAAAACTCCAATGCTGAAGAAGCGGCAATGCTGTTCGGCATTCTGGAAGATATGGGCAAGGAAGTATACATGGCCGTGTATGAGCATTTAGGTGCAACCGCTTGCCGTATTTTGGTACCGGGTTATTCGGAAATTTATCTGGTTGAAGATTTAATCTGGGATAACACCAACAAAGCCTTATTGTTCCGTGAAGATATCCTGAACTTGCACCGTTTGGATGAAGACCAGCTGGTCGCTCTGGTGGAACGTCTGGAAGATGTTGAAGTAGATGATTACACTGAAATTAGCACCTTGATTGGTATCGAGTTTGACGACAATACGGTATGGGGCCAGCTCACCATTCTGGAATTAAAACTGCTGATTTATATTGCTTTGCAAGAGTTTGAAGAAGCCAAAGAGCTGGTGGAAACTTTCCTGCAATACAATACCAATACCGTCGAGCGTGGCTTGTTCTATCAGTGCATGAATGTGGTGCTCGAAGTAGAACTTGACGATGACATGGACCTGAATGATTACGAAATCAATTTCCGCCGTATGTTTGGTGATGAGCGTATGGATGCGGTAATCGGCTCGATGGACGGCAGTATCCGCTTCTATGGTTTGACTGAGACCAGCATGAAGCTTGAAGGGTTGGACCGTCATTTACGTCTGATTGATAGCTACAAAAAACTGCACGCAGCGCGAGGCAAAGCTGTGTCGAAGTAAACTCTTATTGAGGAGGACTCGGGTTTTCCTCTAATAACGAATATCCGCAAAAAACGGCTTGTTCATAATGAATAAGCCGTTTTTATTTTCGAAGCCGTTTTAATTATTTCCTGATGTTCTTTAAAAATTAACTTTATGAGGTTGAGAGGTGTAGAGGATTGAATGCTAAATTCTATTCAAATTTTGTTCCAGATACGACAAACCCACATTTAATAACTGGAACCTTGTGTTTTATACATTTCTGAACAGTAAAAATTCTTTTTCTATACATCTCTTTGCAGTCTGATCTTTCAATATAGAAAAGGCACAGCAGCCCAAAAATTTAAAACAATATTTACACCTTCCCGTCTACTGCACAATAAAACCAAGAGGAATAAATCATGCGCGCACTTACCTATCATGGTAAACATGATGTCCGAGTTGAGTCGGTTCCCGATCCTGTAATTCAGGAGCCGGATGATGTCATTCTAAGGGTGACGGCTACGGCGATCTGCGGTTCAGATCTGCATCTGTATCGGGGAAAAATTCCTGCGACCGAAGAAGGGGATATTTTTGGTCATGAATTTATGGGAATTGTGGAAGAAGTAGGGCCAGCAGTAACAGAAGTCAAAAAAGGGGATCGGGTGATTATTCCTTTTGTGATTGCCTGCGGCCAGTGCTTTTTTTGCGAGCACGAGTTGACTGCTTCCTGTGAAAATACCAATACCGGTCGTGGTGCCATTTTAAACAAGAAACAGATACCACCGGGTGCCGCCCTGTTTGGCTATAGTCATCTATATGGCGGAGTTCCAGGCGGGCAGGCCGAATATGTACGGGTACCGAAAGGAAATGTAGGACCGTTTAAAGTACCGGGATCTTTATCGGATGAAAAAGTCCTGTTCCTGACCGACATTTTACCGACGGCCTGGCAGGCAGTGACCAATGCTCATGTAACTAAAGGCTCTACAGTGGCTATTTATGGCGCAGGTCCGGTGGGTCTGCTTTCAGCGGCATGTGCACAAATGTTGGGTGCTGAGCAAATTTTTATCGTAGATCATAACCATTACCGACTGGAATATGCTCGAAATACTTATAGGGCAATTCCTGTGAATTTTGACAAGGTGGATGCAGCAGAGTTTATTATCGGCAATACGCCGGGTCATCGCGGTGTAGATGCGGTCATTGATGCCATTGGCTTTGAAGCCAAAGGCAGTACGCTGGAAACCGTACTCACCAATCTGAAGATTGAAGGTTCAAGTGGAGCTGCTTTACGGCAATGTATTGCAGCGGTTCGTCGTGGTGGTGTAGTGAGTGTACCGGGTGTTTATGCTGGGCCGATTCATGGTTTTCTGTTTGGCGATGCCTTTGACAAAGGACTGACCTTTAAAATGGGGCAGACCCATGTGCATAGATTTTTGCCGCAACTTTTAGAGCATATTGAAAATGGAGACTTGTCTCCAGAAATCATTATTACCCATCGCATGAATCTTTCCGATGCGGCTGAAGGTTACCGTATTTTCGATCAGCGAGAGCAGGAATGCCGTAAAGTGATTTTAACTCCTTAAAACCTTAAGATTGCCAAGCAGACCTGAAATGACAGCCCTGCCTGGATAAAACTGTTTAGGCAAAGCGGTTGCTTTCAGGTCATCATAGGCAAGTTTTATCTATTCAATACAGATGCATCCTTATATTTTCAGCTCACGTTTCAAGTCTGGAATAAGTGCTTTGATTGAAAGTGTTCAGCCGCTGCAAATAAATTTTAGCAACTTGGGAAGGCTGTAAATAGTAAGTAAACATATGAATTTTTTTTGGTATTAATTATAAGCCTGATACGCTGTGTAAGATTAAATTTTTGAAGCTGAAAATAGCCAGTGCTTAATATTTTTTTATGGTTCAGGGTATCAAACCAAACTTTGCGCTATCAAAGCCCATCCCATTTTTAATTAGTCATGCCTTCGGCTAGAGCATAGAATGAGTTCACTTTTGTTGTAATGGCGCTAGGCATATGGCAGTGAGCTGGATTTTCTTCACTTTAATGGCAGCATTTATGCAGGCCTGGCGTAATGCCTTTCAAAAACAGCTGAGTACCACGGTGGATGTCTGGGGAGTCACACTGGCTCGGTTTATTTTTGGATTGCCATTTGCTGCTCTTTACCTCAGCAGTCTGTATTATTTCAATCCGGTTGAAAATATAGTCCACTTCACGCCAAAGTTCTGGGTCTATATTGTGATTGCAGCTTCCAGCCAGATTTTAGCCACTGCACTGATGGTGCAACTGTTTAAGCAAAAAAATTACGCGATTGGGGTAGGACTGGCTAAAAGTGAAGCAATACTGGCAGCGATTATTGGGGTAACTTTCCTGGCGGATCATTTGTCTTTTTTGGCCTGGGTCGGGGTGGCACTGGGGGGTTATGCGGTATTTTTGCTGAGTAAAGGCCAGCAGATGACCGGTTTTTCAGCCAAAACGCTGGCAATTGGCATCGGAAGCGGTTTAAGTTTTGCTATTACCTCACTGCTGGTACGGGAAGCCAGTCTGGAGCTCACAAATTTACCAAATTTATACCGTGCAGGCTGGGTATTACTGCTGGTGATCAGTTTCCAGTGTATCAGCATGCTGCTTTATCTGGGGCTGTTTAGTCGCAGCACTTTAATTGCCATGTGGCAACGTCTGGGTCTAACCTTTCAGGTAAGTGTATGCAGTTTTATGGCATCGCTGGGCTGGTTTACTGCCATGAGCATAATGAATGTACCGGTGGTCAAAACCTTAGGCCAAATCGAGATTCTGTTTAGTATGCTGATTTCTGCTTATTTCTTTAAGGAAAAACTGGCCCGTGCCGAGCATTGGGGATTGGCCCTGGTAGTGATTGCGGCAATTTTAGTGATTTGGGCCTGATGCGAGAAAAGATTGAAAAGGTAAAAAGCCACTTCGAAAAGTGGCTTTTTTGCTCTTGCTCTGTGCTTTTTAAGCTGCAATAAATTTTTGCACCGCCTGATTAAAGGCTTCAGGTTGCTCTACATTGGAAATATGTGAAGCATTGATTTCAAACAGCTGGCTATGGGTAATGCGTTCTTGCATGAACTGGCCATCAACCACTGTGGTTACCGGATCTTGTTGACCTGCAATTACCAGTACCGGCACCTTAATATCTTTCAGCTGTTCACGTAAATCCGCTTTAGCCAAAGCTTCACAACAGCTTGCATAACCTTCGGTGCTGCCAGCTTCCAAGTCGTTTTGAAGATTTTCAACTACTGTTGGGTTGCTTTGGATAAAGGGTTCGGTAAACCAGCGTGATGCTGCAGTAGACGCAATTGGTAGTAGACCTTGCTGACGTACCAATGCGGCACGCTCATTCCAAGCCTGTTCCTGACCAATTTTGGCTGCCGTGTTGCAGACAATCACATGGCTAAAACGTTCGGGTTTATTAATCGCTAACCATTGACCGGTTAAACCACCCATTGAAATACCACAGAACGCAGCTTTTTCAATTTTTAAATGATCAAGCAGGTTGATAACATCTTGACCCAGCTGATCAAGGCTATACGGACCTTGTGGTGCAGATGAAGCCCCATGACCACGGGTGTCATAGCAAATCACAAAATAATCCTGTTTGAAGTGATTAAACTGTTTTTGCCACATACCGTAATTGGTGCCGAGTGAATTAGAAAAAATCAAGGCTGGCTTGGATGCATCACCAAAGGTCTGGTAATTGATCTGGGCATCGTTAGATGTAAAAGTTGGCATTTTTTTAGAATCCTTAATCCTCCCTCGATCCCTCCTTTACGAAAGGAGGATCGAGCGAGCATTTAATAATTAAACACGTTCAATAATCAAAGCGATGCCTTGACCGACACCAATGCACATAGAGCATAGTGCGTATTTACCACCAGTCTGTTCCAGCTGGTTCAGTGCAGTTGTCACCAGACGAGCGCCTGAAGCACCGAGTGGATGACCTAAAGCAATCGCACCGCCGTTTGGATTCACTTTCTCTGAACCATCTTCAATGCCTAAGTCACGGGTACAGGCCAGTGCTTGTGCAGCAAAAGCTTCGTTCAGTTCAATCACGTCCATCTGCTCTAAAGTCAGTCCGGTTTGCGCCAATAGTTTCTTGATGGCCGGTGCAGGACCAAAGCCCATAATACGTGGCTCAACGCCGACTACTGTCGAACCGATAATTTTGGCACGCGGTTTTAAACCGTGTTGAGCAACAGCTTCGTCAGATGCAATGAGTAGGGCAGCCGCACCATCATTGATCCCGGAAGCATTACCTGCCGTTACCGTACCATCGGCTTTCACCACAGGTTTCAGTTTTGCCAAAGCTTCTGTCGTGGTCGCACGTGGATGTTCGTCTTTATCAACGATAACAGCATCACCTTTACGCTGCGGAATCACCACAGGAATAATTTCTTTATCAAAGAAACCACGTGCTTGGGCAGCAGCGGTACGTTGCTGGCTGGTCAAGGCAAACTGGTCCTGATCGGCACGGTTGATGTTGAACTGTTCCGCCAGGTTTTCAGCGGTTTGCGGCATGGTTTCCACGCCGTACATTTCTTTCAGTTTCGGGTTAATGAAACGCCAGCCCATGGTGGTGTCTTCAATTTTTTGGCTACGACCATAGGCAGATTCAGATTTACCCATTACAAATGGCGCACGGCTCATTGACTCGACACCACCGGCAATAATCAGTTCAGCTTCGCCCGCTTTGATGGTACGTGCTGCCATGGCAATCGCATCCAGTGATGAACCGCAAAGGCGGTTAATCGTCGTTGCTGGTACTTGGTACGGTAAACCCGCTAAAAGAGCCGACATGCGACCCACGTTACGGTTATCTTCACCGGCCTGGTTGGCACAGCCGTAAATCACGTCATCGACCTGTTCCCAGTTCACTGATGGATTGCGTTCCATCAAGGCCTTGATCGGCAATGCTCCCAGGTCATCGGTACGTACAGGAGCGAGGCCACCGGCATAACGGCCGAATGGGGTACGGATGGCATCGATGATATATGCGTTTTTCATGGAGTATTCTCTTCTTTATAAAGTTCCCTCTCCTTTGAAGGAGAGGGTTAGGGAGAGGATGTCTGGAAATTCCCCTCATCCTAGCCTTCTCCCAGAGGGAGAAGGAACGTTCAATCTCTATTCAATGCGTCGTTTAAAAATAGTGATGTCTGTCTATTTATACTCATTGAGTCGCATCAATCAGTTTGGCACCGGTCATTGACTGTAATTCTTCAAATGACAGACCTTCAACTTTCTCAATCACTTTCATGCCTTCAGGGGTGACATCAATCACGCAGAGGTCAGTGTAGATACGGTCGACACATTTCAGGCCAGTCGCAGGGTAAGACAGCTCAGCCACGATTTTTGGCTCGCCTTTTTTGGTCACGTGATCGGTGGTGATAAAGACTTTTTTGGCACCAACAGCCAAGTCCATTGCACCGCCTACTGCAGGAATCGCATCCGGTGCACCGGTATGCCAGTTGGCCAGGTCACCATTTTCAGCGACCTGGAAAGCACCGAGTACGGCAATGTCCAGGTGACCGCCACGCATCATGGCGAATGAATCACCGTGATGGAAGAAAGAACCACCGGTCAGCATCGTGACAAATTCTTTCCCGGCATTGATCAGCTCTGGATCACGGTCTTCTTCAGCAGGAGGAGGACCAAAAGCCAATAAACCATTTTCAGAATGCAAAAACACGTCTTTATCGCTTGGCAGGTAGCTGGAAATTTTGGTCGGTAAGCCAATGCCGAGGTTGACATAGGCACCATCAGGAATGTCTTGTGCCACACGTTCAGCGATCTGGTCACGGGTCAGTTTGCTATAGCTCATCTTTTTATCCTCGCGTGATTAAGCAGATTGCTCAAGTTGTTTAGTGCCAACAGCAACAACATGCTGTACAAAAATTCCCGGGGTAATGATGTGTTCAGGATCAAGCACACCCAGTTCAACAACTTCAGACACCTGGGCAATGGTCACGTCAGCTGCCATTGCCATGATCGGACCGAAGTTACGCGCAGATTTACGGTACACCAGGTTGCCCCAACGGTCGCCTTGATGTGCTTTAATCAAAGCAAAATCCGCCTTGATCGGGTTTTCCAGCACGTAGTCTTTGCCTTCATAGTTCAGGGTCGGTTTGCCTTCAGCCAGCAATGTTCCGAAACCAGTAGGCGTGTAGATTGGACCCAAGCCCATACCCGCAGCCTGAATACGGCACGCCAGGTTGCCTTGAGGGACCAGTTCCAGTTCGATTTTTCCGGCACGGTAAAGTTCGTCAAACACCCAGGAATCCGACTGACGCGGGAAAGAGCAGATGATTTTACGGACTGCGCCAGCCTTAAGCAGTTTCGCCAGGCCGTAATCGCCATTACCAGCGTTATTGTTGACAATCACCAGATCCTTGATGCCCAGCTCAATCAGGCCATCAATCAGCTCTGCCGGCTGACCCGCTGTACCAAAACCGCCAATCATGATGGTTGAACCATCTTTAATTTGAGAGAGGACTTCCGTTAATGAAGCCACGCTTTTATCGATCATAATCGTTCCTAACGCTAAAATTATTTAGTTTCAGTTTGGGAGAGGGAAACAGTGTTTGACACTGTCGGACCTGTTTGGGGTTTGCTTAATAAAAGATGGGCGACGAGACCGATACAAATGCCCCAAAACACCGAACTCAATCCAAGGAAATGCATACCGGATGCCGTGGCTAAAAAAGTGATTAAGGCTGCATCACGTTCGCTTTCATCTTTCATGGCTACTGAAACATTGGTGGCAATGGCACCCAACAGGGCAAGGCCTGCAAGCGCTGCAACCAGTTCTTTCGGCAGCAGGCTAAACAGCATCACGATGCTGCCGGCAAATAATCCACCTAAAATGTAAAACACACCATTGGCAATGCCTGCAATGTAACGTTTATCTTTCAGCTCATGTGCATCCTTACCCATGCATAATGCAGCGGTAATGGATGCCAAGACAATGGTGATGCCACCCACGCAAGCCACAGCAAGCGATGCAATACTGGTGGTGGTGATAATCGGTTTTGCAGGTGTGTCATAACCGCTGAGTTTTATAATGGCCATGCCGGGCAAAAACTGTCCGGTAAGACTGACCAGGATTAGTGGAATCGCCAGATTCAGCATGCCATTCATCGACCATTCAGGGCTAATCCACTGCGGAATGGCAAGGCTGAAATCAACAGTGACAGGATTCATTTTGCCGAGGACTAAACTGAGTAAAACCCCTGCAAGCAGTACCCAAACCATGCTGTAGCGTGGATTTATGCGCTTGGATACTAAAAAAACCAGCACCATGCCAAACACGATCAGGGGCATGCTGTTTGTAGCGGTAAACAGTCCCAGGCCAAATTGAAATAGAATCCCGGCCATCATGCCCGCCGCAATGGATTGGGGAATCCACTTCAGCAGCTTGTCGAAATAGCCTGTCAAACCAATAACAAGAATTACCAAAGCGGCCGTGATATAGATAGGCAGCGACCGCTTCATTTAAAGAAATATTGGGAAATAACGTGACCAAAAGTGCCGTGCCGGGCGCTGACCAGGCAGTGATAACCGGGACTTTGTACTTGATTGATAAAAAAATCCCTGCAACTGCTGCACCAATGGAGATTCCCCAGATCCATGAAATCATCATGCTGGGGTCAACATTGGCTTTTTGTGCCGCCTGGAAAAAGATGATCAACGGCCCGGAATAGGAAATCAGCACGGCTAAAAATCCTGCAACCGTTGCTGACACAGACCAGTCATCTTTTAAGCTTTTAAACAGGGTCGTCATTGCTACTGCCTCCATGCTGATAAATCAATGATCCTGTACCACGTTTATGATCGGGGGGTTAGCCCTGATCACCACCACCAACAGGAACCACTGTTCCCGTCATATAAGACGATTCGTCAGATGCCAGGAAAGTGATGGCATTCACTTGTTCCTGAATCGTGCCATAACGTCCCAGGAAAGTACGGTCAATGGTTTGATCGACTACCTGCTGCATCCACTCTTTTTCTGATTCAGAAAGTGGGTTGGCATTGCGCGGCACTTTACGCGGCGGGGCTTCTGTTCCACCGGTTGCCACTGCATTGACACGAATACCGTCTTTGGCATGTTCAAAGGCGAGGGAAGCGGTTAAACCGTTCACGCCACCTTTCGATGCCGAATAAGGCACACGGTTAATGCCGCGTGTGGCAATAGAAGATACGTTGACAATGGTACCTTTCTGGTTCTTGATCATTTCAGGCAACACGGCACGGCAGCACCACATGGTCGGGAACAATGAACGGTTCACTTCCTTGATGATTTCCTCTTCAGAAAATTCCTGGAAAGGTTTCATCCAGATCGCGCCACCGACGTTGTTGATCAGCACATCGACACGGCCATAGGTCTCAATCGCTTTGGCAACCACAGATTCTGCACCTGCAAAAGTTTCCAGATTGGCTTTCACCGTAATTGCATCACCGCCTGTGGCTTTAATTTCAGCCAGAACTTCTTCCACATAAGGAGAAAGGTCAGCCATCACCACTTGAGCACCTTCACTGGCGACTTGCAGCGCGACACCGCGACCGATGCCTTGAGCGGCACCGGTCACGATCACAACTTTGTTTTCAAATCTTTGACGATTAGACATTGAAAAATCTCCTTGAATTAATTTGCAGAGAATTTTTCAAACAGGAAGCTTGCAGGTTTAACACCCTCTGCTTCTAACCAGCCGCGCACCGCTTCCACCATAAGTACTGGACCACATAAGTAGATGTCTACGTCACCACCATTGAGCCATTCATTTTCGATGTGACCTGTCACATAACCTTTACGCTCATGTGCAGATTCCGGGTTAGCCACAACAGTGCGATACTCGAACCACGGGAATTTTTCTTGCAATTCGTTCAGCTTTTCAATAGCCACCAGATCGAAGTCATTGGTCACACCAAATACCAGACGTACAGGCTGCTCTGAACCTTTTTCTTCCAGTACTTGCAGCATAGACATAAACGGTGCGATACCAGTACCGCCTGCCAGCATCAAGACAGGGCGAGCCACAGGACGCAGGTAGAAGCTGCCAAATGGACCGGTAAAGGTTATTTTGTCACCAGCTTTGGCATTGGCACTCAAGAATTCGCTCATTTTACCGTTTGGCACGTTACGTACCACAAAGCTGGTTAAGCGGTTACCCGGTTTAGAGCTGAATGAATAAGAACGGGTTTCAGTTGTACCTGGAATGCCGACATTGACATATTGACCTGCCAGGAAGTGAATGTCCGGTTGACCTTCATCAAGCTGAATGTCAAAAGTAATGGTCGAGTCAGACAGGTTTTCGACGCGAGCCAAAGTACCCTGGAATTCATGAATTTCAGTTTTACATACTTCAGAAGAAGCTTGAATCTGGAATACGGCGTCTGAAGTCGGTTTACATTGACATGCAAGAATGTAGCCTTCAGCTGCTTCTTCAGGAGTCAGTGCATCTTCAATATAAGTTTCTTCAGGCATGTCATACGAACCTGATTCACAAAACGCACGGCACGTTCCACATGCACCGTCACGGCAGTCCAAAGGAATATTGATCTTTTGACGGTAAGCTGCATCTGACAGGGTTTCACCTTGTGCAACAGAAATAAAACGTGTAACGCCATCTTCAAATTGAAGTGCAACATTGTGGTTTGACATGGCTGAATATCCTATATAAATCTTTAAAACTAGACCTTTCAGCCAAATTTCCATATGGCTGAAAGGTTTTACCTTGCTGTAGAACAGTCTTAGAGGTGATAAATATCAATGACTTGGTTGATATAATCGTTTTTCAGCACCACGTACTTGCTTAAAATTTGTGGTTTGTCGCCAGAAAAATCGATCACATAACGTGACATACCGAAGTAGCTGTAGTTGGTTTTGTAACGGAAACTCAAGGTGTTCCAGTTAAAACGAACCGTTACTTTGTCACCATCACGCTCAACAATTTCAATGTTGTTGATGTTGTGGCTGGTACGGGTATCTGGCATGGTTGCAGACGAGCGTTCAGTCTTGATACGGAACACGCGGTCCTCCAAACCTTGACGGTCCGGGTAATAAATCAAAGAGATTTCAGACTGCGGATCTGTGGTCAGTTTGTCGTCATCATCCCAAGCCGGCATCCAGAAAGAGGCGGTAGGGGCATAGCACTGTAACCAGTCATCCCATTGCTCATCATCTAGAAAGCGAGCTTCCTGATAAAGGAATTGAGCAATATTTTCTAAAGTGATGTCGCTCATGCGTTTTCTCCTTCAGTAGATGCCGCAATTTCTTTCTCAGTCGCAATGCCTTTCTTGATCAGTTCTAACCAGTACTGGTGCTGAGCCAGGTATAAACCTTCGTCTTCCGTTTTAATACCAGACAGTTTTGGTTTTAAACCGATTTCGTTGGCAGCATCATCCGGACCTTGGATCCAGTGTTTAGAACCACGGCACATGTCGTTCCATTCAAGCGCGATACCTGCGTAACCCGCCTGACAGGCACGGAATTCTTCCAGGTCGTCTGGAGTAGCCATACCTGAAGCATTAAAGAAGTCTTCGTACTGGCGGATACGGCGTGCGCGAGCTTCTGGCTCTTCACCTTTAGGCGCGATACAGTAAATGGTCACTTCAGTCTTATCGACAGAAAGTGGACGCAATACGCGAATTTGTGAACCGAACTGGTCCATGAAATATACGTTTGGATAGAGGCACAGGTTACGTGAACGTTCGATCATCCATTTCGCCATAGCTTCACCGTATTGCTCGGTGTATTCATCTTTCTTGGCAAAGTTTGGACGGTCTTCCGGGTTGGCCCATTGTGTCCATAGCAACATGTGACCGTGTTCAAAGCCGTAAGAACCGCCACCTTGTTTGCCCCATGAACCTGCGCTCATGGCACGGATGTTGTCACCGGCTTCTTTCTCTTTACGTTGCTGAGTTGTTGCAGCGTAGTTCCAGTGTACGGCAGACACGTGGTAACCATCGGCACCGTTTTCGGCAGTCAACTTCCAGTTACCTTCATAGGTATAAGTCGAAGAACCGCGTAAAACTTCCAGCCCTTGCTCTGACTGGCCTACAATCATGTCGATGATTTTGGTCGCTTCGCCCAGGTATTCTTCCAGTGAAGGAACGTCCGGATTCAAGCTGCCGAACAGGAAGCCTT
This sequence comes from Acinetobacter sp. T_3_1, assembly GCF_025377055.1. Lineage (NCBI taxonomy): Bacteria > Pseudomonadati > Pseudomonadota > Gammaproteobacteria > Moraxellales > Moraxellaceae > Acinetobacter > Acinetobacter sp. T_3_1. Next base: position 354,403 of record NZ_JACHVD010000002.1, on the reverse strand, counting down.
TATAGCTTTCAAAACGCGCAACTTTTTTCAGGTCGTGTGAACCGTCTTTGTTGAAGCAGTCTGAATAACCTGCTTCGCTTGGATCTTTCACTTTTAACAACTTGCCAGAGTTGTTGAATGTCCAGCCGTGGAATGGGCAGGTATAAGTCGCTTTGTTTCCTTTCTTGTTACGGCACAATTGTGCGCCACGGTGAGAACAGGCATTAATCATGGCATTCAGTTCGCCATTACGGTTACGCGCAATGATGATTGGCTGACGGCCAATATAAGTGGTATAGAAATCGTTGTTGTTTGGAATCTGGCTTTCATGGGCCAGATAAACCCAGTTGCCTTCAAAGATGTATTTCATCTCCAGGTCAAACAGGGCTTGATCTGTAAATACAGAACGGTGAAGCTTAAATTCGCCACTTTCAAAATCGTCAACTAAAAGTTCATCAATACGATCAAGATGGCTGGTGTTAATTACTGGGATACGAGGCATGTCCGTTCTCCGACTGTCCAACTTTGGGCAAGTCACCGAGATGTCATGAAACTGACATCTCGATTTCCTATCATAAGGTCATTAAGCGCTTGCGCGACGACGTTCAACTTCAGTAGAAGGAGCACCAGCTTTGTCTTTCTGAAGTACTACATCGAACTGGATGTGTTTGAAAGGACCTTTCAGGCCACGACGTGCGATTTCAGCTTCATCAGTTACGTCCACAGCAGTTGCAACCAGACCTTCACGTGTACCGAATGCGAAGTCATCCCAAAGGTACTTGTCGCCTTCGATGTTGAACTGGGTGGTTAGCTTACGGTAGCCCGGTGCAGAGATGAAATAGTGCACGTGAGCAGGGCGCTGACCATGACGGGAGATCATGTTAAGCACACCTTGAAGCGGACCTTCAGGATTCAGGCCATAACCTACCGGCATGGTAGTAAGGGCAGTGTATTGGCCTTTTTCATCTGCAAAGATTGAGCGACGCAGGTTAAAGTGGCTTTGTGATTTGTCAAAGAATGAATAGTTACCGTGACTGTTGGCATGCCAAACTTCAACTTTAGCACCAGGAATGATGTTGCCTTCTGTATCAGTTACAGTACCGTCGATGATTAATGTCGGGATTTTGCCTTCTTCAGAACCATCATCCATACGGGCAAAACCTGTAGACTCAGGTGCACCAGCAACATACAAAGGACCTTCAATTGTACGTGGCGTACCACCCGTTAAGCCTGCTTTCGCATCAGCTTCATCAGCACGCAGGTCAAGGAAGTGTTCCAGACCGACTGCAGATCCCATCAATGCAAACTCATCAGCTTTTGCGATATCAATAATGGTTTCAATACCTTTCCAAACTTCAGACTGGCTGAGATCCAGGTCTTCAATCGCTTGGAACAAATCTGTAACCAAACGCACCAGTACCTGTTGTACACGTGCATTTACTGGACCTTCAGAAGTGTCTACGTTACAAGCTTTAACTACATTTTCAATGGTTTGACGATCCATTTTGTTACTCCTTGGAAGTATGTTTTTGGGTGGCTCATTTCTCAATATTTGTTGTGAGAGTACTGGCTGCCCCATTCCTTGTTTGAATTACGTTTTGCTTTACAGAAAAGGAATAAATTTACCTTCCTTTTCCAGTTTATTGATCAGCTGTCATCGTCACGAACTGAAGAGGGGTGACGATTTAAAGCCATCACTTCGATATTCATGTATGGATAAAGTGGAAGACCCTGCAAAATGTTGTGCAGTTCTTCATTACTCTCCACATCAAAAATACTGATGTTGGAATACTGACCAGTGATGCGCCAGATATGTCGCCATTTACCCTGGCGCTGTAAATCTTGTGAATAAGCCTTTTCAACTGCTTTAATTTCATTGGCTTTTTCCGCTGGCATATCCAGTGGAATGTTCACGTCCATACGTACCTGAAAAAGCATGTGAAACTCCTTTCTCTTCAATTAGTGACGACGTAAGTTATCAATCTTGTCTTCATCCAGCTCGATACCCAAACCAGCACCTTTAGGAAGGGCAAGCTGAAAATTCTGATATTGAAGCGGGGTCTTTAAAATTTGTTCAGTAAGTAGCAGAGGGCCAAACAGCTCTGTGCCATACGCCAGGTTTTCAAAAGTCGAGAACACGTGTGCAGATGCAATCGTGCCCACAGGACCTTCCAGCATGGTGCCGCCATACAGGTCAATTCCAGCCAATTGGGCAATTTTGCCCACCACGCAGCCTTCCATCAGTCCACCAGACTGCGCAACTTTGACGGCAAATACCGATGCCGCGTTGCACTTGGCAAGCTGGTATGCACTTTGTGGTCCCATCAGCGATTCATCGGCCATAATGGCAATGTCAAATTTACGGGTCAGACGCTGCATGGCATCAATGTTGTCAATTGCACAAGGTTGCTCAATCAGGTCAACACCGCCATCCTGCAACAGCTGAATGCCTTTAACCGCTTGTAGCTCTGACCAGGCACGGTTCACATCTACACGAATAGAAATGTCTTTGCCTAGCGCCTTTTTAATGGCCAGTACATGTTCAACATCGGCTTCGACCGCACGTGAACCGATTTTTAACTTGAAAATGTTATGGCGTTTGGCCTCAATCATTTTCTTCGCTTCAGCAATATCTTTATCGGTATCGCCAGAAGCCAATACCCAAAGTACCGGCACGCTGTCACGTAAACGACCGCCCAGCAGTTCACTTACTGGAATACCGAGACGCTGTGCCTGAATATCCAGTAAAGCTGTTTGAATGGCACATTTGGCAAAACGGTTGCCATTGATATGCTTTTTTAAAGTCTGTACAGTTTGCGCAACATTTAGCCCTGTTAAACTTTTTAATAGAGGCGCAAAATAAGTGTCGATATTGGTTTTGATGCTCTCCGGGCTTTCGTCACCGTAGCCTAGTCCACCAATGGTTGTTGCTTCGCCCCAACCCACAAAACCATCTTCTGTGCTGATTTTGACCAGTACCAGTGTTTGGGTCTGCATCGTCGCCACCGCCATCTTGTGTGGGCGAATGGTAGGAATTTCGACAAGCAACGTTTCTATGGATTTATACATCTTTGATCTTCTCAATCTTGCTTTGTGTATCTCTTGTGATATACCTTAAAAGAATAGATACTCACTGTCTAAGATCAATTTTGCATTTTAGTATGCTTTAAAGGTATGGAATATCATGGAACTGAGACATTTACGCTACTTTGTAGCCGTCGTAGAAGAGCAGAGTTTCACCAAGGCGGCGGAAAAACTGTTTATTGCTCAACCACCTTTAAGCCGGCAGATACAGAACCTTGAATCAGAGCTGGGAATCCAGCTTTTTGAGCGGGGTAGCCGACCATTATTAACCACTGAAGCCGGGCAATTCTTTTATCAGCATGCGGTTAAACTTTTGTCTAATGCAGAAGAAATTAAAGCCATGACCCAGCGGGTAGGAATGGTAGAAAAGACCATTACCATGGGTTTTGTGGGTTCTTTGCTCTATGGCTTATTACCCAAAATTGTCTATCTATTCCGCCAGCAGCAGCCGCATTTAAAAATCGAACTGATTGAAATGAGCACCAAAGACCAGATTCAGGCCTTGAAAGAAGGGCGGATTGATGTCGGTTTTGGTCGTCTCAGAATTTCCGACCCGGCGGTTCGGCGCATCCTGTTGCGTGAAGAGCCGCTGATGGTCGCCATGCATTCCAGCCATCCACTTGTACAACATAAAAAGGGAATTTTCCTGACAGATATTGTTGACGAAAACCTGTTTCTGTATCCGAGCCATCCCAAACCGAATTTTTCTACCCAGGTCAGATCGCTGTTTTCAGAATATAGCCTGGACCCGAAAAACTTGAAGGAAGTGCGTGAAATCCAGCTGGCTCTGGGGCTGGTGGCTGCCGGGGAAGGGATTTGTATTGTCCCGGAAAGCGCCAAAACCATTCAGTTACCGCATTTGCATTATATTCCCTTACTAGATGATGCCGCGGTCAGTCCCATCTTTCTGGCGATTCGCAGCATGGATGAAAGCGAACATATCCGTTCGCTGTTTGACTGTATTTATCAGGTTTATGACCTGGAAGCGATTGCTTATGACCGCAGTGTAATCTGAACCTCGGCTGTCATTCATCGTAAATTCGGGCTGGATTAACTCAAAATTTTCAGCGGTATCCAATTATGCAGACGCATCCTCAAGGGGGTGAGGGTTCTGTATTTTTTTAAAAAAAAGAATGACTAAAGCAGCACTCAGGCTGAATTAGACCTTGTGAAGATATCTTTAAAGTATTGCACCCACTCCAAACAATGGGCATTCAACTTTTAAGGTATGAATATATATGCAATCGGTTTTGGACATTTTTTCGCATTTTCTGCATTGTGATGGCACAAACAGGACTTCACAGAAAGGAGGTGAAGCATGTCCAATAAGATAAATATCAATACACTCATTGATGAAGCAAAATTTACACCATTTCATTGGGGCGTCTTATTCTGGTGCCTGATGATCATTATCTTTGACGGTTATGATCTGGTGATTTATGGCGTGGCGCTACCCTTGCTCATGCAGGAATGGGCGCTCAATACCGTACAGGCGGGTTTACTGGCCAGTACCGCATTGTTTGGCATGATGTTCGGTGCCATGAGTTTCGGAACCCTGTCCGATAAAATTGGCCGTAAAAAAACCATTATGATCTGTGTAACACTGTTCAGTGGCTTTACCTTTTTAGGTGCTTTTGCCAGCAACCCGACTGAGTTCGGTATTCTGCGCTTCCTGGCCGGTTTGGGAATTGGCGGCGTGATGCCAAACGTGGTCGCCCTCATGACCGAATATGCACCAAAACGTATCCGCAGCACGCTGGTTGCCCTGATGTTTAGTGGTTATGCGATTGGTGGAATGTCCTCTGCATTATTGGGTGCATGGTTGGTACCGCAGTTTGGCTGGAAAATCATGTTCCTTCTTGCCGGTACGCCATTATTACTTTTGCCGGTAATCTGGATGTTCCTGCCTGAATCGTTGATGTATTTAACTGCGAAAAATGAGACTGCAAAATCGCATGGCATTATCCAGAAAATCGCACCTCAACTCAGCATTCAACAGGGTACGCAATTTGTTCTGAATGACGTGTTAAAAGGCGACGAAGCTCCACTTAAAGCATTATTCCAGCAAGGCCGTAGTTTCAGTACCTTCATGTTCTGGATCGCATTCTTCATGTGCCTGTTGATGGTGTATGCCCTAGGCAGCTGGTTACCAAAACTCATGATCCAGGCCGGCTATTCACTCGGTGCCAGTATGATCTTCCTGTTTGCCCTCAATATTGGCGGCATGATTGGCGCGATTGGTGGCGGTGCCTTGGCAGATCGCTTCCACATTAAAAAAGTACTGACCATTATGTTTTTATGTGGTGCAGCAGCGTTAATTTTACTCGGATTTAACAGCCCGCAGTTTGTGCTCTACAGCTTGATTGCTGTGGCAGGTGCAGCGACCATTGGTTCCCAGATTTTACTGTATACCTTTGTAGCACAGTATTATCCAACCACAGTACGTTCAACCGGTATGGGATGGGCGTCAGGTATCGGTCGTATCGGTGCAATCGTTGGACCGGTATTGACAGGTGCATTATTAACCATGAATTTACCGCACCAAATGAACTTCTTTGCTATTGCGATTCCCGGTGTAATTGCAGCGTTAGCAATCTTCATGGTGAACCTGAAAGCTTCTGTAGATGCGAAAGCGCTTACAGCGTCTAATGTGAACAACAATTCAGTTGCACAAAAATCAACTCAATAATTTATTTACCTTTTCATTAACTTACTGTCATCAATGATATAGATTGCCATCGTAAGCGATGGTGATCTGTTGCTAGAATTTGATTGCAAAATAACAAGCGAGTTTAGGATGAACGCGAAAACTTTAACCCCAACAACTGATTTACAAACAACAACGGTTCGACCGAATATGCAGCGTACGCTCATGATGAGCATGATTGCATTAAGCATGGGCGGTATGAGTGTGGCAGCGCAAGCACAAACCAAGCAGCAAAATGAAATTGAACAACTTAGACAGGAAGTTCAGGCTTTGCGCAGTTTGGTTGAGCAACAAAAAGTACAAAATGCACAAACCGCGACTGCAATTGCTAACGTACAACGTACTGCAGCAACTGTGCCAGCAAACCCTGTATTGAAAACTGCCAAAGGCGCCGAGTTTAATTTATACGGTAATGTGCGTTTAGATGCCTCTTATCAGGTAGAAGGCGGCGCTAAAGATATGCCATATAACCAGATTAACAGTGTACCGCTTGAAGGCAATGCAGAACAAAGTGACCGTTTAAGATCGACACTTTCTGCAACACGTTTAGGTTTAGATTTCAAAAGCCCGGTGGGTGATCAAGACGTCAAAGGTAAAATCGAAGTGGATTTCCTGGGTGGCGCTAACCTCGATAACTTACGTATTCGTCATGCCTACTTAAATTATGGCAACTGGTTAATGGGTCAAACATGGTCAAACTTTGCCATTCCAGATTATATGCCAGAAACGATTGATGCTTTAGCGTTTGTCGGTGGTGCTGTAAAACGTACACCGCAAGTTCGTTATACTGCCAAATTTAATCCAAAAACCAATTTAGTCGTGGCTGCCGAAGATCCTAAAGACAGCACAGTGAGCCAGCGTTTACCTGCACTCACTGCACGTTTAAATCACCAGTTTGCAGATAACTTCAATGTCAGTGTACGTGCCATGGGCCATGAAAAACGGATCAATTCTGAAGAAGAAATGGCATGGGGCGTAGGTGCGGGTGCCAAGTATGATGTGCTGCCAGGAACAACCCTAAAAGCCGATTACTATCATGTGAAAGGGGACAGCAGCTTTGTATCATTTACCAATACTGGTGTAATTGCTCGGACAGATGGTAGTCTGGTTCAAAATGAATTTGACTCAATTATGCTTGGTGTGACTCAAAAATTTGGTGACAAACTCCACGGTACACTAGGCTATGGCTATATGAGTTTTGATGAAGACCAAAACTATATTAATGCGCTCGCAGATAAAACCAAAGCCAACAAAGAGCTTTGGCAAGCATGGGCAAATATTTTCTATAGCCCAACCAAGCCTTTAAGTTTTGGTCTTGAATATGTTTATGGTGAACGTGAGGCATTTGGGGCTGCACCAAATGGCAGTAAAACTGGTGAAGATAATCGTTTAAATGCAGTTGCAATCTACAATTTCTAACAGTCGGTAAATCAAAAAGGCCTTACTATATAATAGCTTATAGTAAGGCCTTTATTTTTGTATTTAATTTTTCCTGAATAAGCATCCATGCCATAACTGGTATGATAAGAAAATCCCATCAATGGTAATAACGGTTTATTTTGAATAGTTCTACCGGTTCGGGTTGATGCAGCCAGGCCAAGCCTTAATAAAATGGCCAACACCCGCAATCTTTAAAACCCAGCCCATCCTCTTCATCTTAAATTGCTGACCGTATTCAAGATCAAGATAAGTAGATGCTTTACCCTGACCGGCTCGCAAGGCAGCTTGAAAGCAATAATTTCACTGTAGGACATCCTACTGTTTTTTTTAGATGTTTTCTCTTTGCAAAAAAAGCATGGACGAAATTTGTCCAGTCTGGAATTTTGATGGTTATTCGGCTTATGATAAATTATTTTATCAATTTAAAAAAGAAGCCAAGAATGCAGGTATAAGCAGAGCAATTTTTCGTTTATTTTATCCGGCTCATTCGGATAATCATTCGAATTAGACAATTTACCATGAACAGACCACGACCAAAGTTTAATAGTTTAAATTCATCAGGCTTTTCAAAAAAATATTATTGTTAATAACAGGTTGAAGCATACAATTCTACAGAGCAACAGTACTTGCTGTTAGATGTACCAAGCTCTTAAGCTGAACTGGAGAGATTCATTGCGCGTTGTTCGCTATAAATTTGTGCTGATTATCCTGCTGCTCATACTTGCAGTAGCTTATGCTCTGTTTCGATGGTGGCAGGGACCGCTATTGCCAGCCTATACCTTGACATACAGGCCGCTGGTGCAAAATGTGGTCGCGACCGGCCGTGTAGCGACCGTATCACGTGCCCAGGTGGGTAGTGAAATTACCGGTATTGTTCTCGAGCGGCTTGTACAGGAAGGGGATCAGGTCGTTCCGGGGGATTTGCTGCTCGTCCTGAAATCGGATGAACTGCTTGCACAGGTACGACAAGCCGAAGTGGCACTGACCGAACTCGCAACCAGTCGGCGTCCCCAGGCAATGGCAGAACTGGCCACTGCCAAAGCCCAGCTTGAACAGGCCAGTCGGGAAGCGGCACGCAGGCGTAATCTAGAAGCAGGCATACTCTCAGCAGAAGAAATAGAACAGGCCGTGGAAGCGGAAAGGGTCGCCCGCAATAATTTTGAAACAGTCCGACTAAAAACGGCAGCATTGGCACCCGGTCAAGTCGAGGAAGCCAAGCTTCGTGAGCAACTTGCTGTGGCCCAGGCCCAACTGGCCAAAACTAAAATTCGCTCTACAGTCACAGGTACGGTACTCACACTGGATGTGGAACCGGGCGATCTGATCCAGCCGGGCCAAACCTTATTTACTATTGCATTGAAGGGCAATACAGAAATTCGGGTGCCTTTAGATGAGCGAAATTTACCGCAACTTGATTTACAGCAAAAGGCTACCGTCATTTCCGATGCCTATCCGGATCAACCTTTTCCGGCCCGGATCAATTTCATTGCACCCAGCATAGACCCGCAGCGTGGTACGGTAGAGGTTCGCTTAGCCGTCGATCCGGTGCCTGATTTTCTGCGTCAGGATATGACGGTGTCGGTAAATGTCGAGACCAACAGGCGAGAACGGGCATTGGCTATACCAAACGATGCTTTAAGCGGTATTAAAGGCAATAAGGCCGTTGTGCTATTGGTACGTGATGAAAAGATACAGCGTCGTCAAGTTACTTTAGGTTTACGTGGGCTGGCGATGTCGGAAGTGGTTTCGGGTTTGCAGGATGGTGATCAGGTGCTGGCCGATGCCGAATCCTCCTTGGCAGAGGGTGCGCGGGTACGCTTAAAACAGCAAAACACACCCTTGAATCATCAGGCTGATGATACAGATAGCAAAAATGAATTACCGGTGAAATTCGATTGAAAAACTTTTTCGGGCGGCTCTGGACAGAATGGACAATCGCAATCAGCTTTTTGCGTGAAGGTCGTGCACAGTCCATCATGATTACTGTGGGTGTCGCAGTGGGGGTGGCTGTCATCATTTTTATCAGTGCTTTAATTCAAGGATTGCAGTCGAATATTGTCGAACGTACTTTGGGTACTCAGGCCCATATCCGTTTGCTGTCACCGGATGAGGTCAACCAGATTGTGCAGCCTGCTGCAGGAACGGTGCAATTATTGCAGGAAGACAAGCGGGCACAGCGGTTGCGCTCGATCAACAACTGGCAGCAGATTACCGAAACCCTGGATCAGTTGCCGGTATTGACCGCCGTATCTCCGGTGGTATCCGGGCCGGCCTTTGTGCAACGCGGCGATGCCATTCAATCAGTTGCCTTGGTGGGCATTAATCTGGAGCGTTATCAACAGATCATTCCGCTGAAAGAATATCTGCTGAGTGGCCAGCTGCGCATCGGTGCAGACGATGTAATGATTGGCAGCCAGCTTGCCAAAGATCTGGGGGTGCAGGTGGGAAGCAAGTTGCGGCTGGATACGGGGCGGGAGAACAGTGCACTGGTCAATGTGGCCGGGATCTTTGAACTTGGGGTACGCGAACTGGATGCGCGCTATGTGTACCTGGACTTGAAACAGGCGCAGTCCTTACTCAGTTTGCCTGGCGGCGTTACCGTGATTGACCTGACCATCGCGGATATTTTTGAGGCAGACAATATTGCTGCACAGATAGGACGCCTGACCTCACTAAAAGCCGAAAGCTGGATTAAAACCAATGCCCAGCTGATGAATGCGATTACCGCTCAGAGCCTGTCGACCAATATGATTATTATCTTTGTGGCAATTTCGGTGGCATTTGGAATTGCCAGCGTCATGTCAGTCAGCGTGGTGCAGCGTACCCGGGAAATCGGTATTTTACGTGCGACGGGCGCGACCCAGTTGCAAATTTTACGAATTTTCCTGTTTCAGGGCGCAATATTTGGCCTGCTGGGTTCGATTTTAGGCAGTGCGGTCAGTTATGGACTGGTGTGGATATTCAACACCTTTGGCCCCGGTCTGTTTTACATTCCGCTTTCGATCAATCTGGTGATACTGGCCTTGTTGCTGGCGACGCTGACTGGCGTACTGGCTGCTGCGATACCCTCGCGCCGGGCAGCAGCACTGGACCCTGTGGAGGCAATTCGTCATGTCTGATCAGTCTCAGGAAGTACTGCGCCTGGAAGCGCTGCGTAAATCCTATAATATTGGCCAGCCCAATGAAGTTGAAGTATTGCATGGAATTGATTTGCGTATTGAACGCAATGATTTTGCTGCGCTGATTGGTCCTTCCGGTTCCGGCAAAAGTACCTTATTGAATATTTTAGGTTTGCTGGATAAACCCAGCAGCGGTGAGCTGTATTTGCTGGGTCAGCCGACCAGTGGCATGGATGATGCGGGACGAACGGCGCTACGCGGCAACAGTATCGGTTTCGTGTTTCAGTTTCACCATCTTATTCAGGCTTTTACGGCCTTAAACAATGTACTCATGCCATTGATGCTGACACATGGCAAGCCGGACAAACAGGCACTGGAGCGGGCGCGTGAACTGCTTGCTGCGGTCGGTTTGGAACAGTTTGCTGACCGTAAACCGAATGAGCTTTCGGGCGGTCAGCAACAGCGGGTGGCGATTGCCCGTGCGCTGATTACGGAACCGGCACTATTATTGGCCGATGAACCGACAGGGAATCTGGATACCCAGACGGCTGCAGACATGTTTCAATTATTCCGTAAAGTACATCGTGAACGGGATTGTGCGGTACTGCTGGTGACGCATGATCCGCGTCTGTCTGCCACCTGTGATCGCACCATCAATCTGGTCGATGGCCGTATTCAAAGTGATTCTAGAGCGCAGGTGATAGAGACAGTATCTGACAGATAGCTATCTATAAGAAGAGGAAGCTTTCATTTGGGTAGTGTTCAAAAATCTGTGTCATTTCAATAAACTGAATCAAACAGGAAATGACACATCATGGCAAACAACTTTGATTTCGAAGCAGCTTTAAAACAATTACAGTCAGGACAACCCCTCACTGGTGAAAACGGTATCCTGACACCACTAATCAAACAGCTGACAGAAGCGGCTTTAAATGCTGAAATTGAAAACTATCTGGAAGAAAATCCTAAACCATCCAATCGCAGGAATGGTTACTCTCGCAAGACCGTAAAATCATCCTCCGGTTCATTTGAACTGGAAACACCTCGTGATCGCACTGGTGATTTTGAGCCTCAACTCGTCAAGAAAAATCAAACCAAACTCTCTGAAGAGATCGACAGTAAAGTCATCTCACTGTTTGCGCTCGGCATGAGCTACCGTGATATTCAAAAACATATTGCCGATATGTATGCACTGGATATTTCCGAGGGTGCCATTACCAATATTACAGACAAGCTAATTCCCCAATTACGTGCCTGGCAACAGAGGCCGCTTGATGCCGTATATCCCTTTGTGTGGCTCGATGCCATCCATTACAAGATCAAGGATGAAGGCCGTTATGTCAACAAAGCCGTTTATACCGTACTGGGATTAAATACCGAAGGCCATAAAGAACTGCTGGGTCTTTACCTATCAGAAAGTGAAGGTGCTAATTATTGGCTCAGCGTACTCACAGATTTGCAGAACCGTGGCATACAAGACATTCTGATCGCCTGCGTTGATGGGCTTAAAGGCTTCCCTGAAGCAATTGCTGCGATATTTCCGCAGACAGAAGTGCAGTTATGTATTATTCACCAAATCCGCAATAGCTTGCGTTATGTGGCCAGTAAGGATCAAAAAGCCTTTATGGCTGATCTGAAGCCTGTTTACCGAGCAGATACCAAGCAGGCAGCTGAAATGGCGCTAGATGAGCTGGAAGCCAAATGGGGGGATAAATACGAGAAAGTCATTCGTTCATGGCGTGAAAAATGGCATTTACTCAGTGCCTATTTCAAATATCCGAAAGCGGTTAGGAAGCCAATTTATACCACCAATGCGGTTGAAGCAGTACATCGCCAATTCAGAAAACTGACCAAAACCAAGGGGGCTTTCCCGAATGAAAATAGCCTGCTGAAATTGCTGTATATTGGCATTCAACAGGCTTCTGAAAAATGGACAATGCCGGTGACAAACTGGGGGCAAACCATCACACAGTTATCGATTTACTTTGAAGGCAGGCTCGATGATATAATTAAACTCTAGCCAATTCGGCTGACACAGAATTTTGAACGCTCTCTTCATTTGTTCCTCAGATGAATCAACTCATTCAAAACTATAGATTCTGATCCTCTTCATCCTGATGCTCCTGACGGATTTGGTCTCGTTTTATCTGTGGGTCTTTGTCTACGCCTAACTGACCACGCTGAATTTCACGATCCTGCTTTTCTTGCGGGTCTAATTCCTCTTCTGGAAACTCTTCATTTACTTCTTCATCTGTTTCTTTATCTGGATTAATCATAAGCATTTACCTTTTTAAATGTTGATAGCCCATGTTTTCAGTTGAGCCTCTGCCTCAATATTCTTGTTATTGTATTGCAGGACTGTGATTACACTGTTGTATTTATAACCTGCTTGATTCTATAAATTGTGGCTTGTGTTAAATGTATGTGCTGGATCTTCTTCATAACCTGTTGAGATAGTCAGTTTTGATGACCAGGTTTATTCAACATAGAGGGTTTGGGTCTCCTTATATCCAGCTGTTTGGATATAATTAGGCAGGATGAATATGTTGATACTTTCTCATCTTAAAATGAGTTAAATTCAATATTGTTGCTTTTATGGACGTGATGCAATAAGTGTTGTCACTTATTTAAACAACAGCATATAAATGCCTTATAGAGAAATTTTTCTGTCCCCTAGAGAATTCAATTGATGGGCTTTCAAGTCAATTTTTTTGAGCGCACATGCGCCCTGTTTTGATAGATATATTTTATTAAGATGTTGTAATTTATAATTTTTTAATTATTTAAACAGACGAATTTTAAATTCTTATTTTCCAGCATTTTATATAGATTGAATTGACTTAAACTATCCAAGATAGAGCAGTCATTTTGCTTCGCTTATTTCTCTTGCCAATACCCTAAAATCTTTAAAGTGAATTTCTCTCAGTTTGTAATTAGATTAAATCATTTTTATTCATGTTTTGATTCCAGTATAAATGACTGCATACAGAAATTTTGATTTTATTGAAAAAATTAGGGCAGTGAATCTCCATGAGTAATAAATTTGCATGTTCAATTAAGCGCATCCGTTTTGACGAGAACTATCAGCCAGCAGACAACACACGTTTAACGACAAACTTTGCCAATTTGGCACGTGGCGAAAGCCGTCAAGAGAATCTTCGCAGAACTTTAGCGATGATCAATAACCGTTTTAACAGTCTGGCCAGCTGTGATAATCCGAAAGGTGACCGATATTCACTTGAAATCGATATCATCTCTGCTGAACTAGACGTTGAAGGCAAAGGGCAAACTTTCCCGTTCATTGAAATGCTGAAAAGTACCATTACCGACCATAAGACCAATGAACGTATTGAAGGCATGATTGGGAACAGCTTCTCATCTTATGTACGTGATTATGATTTCAGTGTGGTATTACCGTCACTCGGCTGTAAAACAGATGAAAAACCTGAAAATTTTGGCGATTTGCACGGTAAATTGTATCAGCATCTCGTCCATTCAGCAGCCTTCAAAGCCGAGTTTAAAAAGCAGCCTGTGATTTGTCTCAGTGTTTCGACCACTAAAACCTATTACCGCACAGCCCATGTGCATCCAGTGTTAGGCGTGGAATACAAAAATGACGAATATTCACGTACCGATGATTATTTTAAAAAAATGGGCTTAACAGTTCGTTACTTCAAACCTGAACATGGCAATGCACCTTTGGCATTTTATTTTGCAGGCGACTTGCTCCGTGACTACACCGATTTTGAGCTCATCAGTGCCATCAGCACCATGGAAAGTTTTCAAAAAATTTATCGTCCTGAAATCTACAACACCAATTCACCGGCAGGTTTGGTGTATCAGCCAAGCTTAAACTATCAGGATTTTTCATTGACGCAAATTGTCTACGACCGTGTTGAGCGTGGTCAATTGGCCGTCAAACAGGGTAAATGGACGGAAGAAAACTTCATCAAGCCTTATAAAGACATTCTGGATGCGTGGGCGGCGAACTTTAGGGTTGCAAACGCAGATCAAGCGCAGGCTGCCTGATTCACAGCATCAATTCACGAATTTAGAGAAAGAAGATTACACATGGCGCTTTTACAACCCAAAACTCTGCTCCCGACCTCAACCGCTGGCAGCTTACCGAAACCTTCCTGGCTGGCTGAACCTGAGAAACTTTGGTCACCCTGGAAACTAGAAGGTGAGGAGTTGCTACAAGCAAAACGGGATGCCTTAAGTCTGTCATTGCATGAGCAACTGCAAACCGGTATTGATATTGTCAGCGATGGTGAACAGACCCGTCAGCACTTCGTCACGACCTTTATTGAACACCTTGAAGGTGTGGACTTTGAAAAGCGGGAAACAGTTCAAATCCGTAAGCGTTACGATGCCAGCGTGCCATCTGTGGTAGGTGCGGTATCTCGCAAACAGCCTGTGTTTGTAGAAGATGCAAAATTTTTACGCAGTCAAACCAACCAAGCTATTAAATGGGCGCTGCCGGGTCCAATGACCATGATTGATACCCTATACGATGGTCATTATAAGAGTCGTGAAAAACTGGCTTGGGAATTTGCCAAAATTCTGAACCAGGAAGCCCTTGAGCTTGAAGCAGCAGGGGTGGACATCATCCAGTTTGATGAACCTGCATTTAACGTTTTCTTTGATGAAGTCAATGATTGGGGGGTAGCGACTTTAGAGCGCGCGCTTGAAGGTCTGAAATGTGAAACTGCAGTACACATTTGCTATGGCTATGGCATTAAAGCCAATACCGACTGGAAAAAAACATTGGGTTCGGAATGGCGGCAATACGAATCAGTTTTCCCGAAATTACAACAGTCTAAAATTGATATCGTATCGCTTGAATGTCAAAACTCACGTGTACCGATGGATTTGATTGAAATGATTCGTGGCAAGAAAGTGATGGTGGGTGCAATTGATGTGGCGACCAATCAGATCGAAACGCCTGAAGAAGTGGCAGATACCTTACGTAAAGCGTTGCAGTTTGTCGATGCCGACAAACTTTACCCTTCAACCAACTGCGGTATGGCGCCACTCTCTCGTCAAGTTGCGCAAGGCAAGCTGAATGCATTAAGTGCAGGTGCCGCTATTGTGCGTCAAGAACTGACAGCTTAATTGCGGGCTGTCTCAAAATAAGGAAAGGGCGCGCTATTTTTCGGTTAAATCATTCAGATCAATCGAATAATCAAGCGCCTTGCCTCCAGCTAGAGATAAGCAAAATTCAAATTTGAGATTTACGAGATGATTGAAGCAACCGATTTTCGAAATGCAATGTCTTTGCTAACCACTGCAGTGAATGTAATCACGACAGAGGGCGTAGCAGGCATGCATGGATTTACTGCATCGGCGGTATGCAGTGTAACCGATACACCACCGACCTTGTTGGTCTGCATGAATCAATCATCTCGCTCACATGCACATTTTATTCAGAATAAAATTCTGTCTGTAAATGTTTTAGGCGCACAGCATGAAAACCTTTCCAATGCATTTGCTTCCAGCAAATTCAGCTCTGAAGAACGATTTAAGCTGGGGTCTTGGACAACGCTGGAAACGGGTTCTCCTGTTCTGAAAGATGCATTAGCGAGTTTTGATTGTGAAATTGAGCAGATTCAACAGATGGGAACGCATAGTATTTTTATCTGCAAAGTGGTGGCGATTCAACAAAGCCAGCAAGAAGAAAGTTTGGTGTACTTTAATCGCGCTTATCACCATGTAGGGCAAGTGGAAATTGTTTAAATTTTTATTGAATATCAAAGTCTTAACTAAGTAATTATATCGTGGAATTAATCATTTTTTTAGTCATCGGCGCCGTGGCTGGATTTGCTGCCGGGCTCTTTGGTGTGGGTGGAGGTACTATCATTGTGCCATTGCTGTATATTGTCTTTAGTCAAATGGACTATAGCCCTGATGTGATTATGCACTTGGCCTTAGGCACTTCATTGGCCACTATTATCGTGACCTCTATCAGCTCTTTAATGGCACATCATAAAAATGATGCCGTGATTTGGCCTGTCTTTAAAAATCTGGCACTGCCAATGGCAATCGGCTGTTTTGCAGGCGCAGGCATTGCAGGCTGGCTCTCAGGTCTACATTTGCAGATCATTGTTGGCATTTTTTTACTTTGGGTTGCTTACAGCATGTTTAAGGGGGCAAAGAAAGCAGTTGATCCCAGTAAAACATTACCATCTACAGGCAAGCAAATTGCTGCGGGTTCAGGCATCGGTGTGGCATCAGCTATCTTTGGGATTGGCGGCGGAAGCATTACCGTGCCGTATTTAACGGCAAATGGCGTAGTGATGCAAAAAGCTGTCGGAACATCTGCGGCATGCGGTTTACCAATTGCGATTGCCGGTGCATTAGGCTTTATGTTCTTTGGCATGCAGCAGCATGTTGAGATTCCAAACACCATTGGCTTTATTCATGTTTATGCTTTTCTGGGTATTAGCATAATGAGTTTCTTTACCGCAAGTTTAGGTGCCAAAGCTGCACATGCATTATCACCCAGCATGCTCAAAAAATGTTTTGCAGGATTGTTATTGATTGTAGGATGTTTTTTTGTTGTTAAGGGATTATTTTGAGATATGGTAGATGTCTGAGAATCAGACATCTTTTAAGTCTGCGACACGCCACTGTGCGTATCCTCGCCTATTGTTTCGGCAGAAATTTGCCATATGAAGCGAATACTTTTTCAGTAAGAATGAAAGGCTGGTCATCTCTGTTTAGCTTGATCTTGGAATTAATGAGAACACGAGAAGACAGGAAGCGCCTTTCTGGAGAGGGCAAGGTATTTTCTAAGCATTTTATTTACATATTCAGGGAGAAATTTTACTAAACAGCAACAAGAATTATGGGGTGTGTCATTTAAAAGGATGTCGTATTTTTTTTCATCCTTCACCTTGGCGTTTACCCATCAAAGATGTCGTTACCTTGTACGTAATTTAGAGTAATTTAAGCTCCGATTGTTGGTTTGCGGATGCCTGATTTTTTACTTAATAAATCAGTAAAAACAAAATGTTAAATGATAAAAATAGGATCATTGAGATTTAAATTACCCGTTTAAAAAAAGATAAGCGCTGATTTCGAGAGGCATAATCAACTTTAATTTGACCCTCATTCATTTTCTCTAGCTCAACTTATTAAGCCTGAAATTGCTTAAAAATACGCCTTCGATAGTGTTAAGTGTTTTTTAAGTTTACAGGCCTAATGTGATCACCAAGCTGTTTATGTGTGGTGAAAAGAGAATGAGGAAATTCAATTTGGATGATCGTTCATTTAGTAAAACCTACTATCTGGATCGCAATATTCATCCATTAAAATTTAAAAAAAACATCAATAATCAAAAACTTTTAGAACAAAAAAATCATCCTGCTTTTCCTGTTGTGGTCTTAAAAAATTCATCACTTCGCCTCATGGTGAAAACCGTGCAACGAAGCGAGATCCCTGAACGAAACATATTGGAAAACTTTATTCGTGAGAAATACCGCCAAGTCCATCAGGCCTCGGTCTGTGAGTTTTCTTCGACCCTGTTTGCCGGTTATGCGGGGGCAGAGATGCAGGTCGTGATCGGCATGGAGCATTTAAGCGCGGTCGATGCTTTTCTTGAACGGTATCTGGATGCGCCGATTGAACAGATACTCACGCAATTAAGTAATGTACCGGTGCAAAGATCGCAGATTGTTGAAATTGGCAATTTGGCAGCTTTGGATATGGAAAAAGCCAAACTGATGGTGGCTTTTCTGGTGTTTCATCTATCGAAAAAAAATATTGATTGGGCTGTGTGTACCGGAACCGCAGCAGTTCGTTATGTATTGCAAAAAATGGGGTTGCAGTTTCATGTCATTGAAAAAGCTGACCCGGAAGTGTTGGGCAAAGCGAAATTTCAATGGGGCAGCTATTACCAGCAGAAACCTTATGTGCTTGCCATTGATGTAGCTGCAGCATTGCAGGTTACTCAGCAGTTTTACATTTTTTCTGAATCAATTGATCAGTAGTTCGTCTTTGTAGATATACGGAATTTTAAAATGATGAGTCATTTGTTTAAGGCCATTTCAGCCTATGCCCAGCAGGATCCGGGACGTGAAGCGATTGTTACTGATAGGGATAGGCTTAACTATGTCGAGCTGAAAAATCAGCTTGAACAGCTTCATGCCGAGTTAATGCAGCTAAAGATTCAACGCCTGGCACTCTGGGGTGTGAATAGTGTGGATTGGATTATCATTGATCTCGCTGCCCAGTTAGCTGGTGTAACTGTAATTCCTATTCCCTTGTTTTTTACTCCAGAACAGGTTCTTCATCTGCTACAAGACAGTCAGGCAGATCTGCTTTGCTTGGCAAGTGAAAAGACAGGGGATACGCCGCAGTGGCTAATGGAGTTAGTTGATGCAATAGGCAAGCATGAGGTTTCTGTATCTGTCGATATGCATGCTCAGTTTTTTCGTTTAGCTCAGTCTCAAACACCGCACCATAGCTTACTTCCTTGCCAATCCCGGCAGCTGGCAAAAATTACCTATACCTCGGGCAGTACTGGAACGCCGAAAGGGGTATGTCTGGCAGAAGACACTATTGAGTCGATTACTCATTCACTGAGTCAGGCACTGGCCAGCAGCCAGCTTGGACGGCATCTGTGCCTGATTCCATTTGCCACTTTACTGGAAAATATTGCCGGCATTTATGTTGCACTAAGCATGGGACGCGCCGTAGTGGTAGGTGAGGTGAGCCAGTTTGGTCTGGTCTCTAATCATATTTTTGATGTACAGCGTTTTGTGAATGCTGTACAGACTTATCAAATTGAAAGTGTGATTTTACTGCCGCAAATGTTGAAAGCTGTTGCGGAATATAGCGCTAAATACGGCAGTACAGGTTTCAGTACGCTGAAATTTATTGCCGTCGGTGGCGGGAAAGTATCTGCTAATTTGCTTCAACAGTGCCAGCAGCTAAAACTCCCGGTCTATGAGGGGTATGGCCTGTCCGAGTGTGCCTCGGTGGTTAGTCTGAATCTGCCGGGTGCACGGCGGATTGGTAGTGTGGGTCGTGTTCTGCCGCATGTCGAGGTTGAGATTGCGGCTAACAGCGAAGTGGTGGTCAAAGGCAATGCCATGCTGGGTTATGTCAATGATTTGGTAGCCACTCCCTATATTCATACCGGCGATGCCGGCTATTTTGATGAAGATGGCTATTTATACATTACCGGGCGCATCAAGCAGATCATTGTCAGCAGTTTTGGACGCAATATTTCCCCGGAATGGGTGGAGTCCAACAGTCTCACCGAACCGGAAATCCAGCAGATTGCCATTTTCGGGGAGGCACAGCCATATCTGTCGGCCGTGATTTATGCCGCCGATTCTACACCCGACCAGCAGCTGGCAGCAGCAATTCAGCGGGCCAACACCCGCATGCCGGATTATGCCCAGATCAAACACTGGTGTCGTGCTCCCGAGCCATTTTCCCTGAGTAACCAAATGCTGACCGATAACGGCAAGCTGCGCAGGCAGCAGATCCAGCTGCATTTTCAGGCTGCTTTAGCACAACATTAACCGAAATTTTTTTGTCCATGCAAATCTAAAATATGGACTTAATATACAAAATTAGAGAGCAAAACCCATGAATATGGCACAACAACAGGTTTTAAGTACTACGCATTCACAGATCAAACAGCGTCTGATAGAACAGGGTTGGGTCTTGTTGAGACATGAACACTATGACGTGACATCTTTTAGTGAACTCATGAATGGTTTATGCCAGCGTCTGACCTATGATCCTGCACGCGAAAACATCACCCGTCAGTCGCAGAAAGTTGATGCCGGCACCCAGGCCATGGGGCTGCATATTGAAAATGGCAGCACCCCGCTACCACCTGACATCATCGCCTTTTTCAGTGAAAAAAGTGCTTCACGCGGTTCACAGACCACCTTATGTGATGGGCATGAAGTCTGGAAAAATCTGCCAGACTCCCTCAAGCAGAAATTTGCCGAGCCGATGACCATCAGCCGTTATTTACCCAAGCCGATCTGGCAGCAGTATGTGGCTACAGCCTTGAATATTGAAAATGCAGAGCAGGTCGGACAGCAGGAACTGGAGCGCTTTATCCAGATGGTTCCTGGACAGCGCATTAGCCCCGCACATGATGAAGGCGTGCAATACCATTTAAGCATGAATATGGTCCGTCATGACAATCTCAAGGGGATTCCGGCCTTTGCCAACACATTGCTGGGACCTTCTTATAATTACGAAAAACCCCGTTTTTATTTTGCTGATGGTTCAGAAATCAGCCCCGATTTACTGGTTGAACTGGCCGAACGCTGTGAAGCCCAGACCTCGGAAATTGACTGGCAGGATGGTGATCTGGTGATTATCGACAACAAACGTTTTATGCACGGCCGACGTGAAATAATGGTGCCACTTGAGGAACGTAAACTGTATATCTGTATGGGGCTGAGTCTCAATCCTGCTTTTTAAAACCAATATGAACTCACATTAAAAACTTAATAAAAAGAGAAATGATCTATGGCTAATTTAACAGCAGTTATTCTAGGCGCAACTGGTGGCATCGGTCAGGCCATTGCCAATATTCTTGGACAAAACGGGCTGAATCTGGTTCTGATCGGTCGCAATGAGCAGGCTTTGCACAAATTGCGCGATAATCTGGCACAGCGCTATCCGCAGTTGCAACTGCAGTTAATCCGCTGTGACCTGGCCGAGCAGCACAGCCGCGACGAGCTGATTCATGCGCTGGCCGCGCTGAATACTCCGATTCACTACTATATCAACAATGCCGGCATTAACGATTTCAGCCTGTTCTCTCAGCAGTCACAAGACACCATGGAACAGATGATGCTGATCAATGTGGTCTATCCATTACAATTGGTCCAAGGCATCATTCCGTTGATGTCGAAAACTCAGCCGAGCCAGATCATTCATATCGGTTCAACCTTTGGCAGCATTGGTTACCCGGGCTATGTCAGCTACTGTGCCAGTAAGTTTGCTCTGCGCGGCGCGACTGAAGCACTGGCACGGGAATACACCAACACTCCGCTCAAATTCCGCTATTTCTCGCCGCGGGCCACCAATACCGAAATGAACAATCCTGATGTGGTTGAAATGAATATCCGGCTGGGTACAAAGATTGATACACCAGAATTTGTAGCACAGGAATTTTATCAATTCCTGCAGAAAGACTGTCAGTCCTATCAGGTCGGCTATCCCGAGAAAATCTTCGTCAAGGTCAATCAAGTCCTGCCAAATATCGTGGCCAATTCTCTTTATAAAGATCTGGATACTATTTGCCAATATGCAGACAAACAAAAAGGGGGATGAGGTTTTAATGCCGTTGGATATGAAGTCTTTATTTCGGCTCTCTTGGTGTACGGTCACAGGCTTGATTTAAAGCCTGCTTAAATTTTGGTTTGGGATTAGACGACTTAATATTCAACTTTGACCAGCTGTGTTGACTGATGAGTGAGGTTAAAGCAGGGACCAAAAGTATGATGCAGTAGGTGTTGGAATATATCAGTTAGACTGATTGCAAAACGCTCCGGACAAAAGTGGACAGGTTATACTCATTGACAGCAGATATGCTGACAGGAGGCAAGCATTCAATCCATGGTTTTTGTGTGCTGGTCTAGAGCGGTTTAAAAATGTGAACAAGATGTTTTTGGGTTTCACATAAAATTCACTTTGAAATCACTATGATCAAACCCGAAATGTAATATTTCGAAGATACGAAAATACTGAATCAATCTTAATTTAGATATGACAAATCTTTTATTTTTGATGAACAGTGTTTTTACTGACTCTTAAAATTTAATTGGATGAATCAGTGGTGATACAATTTGTTTCTAAATCTAAATTACCGACTGCTTTCGGTAATTTTGAGATTATAGCATTTCAAGATCAAACGACGGGTGAAGAACATATTGCTCTTGCTCAAGGATTAGAAACGGTTCCTGTAAAACCTGTATTAGTCAGAATGCATTCTGAGTGTCTCACAGGGGACGCTTTTGGTTCATTAAAATGTGATTGTGGCCCACAATTACATGCAACCATGAAAATGATTAATGATGCAGGGCAAGGGGTAATCTTGTATCTACGTCAGGAAGGTCGGGGCATAGGATTGACCAATAAAATTCGTGCATATGCACTGCAAGATCAAGGTCATGATACGCTTGATGCCAATCTGTTGTTAAACTTACCAGCAGATGCACGGCAGTATGACATGTGTAGTATTATGCTGGATTACCTACAAATTAAAGATGTCCGGTTGATTACAAATAATCCACTTAAAATCAGGGCATTGACCGATTTAGGCATTAATGTGGTTAACCGCGTTCCCTTGACGGTAGGCTTAAATCATTTTAATCAGGCGTATTTAGAAACAAAACAGAAGCGTATGGCGCATCTGTATGAAAACAGTGATTTTTAGCCTAACTTAGGCCTCTCAATTCTTCTTGTCGTCTTGTGCAAATTCGATGAGGATTACATAAATTCTGATTTTGACTGTATTCGAGGAAGCTTTGCCTAGACAAAGCTTTCAGCAACCACAGCTTAGCACTTATATGAATGATTCATCCGTTTATCCCCTTTTGGGTACAAGGTATAGATATAAACAGGGATATCTAGATCTGCTAAGTGTGTATAGATGAGTGGGCGTCCATCTTCCCCATCTAAACTGCCAGCTTCTGTGGCAAGGCGAGGTAATGCCAGACTTTCAATTTTCTCTTGTTCAATTAAATCTTTTAAGTTTTTTAGGCTACGGTTTACATATTCGATAGACGCCTTGCCTGGTTTTAAACCGTTGTCATAAGCTGCTTCTTGTGTCATCAAGTTTACGATACGTTGACCTTCAGCATTCACCCATGTCGATTGCAAATATGGCAGTAGTTACGGAAGTCTTTATACAAGGCCGGCCAGTGCTCACGCAGACTTAAAACAAGACCTGTAGCGAAGTTATCATTGGGGGCAACACCGTAAGCAATCGCATGTGCATCACTGAGTAAAATATCTCCAGATACTTCATAAATCATAGATGTGACTCCTGTTTTAATGGACTGGACTGCTCCTAGTATCCTAGACAAAGCAGAATCTAATCCTCCAGGCGTGATTTGGGTAGTCTAGCATTTAGCTAGAACATGCTTATGCAATTGCTCAACCATTAAATAAAACGTTGACCATGAGATGCTCGTAATCGCTTAAGCTGTGTTTCAGAAAGCTGTTTTGAGTCGATGTATTTCATCTAAAAATTATGCATGAATGTTAAAAATTCTACGGTACAAATAATCAACAACAAGTAGCTTAATTTTTGATTTATGAAAGAGATCTTTTATATATCACCTCTTCTAAAATTTTATTTTATGGAAATAAGGCGGTTACGAAACCTTGCTGATTGGTTTAAATTCTGAAATCTATATTTATAAGGTATTATCTTTAACCCGAATCTCGGATAAGAAATTGACTTGAAAAAAAGATGACTAGAGCCATCAGTTGAGTTACCACACCAAACTCACAACTCTAGTCACCATGTTTGATTTTATTACTTTATTCTGAGCAATTGATGATTTCTTTCAAAAATTTGAATCAACTTATTGGAATTTTCTAAAACAAGGAAAAAAACGCTTAAGAGTGCGCTCATCCGTATTGAGCCTTTCTGAAATCGTCTTTATTGCCATTTGGTATAAATGTTCACATTTCAACAACTTTAAAGCATTCTTTGCATCTTTAAGACAAGATAATAGTCATTTATTTAAAAGCCTACCTTGTTACCAACGCATGATTCATCTGATTCAATCACATCAATTAGCATTACATGCTTTGCATTTTGCTTTGATGAAAGATCAGCAAAACGCTTATTTATGGGTTGATTCAACCACACTGCCAGTATGTAAAAATCAACGCATTCAGCGACATAAATCTTTAGCTAAAATTGCATCTAGAGGCAAGAGCTCTATGGGCTGGTTCTATGGCTGTAAGCTGCATTTAATCATGAATCAACCAGGAGATATTGTCCGTACAGCTTTATCCAATGGGCATACAGCAGATATTAAAATGGTTGAACAGTTGGTAGACGGATTAAAAGCAAAACTCTATGCGGATCGTGGATACATCAGTCACGAATTGAAATCCAAGTTGAAGAACAAAGGTGTTGATTTAATTACATATCATCGTAAAAACATGCAAGCTGTTGGTTTATCCAAAGCAGATGAATACAATTTAAAGCAGCGGAATAAAATAGAAACTTTATTTAGTTTACTGAAAGGTCAATATCATTTAGTGACGACTAAAGCGAGAAGCCTTGAAGGCTATTTGGCAGGTATTTATGCAACTTTGTGTGCTTATCAGCTCTGCCATAAAAATAAGCCAATGATCAAAGTTAGTGAAGCATTGGCTTAAACAGGATTCGGGTTATCTTTAGTTTAAAAGTTTAAAAGTTTAAAATTAAAAAGATAGCCTCTTCATCTGAACGCTAGCTTAAAATCTCATACATTGACAAGACAATGGATAATATAAAAATAATGGATCATGGATTTTTAATTTAGTAAATAAAATTAATGTATAAGATGTGAAAGGCTAAAAGCTTGCTATAGTGTGCTGAATTTAGCTTTTTATATAGACTAATGTTAAATAATACTTATATTTTCTTTGGGGCAGTTTTAGGTTTAACGATTGCAAATGCGGCAGGAGCTGCAACTATAAGCATGAAGAATGATCGGTTGGGCTATTTAATACAACAGGTAGATTATCAGCATATAAATGACTCTCTTGAAAAATCTGAAAATCGGTTATTGGGGCGTGCAAGCTGGGATATTCAATGCTGGGTAAAGAGTAGTGAAAATACTAAAATTTGCACAATGCGTAAAAACCATATTACGGTAATGCGTATGAACGATTCTTACAGCTTAAGTGTTGGCATAAACCATGCCAAAAATTCTATTACACTACTTAAAGTAGACAATAATAGTGTTTTGCAGGCACGTGAGGGTTTATACCGTGACGCTCAAGCGATTATAGATCAGTTCAAGCGTGGCTTTGAGGTAAAAACCGAGTTTAATGTATCTCATAGTGCTAAACCTATTGTAAATGAAGTTTCATTAATTGGTTTTTCTGATGCATTTAATGATATGCAGCAGCAGTATAGTAAGCTGAATCATTTAGATTTACAGCGCAGGCTTTAAAAAACGAATAGCCTGTTATCTTTGAATAAAAGGCACAGGCTAAGCAATACCGTCCTTGTGATTTAATGCCAGGTCCAATCAAAACACAATCAATAGAAAAAAAGGCCAAAATCAAACTTGGCCCGAGGCGATTCAGTGTTCTCAAATCAGGTCTCAGGTATATGCAGGTATGGCGGTATTCAATCAGCTAAAATGAGGTAGACCTTTCACCCAAGTCGCGGCTTAAATTTGAATAATGGGAAGATAAACCCAACCCAGAAATCCTGATATAAAAAGCCGTATCGGAACCATAATAAAAAAATCTCGGATATGTGGTAGAAATGCTTGTTCAATCTGAGAAAATTGTGAATACTCATGCCCGCAAAATGCATGCTGCAAGATTATCTTTTGGGGTTGGACAACTACTGTGAAAACGTATTCATTTTCTCATTTACATAAAGCATTACTCACTGCAGGTTCATTTTCATGTCTAGGCTTAAGCCCGGTGTGGGTATATGCTGCAAATGGGAATGAGATCCCACAACTGGCAACGCTCACAGTGACGGCTGAAACGGCCTATGACCAACCCCAGGTCAATTTATACGGTTTTAGCCAGCAAAACCTGGCTGAAATTCCTGCATCAATCAGCACAATCACAGCCGAACATATTGCCGATCAGCATGCGAAAACCCTGACGGATGTGGTTAAAAATGATGCTGCAGTAGGGGATGGCTATGCCCCGATTGGCTATTATCCGAACTTTATCATGCGCGGTTTTGCCTTAAATCTGGGGTCGAGCTATTTAGTCAATGGTCATTTGCTGCGCGGTGAGCAAAATGTGGCGCTTGAAAACAAAGAGCAAGTCGAAATTTTAAAAGGCATCAGTGCACTTCAAAGTGGCATTGCAACCCCGGGTGGTGTGGTGAACTATGTGACCAAACGTCCTCAAGACATGCGCTCAATTACTGTTGAAGCCGACAGTCATGGCGGCAACCGTGTGGCAACGGACTTGGGTGGCTGGCTAGGTGAAGATCAGCAGTTTGGCTATCGCGTCAATTTGGCGCATGAAGAGATTCATCCTTATGTGGAACATGCCGATGGCAAGCGCGTGTTTGGTGCTTTGGCTTTAGACTGGAAAATCTCGGATCGTTCAAAACTGGAATTTGATATCGAATCACAGCGCCAACGTCAGCGCTCCGTACCCGGCTATCAGTTGCTGGATGGTAAAACAGTACCCACTGGCGTTGAATGGGACCGTTTGCTGGGTTATCAGAGCTGGAGCCAACCGGTGACCAATGAAAGTTTGAATACCGGTTTAAAATATATTCACCAGCTCAATGACAACTGGACAGCCAATCTGGCTGCTTCGCAAAGCCGTGTGGTGGTGGATGATTATTCAGCATTCCCGTGGGGTTGTTATAGCAGCATCTGCCAATACTCAGGTTTAGGCAATAGCTTTGACCAAAATGGTAACTATGATATTTATGATTTCCGAAGTCCGAATGACAGCTATCTGACCAATCAGTTTAAAGCAGGATTAAATGGTCAGTTCAACACTGGCGCATGGCAACATAAGCTTAATCTGGAACTGTCACAGACCTACAAACGTCATGCACAACATGATGCCATCAACCTGCCTGTAACAGATAATCTTGAATCGACAGGAAATATTTATAGTGACCCGATTACCTACACACCAAGTGATAAGACTTTAGGCAATCATTACAAATCATTGGATAGCCAGCACACGGCCTTGAACTTACTCGACCAGATTGATTTCAATGAGGCATGGTCCGTGTTGGTGGGTGGCAAACTCTTGCATGTCAATGAAAGTGCTTATAATGCCAATGGCAACAACATCCGGGATACCGATTTGAACCGCTTCCTGCCGCAGCTGGCCTTAATGTATCAGCCGGGGGAACATACCCATCTGTATGCTTCCTATGCCAAAGGTTTAAGTGACGGTGGACAGGCTCCGTGGTATGCCAACAATGCTTTTGCAACTTTAGCCCCCCTACATTCCACCCAGTATGAATTGGGCATTAAGCAGCAGTGGCAGAAGCTACTCTTTACCGCGGCAGTGTTTGATTTAACCCAAGACAACCAATATACCAATGCTGCAAGTGACTATGTCTCGGATGGTGAACAGCATAATCTAGGTCTGGAACTGGGTCTACAAGGGCGCGTAGGTCAGCATCTAGATGTGATGTCCAGTTTGGCGCTCACCCGTTCACGTCTCACAGGAATACAAACAGCTGAGTATCAGGGTCATCAAACTCAAAATGTACCTACTGTCCGCTTCGCCAGCCATCTGTCTTATCAAGTGCCGCAAGTGGAAGGATGGCGTTTATTGGCCGGCATGCAGTACAGCAGCAGTAAATATGCCAACAAAACAGGCACTGTAAAAGTACCTGGTTATACCGTATTTGATGCAGGTACAAGCTATAACTTCCGGGCTTATGGCTATGACAATATGCTGCGCTTTAACATTGATAACCTGTTCAATAAGAAATACTGGCGAGATGCGGGCAGTTTCTTCGGCGATGACTATTTATTCCTTGGGGCACCACGTACAGCGCAGCTGTCCTGGACTGTAAATTTCTAATTTGGCCTTAGATTTTGCTATAGAAAACTGTCTGAGTGTTTCGCTCAGGCAGTTTTTTTATTTTGGTTATCTTTTGCTACTCGTCAGAAGTTCATTAACTGTATGTATCCGGTAAAACCGGTTTGAGTCAAACCTGCTGCCATTTATGAGGTAAAGCTGACTATGACCTGATCCACTCTCTAGACATGAGACAGCTCTACTGGAAAGCGGCATCAAATGATTGTGGACTTAGGTTATCAGGTGAATGCTATAAACTCATATATTTCATATTGCGAATATCCGTATATTCATATATAAAGCTAGGATTCATTTATAGGGGAAAGTTCATGAATCAAATGCCCAAAGTCCAGATTTATCATAACCCGGCCTGTGGCACGTCAAGGAATACACTGGCGTTAATTCGCAATGCAGGCATTGAGCCAGAAGTGATCGAATATCTGGTGAACCCACCTTCGAAAGAGCAGCTGGTCAACATGATTCAGGACGCCGGTTTAACGGTTCGTGAAGTCTTGCGTAAAAATGTCGATCCCTATACTGAGCTGAACCTGGATGATGCCAGCTGGAGCGATGAGAAACTGCTTGATGCCATGTTAGAGCATCCGATTCTGATCAACCGCCCGTTGGTGGTGACGGAGCTTGGAACCCGCTTATGCCGTCCCTCAGAAGTGGTGCTGGATATTCTGCCTTTACCGCAATTAAAAGCCTTTGCCAAAGAAGATGGTGAAGTGATTATTGATGAGCAGGGCAACCGGCTGAAATAAAGCCCTCCTCAATATAAAAAACATTGACGATGATCAATATAATTTACATACTGAATGCAATAGGTCCTTGATGCATAAGAGAATTAGATCATCAGTAGGCAGTTTCCCCGTATCCGGTTTTAACGGATATCAGCTATCTTCATCTCTTGCAGATGCGACAGTGCGGGGAATGTTGTGCCGGTGAACTGCTCAAAAATCTGTGAATGAGTCCATCGGCCTGACTTCATTCCAGGCGCTATTTTCCCGCCCAAACCAGGAGCTTTGAATGGAAAGCATAATTGCGATTTTTGCCTGGCTCAATGATGTGTTGCTTAAAATGACCTGGCTCTCGGATGGGGTGCGCTGGCTGGTTGAAAATGTCTTCGGTCTATCGGTCGCGACCCGCCTCGGTGGCAGTATTCACTTCTTTATCTATGATGTCATCAAGATTTTTATTCTGCTCTCGGTCCTGATTTATACACTGTCTTATATCCAGAGTTATTTTCCGCCTGAACGTACCCGACAGATTTTAGGCCGGATGACCGGAATCAAAGCCAATATCATGGGGGCCTTACTCGGCACCATTACGCCATTTTGTTCCTGTTCTTCCATTCCGCTGTTTATTGGTTTTACCCGTGCCGGACTGCCTGTGGGGGTGACCTTTTCATTTCTGATTTCATCTCCATTAGTCGATCTGGCTTCGATTATTTTATTGGCCAGTATTTTTAACTGGAAAATCGCCATAGTGTATGTACTGCTTGGTTTGGTACTGGCAGTATTGGGTGGCTCCTTGATTAGCTACCTGAAAATGGAAAAGTATGTGGCGGAATTTGTGACCCAACATCAGGCGATTCAGGGAGAAGACGAAGATTTCAGTATGACCGCGAAAGAACGGCGTACATTTGCCTGGGAACAGGTGGTGGAAATTTTCAGCAAGGTCTGGATGTATGTATTGATTGGCGTAGGGATTGGCGCGGCGATTCATAACTGGATTCCTGCACAGTGGATTAGTGCCTTGCTTGGTCAGGAGCATTGGTATTCTGTGCTGATTGCTACAATCGTAGGCATACCGATGTACGCAGATATCTTTGGCACCCTGCCGATTGCAGAAGCTTTGGTGGCGAAAGGCGTGGGTCTAGGTACGGTATTGGCCTTTATGATGGCCGTCACCGCACTTTCCCTGCCATCTCTGATCCTGTTAAAGCAAGTGGTCAAAACCCGCTTATTGAGCCTGTTTGTTGCGATCATTTTTGTGGGTATCTTGATTATTGGCTATAGCCTGAACACTTTGGGTAACTGGTTTTTATAAAACGTGTGGAGAATAAAATATGCAAATTAAAGTTTTAGGTACAGGTTGCCGTAAATGTAAAGCACTGTTGGCTGCAACTGAAGAAGCGGTGAAAAGCAGCGGTGTGCAAGCAGACATTGAGTATGTTACGGATATGATGCAGATTGCTGAGACAGGACTATTAAGCACTCCGGGGCTAATAATTGACAATAAAATCGTTTCGAGTGGTAAGGTTCTGGAAGCGCAAGCCATAGCAGAACTGATCGAGAAAAATAAATAGTTTCAAAATTGCAGCTGTAGGAAGAAAACCGGTGGTTTAAGTCACAGGTTTTCTTCTAGCCTGGAAAAAGTGGGCATTTTTTTAAATTTAATGTTTTCTGGTCGCTCGATGCCGATTTGGCGACAATTTTTGACAGGTCGTCTTTACTGTATATATGGATATGTGTATATTTGAATAATAGAATTGGAGCAACTATGGACCACGTTCAGTTTTTTAAATGTTTATCGGATGAAACGCGTCTCAGTATTGTCCTGCTGATTGCAGAAAACAAAGAGCAGTGTGTCTGCGATCTGACCGATAAACTCCAGTTAAGCCAACCGAAAATTTCACGGCACCTGGCCTTGTTACGGTCTTGCGGTTTGCTCAACGATCGCCGGCAAAGCCAGTGGGTGTATTACAGCATCAATCCGCAATTACCGGCCTGGTGTTTTGAAATTCTGGACGTGCTGAAACGTAGTGAAGTTCCGGTTTTATTTAATTCTACCACGCTAACGATTCAGAGCCATTGCGAGTAAATTTTCATGAAATTTTTGTTTTTATGCACGGGCAACAGTTGCCGCAGCATTCTGTCTGAAGTTTTGTTCAATAGTCGTGCGCCTGAAGGCTGGGTCGCTTACAGTGCCGGCAGCAAACCTTCCGGTCAGGTACATCCATTGACGCTGGAAACCTTACACAATCTGGGCTTATCGACTGATGGCCTGTCCAGCAAAACCATTGCTGCCTGTGAACAGTACCAGCCAGACGTCGTGATTACCGTGTGTGATGCGGCGGCACAGGAAGCGTGTCCATTGTATCTGGGTGGAGCGATCAAGGCACACTGGGGCTTGTCTGATCCTTCACATCTGGATTTACCCAAAGAAGAAAAATTACAGGCCTTCCTGACCACGGTGGATCACATCAATAAATGCCTGGATGCCTTATTTGCCTTGGATACCGAAAAAATGAGTCGTCCGGAGCTCATTGCCAGCATCAATCAAATTTCCCATCTTTAATCGAGCCGATCATGTCTAAATCCGGATTGTCCTTTTTAGATCGTAACCTGACTCTGTGGATCTTTGTAGCCATGGCTTTGGGGGTTGCGATTGGGGTGGTGTTTCCACAAGCATCAACGGCGCTGGATGCCATGAGCGTCAATTCGGTCAATTTGCCGATTGCAATTGGCCTGATCCTGATGATGTATCCGCCGTTGGCGAAAGTGGACTACGCAACATTGCCGCAAGTGTTTCAGGATAAAAAAACCCTGGCCTTGTCCTTGATCCAGAACTGGCTGATTGCCCCGGTCCTGATGTTTGTGCTGGCAATTGTATTCCTGAGCGATTATCCGGAATATATGACCGGCCTGATCCTGATCGGTTTGGCGCGCTGTATTGCCATGGTGCTGATCTGGAACGGTCTGGCATGTGGGGATAGCCAGTATGGTGCGGCACTGGTGGCGTTTAACAGTATTTTCCAGATTCTGTTCTTTAGTAGTTATGCCTGGTTCTTCCTGACTTATTTGCCGCCATTTTTTGGGGTAGAAGGTCATGTGATTAATGTGGATTTCTGGACCATTGCCAATGCCGTCCTCATCTACTTGGGCATTCCTTTCCTGATGGGCTTCCTGACCCGTCTGTCTTTAGTCAAAGCCAAAGGGCTGGACTGGTATCAAACCCGGTTTTTACCGAAAATTGGCCCGCTCAGCTTACTGGCCTTACTGTTCACCATTGTAGCCATGTTTAGCTTGAAAGGCGGTGATGTGCTGAGTTTGCCGATGGATGTGCTGCGCATCGCGATTCCATTGACGGTTTATTTTGTGCTGATGTTCTTTGTCAGCTTCTTTATGAGCAAATGGATGGGCAATGATTACCCGAAAACCACCGCAATTTCTTTTACCGCAGCGGGCAATAACTTTGAGCTGGCCCTGGCGGTCGCGATTGCTACCTTTGGTCTGGCTTCGCCCATCGCTTTTACCACCATTATTGGGCCTTTGGTGGAAGTGCCGGTGCTGATTGCGCTGGTCAGCGTATCCTTGTGGCTGAAGAAAAAATATTACCCTAATTCTTAAGAGGCAGAGATGATCCTCCCAAATCTTGAATCTGATCTTTTACCGACGCCGACCTTTGCCGAGGTACAGGCTAAAGAACTCGACCATCCACCACGGATGTTATTGCTGTATGGCTCGAACCGCGAGCGCTCGTACAGCCGTCTGGCGGTGATGGAAGCCGGCCGTATTCTGGAACGATTTGGCTGTGAGGTCAAAATCTTTCATCCCAAAGGTTTACCTTTGCCTGAAGATAGCGATCTGCAACATCCTAAAGTCAAGGAACTGCATGAACTGCTGGCCTGGTCCGAAGGCATGGTCTGGTGTTCACCGGAGCGGCACGGTTCGATGAGTTCAATCTTTAAGGCACAGATTGACTGGATTCCACTGGCGGCGGGGGCCATTCGTGCCACGCAGGGCAAAACCCTGGCACTGATGCAGGTCAGCGGCGGCTCGCAATCTTTTAATAGCGTGAACCAGATGCGGATTCTGGGGCGCTGGATGCGCATGATCACGATTCCGAACCAGTCTTCCATTCCCAAGGCCTTTTTGGAATTTGATGAAGAGGGGCGAATGAAACCGTCATCTTTATATGACCGGATTGTCGATGTGATGGAAGAGCTTTATAAGTTTACCTTGCTGACCCGTGGACAAAGTGCTTATCTGACCAACCGTTATTCGGAACGCAAGGAATCTGCTGAAGAGCTCTCCAAACGGGTCAATCAGCGCAGTTTGTAAAACAGAGTTCGTTTTGATTGATGCTGTCCTATCAATAAGATAAAGAGGCTGGAACCTGCTGCAAAAGCGGGATTCGGCCTGAAGAACACCAGAAAAATGCAAGGGGAAAAGCTTTTGGACGCAACACAGACTGTAACGGAAGTGATCATCATTGGTGCTGGACAAGCCGGTTTGTCCATGGCTTATTTTTTAAAGCGCAAGAACATTCCGTTTATCCTGCTGGATGATCAGTCCCAGCCCGGAGGTGCCTGGCGGCATGCCTGGGAGTCCTTGCGTCTTTTCTCCCCGAACAGCTGGAGTTCGCTGTCGGGCTGGATGATGCCGGCGACCGAACAGACCTATCCGACGCGTAACGAAGTAATCGATTATTTGACGGCTTATGAACAGCGCTATCACTTTCCCGTGGTCCGTCCCGTGCATGTGGATCGTGTAGAAAACAAGGACCAGTATTTAGAGGTCTATGCCGGAGAACGATGCTGGAAAGCCAAAGCAGTGGTGAGCGCCACGGGAACATGGAGCCAACCCTTTATTCCCGAATATGCCGGTCGTGAACATTTTCAGGGTATGCAACTGCATTCGGCAGATTATCTGAATGCCGAACCCTTCAAGGGCAAAAAAGTCATGGTGGTGGGCGGCGGAAATTCTGGTGCACAAATCCTGGCAGAAGTATCTTTGGTTGCCGAAACGCTGTGGATTACCCAGACACCACCGCAGTTTCTGGCGGATGATGTCGACGGCCGTGTCCTGTTCTTAAGGGCAACCGAGCGCCTGAAAGCCCAGCAGGAAGGAAGAAGCATCGAGCAGCCGGTTGGTGGGCTGGGCGATATTGTCATGATTGATTCAGTCAAAGATGCGCGTGAGCGAGGCGTTTTACAGAGCAAGCGTCCATTTTCGGCGTTTACAGAACATGGCGTGATTTGGGACGATGGATCTGCTCAACAGGTGGATGCAGTGATCTGGTGTACCGGATTTAAGGCGGCACTGAATCATCTGAACAGCCTTGGGATTATTCAGCAGGACCAGACCATTGCTGTTCATAATGGCCGTTCGGTTCAGGTGCCGAATTTATGGCTGCTGGGCTATGGGGAATGGACCGGTGCTGCTTCGGCAACGCTGGTCGGGGTTTCCCGTACAGCGAGGGCGGTAGCGGAAGATATTGCTGTATTTCTAGCCTAAGATATTCGTTCCTGTCCCAAAGTAGAGCAGATTGGGTACATATAAAATCTGCCTACTATCAGCCCTAAACAATTAATCAGCCTGGTATAAGGATCTGTCCCAAAAAAACCAGCTTGCCGTAAATTTTTCAGCACCAAAATCACCGCTTAAACAAGCTCGTTGATTTACCTTCCTTTAGAGAGTCTAGCAGTCTTGCCTTTAGGCCTTTTGGGATAATCCCCAACTCTTTGCAGAGAGCAGAAATTCATAGTTTAAAGCCATGAGAATGCTCTGCATGTTAAAGCTGTTGCGGTCTTCAGGTAACTGTATCAAAAGCGGTAAACGCGTTACGCCATTTTCACCATTGGCAAAGGCATAATGTCGTACTTTAGAGTCAATCACCGGAATTAAATTCTTCGCTTCCAGATAAA
Organism: Acinetobacter sp. T_3_1; assembly: GCF_025377055.1. Taxonomy (NCBI): domain Bacteria; kingdom Pseudomonadati; phylum Pseudomonadota; class Gammaproteobacteria; order Moraxellales; family Moraxellaceae; genus Acinetobacter; species Acinetobacter sp. T_3_1. The sequence goes on along the minus strand of NZ_JACHVD010000002.1, from coordinate 319,674 downwards.
CACTCTCTTGAGCGGCCAGTTTTTGAATAGCAATAATCTTAAGATAGCAATGATCTCGAACTTCGATCAGATTCTGTTTTAATTGATTGATCTTCAATTCATGATGTTCAGATTTTTTAAACAGCCGTTTAAGAAAACTGCTGTTTTCGGCATTTTGCATTTCGCGCTCTAACTGGCGTATGTGCTGCTGGATCTGGCGGGTTTGTTCCATCGCGCTATTGAGCAGTTCCCTGATTTCCTGAGTGGGGGCGGAAACTGCTTGTAGCTGTTGCTGATAGAGAAATTCATCGTGAAAGATCACAAAGATTTGGGCACGACGTTGTTCCAGTAATTTTAAATAGGCAATTAAGCGATATTTAAACAAACGCGCATGCTGATTAAACTGCAGCATCGGTTGCTGCGACAAAATTTCCAGTTGATGCAGAAACTCATTGATTAACCTTAAAATATTTAAATAGCAATATTCCAGTTCGTCGGTATGTTGCACACTGTTTTTTAAACCTTTTAGGAAAGGTTCGAGAATATTCAAGGATAAATCTTTTTCCAAGATTTCCAGATGCTCTTTCACCAGGTGGTCGACGGAAAAACTTTGAATATTTAAAACTTCTTTTAAACTTGGAATGAGATTTTGCTGATTATATTCATGTAGGGATTCAACCAGTTCTACAATATGCGGATTCATTTTGCGCTGAATACCAATGATCCGGTTCATCAGCTGTTTAAAATTTGCAAAATAATCTGCTTGATCCAGCTGTTGCGGGTCAAGAACCAGACCACTGATATAGAATCGATTTTCTTTACCAAAGTTTTCTTCGGTTAAAAAACGGCGAATTGAATAGGCAGAAACAGAACTGTCGTAAGTGCTGCTCAGGACAAAATAATATTGAAAGGTTTGGATAATTTCAAAGTCGCGAACATGTTGTTGCTGAATAAAATAATCCTGAAAAATGGCCAGTTCCTGCTCGGCATATTCACTCGGCAAAATATGAGCAAACCAGCTTCCCAGAATTTCACTTTTCATGAAGATTTCAAAGATAAAAGTTCGAACCTGCTCAATATCCAAATGCCGGTGATTTTCAGAAACAGTAAAATCCAAGTCACGAATAATCAGGGCGGCGTCATACAGAAAGGCTTTTTTGATCAGTTGCTGTGCCTGAATATCTGCTGGATGTTCCAGATCAATCTGGTTAATTTCACGCACAATACTTTCCAGGTAATCTGCAATCTGAAAGTCGGTCTGATAGCCTTGCAGATAGCTGAATGTGCTCTTTATTCTGTGCGCAAGTTGCAGCAATTCGGAGTTTTGCGTTTCAAGCTGAAGATTTTTCAGGCCAGAATGACCTTTAAACTCAAAGGCCTGGGTCAGGTAATTCCACGCGATATTCTTGGCTTTCAGGTATTGGTCTTCTATTTTCTGATGCAATGCCTGCGGTGTCGTCGAGAGGATGGACTGTAGTTGTTGTTGCCAATGCTTATCCAGAACAGGATCAATTTGTTTTAATTTTACCCGCAGCTGATAAGGAATATATGTTTGCATGGAAATCCAAAAACCTTGTAATAAGTTCAAACTTTTAGGGAAAATAAGTCGTGTGATTTATATCACAAAACTAAGGGTTAATTGGCAATATGACATAAAAAAATTCGATATCAGCGCTGTTCATTGCTGGTTAAATGATCTAAGCCTGTGCTGAGATTAAAAATGCAGGAACCCCGAGATTTCCCTTAATCTGGTACACGGTATGTTCAGGCACATTTTCCCGGAATCATCAGCTCAGGCAGAAACAGCAATGAATACTCAGAACATACTTCGGCACGCATTGACATTCCTTCAGGACCATATTCAAGGCGCATTGGTTCAACGCTCGGTAAAACAAATAGGGTCGGGAAAATTGACGGCCATTTCAGGGTGATTTGATTCATATAGATGTTGTTGAAATAAACCGTGTTTTTTCATTATTTTGTGATATAAGTATCATAAATAATAACTTGGAATTACCCTATTGAGACAGGTTTTACTGGCGCCTCGTTTAAATCTGCGCAGCTTAATCTTACTTTTAACGGTTTTAAGCGTAACCTGTCTGTTTGTCTTTGCCTTATTTTTTGTTAACTATACCGTGAAAGAGCGACTGATCGACAACTCTCTGGCCTTGAATGCCGAATATTCTTCCAGGATTGCTAAGCATACCAACTATCAGTTTGAAGAAATTTTAAAAAATTTAAGATTTAGCGCCAATGTATTGGGAAAAAACTTTTTTAATGAAAACTTGAGGAGCAATGAAGTATTAAGACTAAAAAGCCAGTCAGGAAATTTTAACAGTGTTTTTCTGGCTGATGGGGAAGGGCATATCATTTCATTTTTCCCGACCACCTTAAAGATTGATTCTAAACAGATTTATAAAACTTATGGCATCACCGAGTCAATCAAACGCAAGCAAACTTATATTTCTTCTCCATACTGGTCTTCAACCAAAAGACTGATAGTCATTGTTTCTGAACCGATCTTTAATGCCCAAGGGCAATACTTGGGCTTTATCGCCGGTACGATTTATCTACAGAGCAAGAATCTGGTCAGTGAAATGCTGGCATCCAAATATGGTTACAAGAAAAATTATACCTATGTGATGGATGACCAGAAACGCATCATTTTCCATGCCGATGCTCGAAAAATTGGCCAGAAAGTCCAGGTCAGCGATGGCTTAACCTCGATGCTTCAGCAACAGGATGGGGCTTTCCGTCTGATGAACAGCCAAGGCATAGATAGTCTGGTCGGTTTCTCACATATTCCCAGTGTGAACTGGATTGTGGTATCGCAGCAGCCGATAGACGAGCTGTTTGCTCAAGCCAACATTATTATTATCAACGTCTCCATCGGAATTACCCTGTTCTATTTTTTCATTTTCTTCGTGGTCTGGCGTTTATCGGGTTTGATTGCACTGCCTCTAAACCATTTGGCGAAAATGGCCAGTATGCTCAGTCGGCCGGAGGTTCAGGAAAAAATTAACAAAATTGCCCCCGTATATTTTGAGGTTGATCAGTTCAAAAATTCCCTGATGCTCAGCTCTCAAAATTTTAATGAAAAAATTGATGAGCTGAATCAGTCGGTGAATACCGATCCGCTGACCGGTTTATACAATCGCCGTGGGATGAAGCTGTTTCTTGAAGAATTTGTGCGTATGCGTACCGAATTTGCGGTGCTGGCAGTGGATATCGATTTTTTTAAAAAGGTAAATGACAGCTATGGCCATGACAAAGGCGATATTGTTTTACAAAGACTGGCCAGACTGATGAAATATCATTTTCGTGATAATGACATCTGCTGCCGTTCAGGGGGAGAGGAATTTATTATTTTAGTGGCTGCTTCAGACCCGGTCACCGTTTTTCAGGCGGCAGAACGGCTAAGAAAAGCGGTTGAAATCACCGAAATGGATAACATGGGAAGGGTGACCATTTCAATTGGTATCGCTTACTGGCCGCATAGTTCTGAGGATGTGGAGGAGGTACTGAAACTGGCAGATCAGCAGCTGTATCAGGCCAAGCGTGAGGGACGTAACTGCACGCGTTAATTTCAAGTATCTAACTGATGCAAACACGACGGAGAGAGTTGAGGTATTTGATATATAAAATTAGCTGTAGGCAGCTCTCATGCAAGGTATTCACGGATTATTTACACTGGCCTAATGTTATAATAAACATGTGAATTTTCAGACAATACAAAACTTTAAACAGCGCTATGACATAAGGCCATTTTCGAACTTTATTGGGGAACTTTATGCCTAAATCATCTCGTGACTTGTTTTCACCGGATGTATTCGACCTCAAGTCGTTTATTTCTCCTTATATGATGATCATTCCTCCGACGATTTTTGCCTTGCTGATCTGGTGGACCAATCAAAGTTTTGGCTTCCTGTTTACCCATACCGTGGCGGAACTGATTTCCATCATTATCGCGCTTACGGCGCTGATAGTGACTGTAGTATCGCGGCATTTTACTAAAAATTATTTTGTAGTTTTCATTGCGATTGCCATTGGTTGGTGTGGATTTATTGATCTGTTCCATACCTTGCTTTACAAAGGCATGCAGATTCTCCCGGTGGACAGTGCCAACCAGGCCACGCAATTATGGATTGGCGCCCGCCTGTTGCAGGCCTTTGCCATGCTTGCCGCACCGTTCATGCTGACACGGGCCATCAAGCCTGTCCCGCTTAATCTGTTTTTTGGCCTGCTCAGTGCCGGGATTGTAACTGCGGTCATGCTGGGTTTCTTCCCCACGGCCTTTGTTGATGGGCAGGGCCTGACCCCTTTTAAAATTTACAGTGAATATCTGATTATTGTGGTGCTGACACTGGCGCTGATACTGGTCTGGCACCGCCGCGAATATTTATCGACCCAACTGACGTTTGGGGTCAGCCTTTCCATGCTGACCATGATGGCCTCTGAATTTACCCTTACTCAATATGTGTCCGTATATGCCGATGCCAATCTGCTGGGGCATATCCTGAAAGTCTATTCCTACTGGTTCATTTATATGGCACTGGTCGAGTCGACCATCAAAGAGCCTTTTAGCATGCTGTCCAAGGCGGCCAGTACTTATGACACCATTCCGGATCCGACCTATATTGTCAGTTCCAGCCAGACCATTCAGCAGGTCAATCTGGCGGCAGCCCGGCTGCACGGTATTGCTGCGGCACAATTGACCGGACGTTCAGTGCACGAACTGGTGCATGATCCTCGCGTAAAGGCCGAGGATTGTCCGGTCTGTTCCAGACTGCAGCAGGCACCACAAGAGTTTTTAACCCAGCTGAGCTTGCCGGACCGCAAAACGGTCGAGTGTCATGTCGCACCTTTTGCGGAACGCCTGGGCCAAAAACCGGTCTGGGTTATGGTAGTGCACGATATTACCGACCGCCAGCTTTTGCTGCAGGATGTACAAAAACGGGTTAAAGAAGTACGTTGTCTGAACCAGATTAACCAGCTCTGCAATAACACGCATACAGGCATGACCGAGCTGTTGCAGAAAGCCATGGAAATCATTCCTTCCGGATTTTCCTCTCCGGAAAGGATTCATCTGAGAATTGACAGTGACTGGGGCATTTTTGGTACCGAGCTTTCGGCCCAGACGCCCTGTCTGCAGTCGGTATTTGGCAATGATGCCCAGAAATTTGGAAGCCTAACAATCTGGTATGCTGAGGCACCGGATATGCCCGCTTTTCTGGATGAAGAGCAGAGTTTAATCGATCATATTACCAGTCAGATTACCGATGTTTATATCCGCTTACAGTCACAGGCACGGGTCGCCCGTTTAACCTATCTGTACCAGCTGCTCAGTGAAACCAACCGGGTGATTGCGCATAGCCAGAACCAGAAGCAGTTGCTCACCGAGTTGCAGCAGGTACTGCTGAAGCTGGGTGGTTTTGCCAAAATTCTGATTGCGCTGAAAGCTGATGATCAGGCGGACAGTCCACTGGTGCTCCAGTTCCATCATAATATTAGCGCCAATATCTTGCCAGCCTTGCAGATCGTTTTACAGCAGGATCAGAATCCTCCGTTGAAGCATGTGAAAAATACCAGCCCGGACGTGGATGTTTATAGCTATACATTGGTAAATGATCCTGATAAGAGTGTTTCTCCAGAATACCGGACCTGGATACACTATTTAAAACAGGAGCAGATCCGTCAAGCGGCATTAACTCCATTGCTGTTACAAGGCCATTTCTGGGGACTGGTCGGGCTGTATACCACGGGCCAGGTGGAATTTGACCAGGAGCAAATTCAGCTACTGCAAAATCTCTCCAGAGATATTTCATTTGCGCTGGAGCGTTTTGCAGCGGAGCAGCGGCGTCAAACAGCCGAAACCTATTCACAGCAGATGGAACAGCGTTTCCAGCAGGTGTTTTTACAGTCACCTGTACCCATGCATATTATTTCCATGCAGGATGAACGTATTCTTGCAGTCAATCTGGCCTATGAAAAATGGCTGGGATACAGTCTGGATGATTTTCAGAATCGGGAAGCCTGGCTGAAAAAAGTGGCACCGGATGCAGAGCAAAGACAGTTGATGCAACAAAACTGGCAAGCGGCCTTGCAGCTGGCGAAACAGGGCAAACAGGTGCAGTTTCCTGAAATTACCCTGCTGGCAAAAGACGGTAGTCAGCGGATTGCGCAGCGCACGCTGGCGATTGTCGGCAATGATGCGATTCTGGCCTGGACGGATCTGACTGCTATCCGGCAAACCGAGCAGGCATTAAGGGACAGTGAGCAGCGTTTCCGTGGCATGGTGGAACACACCGTGGTCGGGATGTATGTGATCAGAGGTCATCACTACTTATATGTCAATCCAAGTTATTCTAAAATGCTGGGCTGGTCTGCCGAAGAGTTAATTGGCCATAGCCTGCAGGAGTTTCATGACATCAGCGCAGAAAAAATTCAACTGGAAGAAGGAAAATTACTGGGAACAGACCATCCGACGCTTTCCTATACGGTTCCTGCGCGGCACAAAAATGGCCAGATACGAGAATTTGCTTTGCATGCCCGTAGCATTATTTGGGATGATGGCTTGCCTGCAGCGATTGTCATGGCACAGGATATCACCGAGCAAAAGCAGGCACAGGAACAGATTGCTAAACATGTTAAACAGCTGGAAGCCACCATGTACGGGACCTTGCAGGCGGTCGCCACTATGGTGGAAATGCGTGATCCGTATACAGGCGGACATGAACGCCGTGTCGGCTTGATTGCCAGTGCCATTGCCAAAGAAATGGGTTGGGATGAAAAGCGCTGCATGCAAATGGAAGAAATTGGACTGGTACATGACATTGGAAAAATCTCTATTCCTTCCGAGATTCTGACCAAACCTACTCGTCTGACCTATCTGGAAATGGAAATGATGAAAGGCCATGCACAGGCCGGTTATGACATTCTCAAGGATGTTCCTTTCAATATTCCGATTGCTGAAATCATTGGCCAGCATCACGAACGGATGGACGGTACCGGCTATCCTAAAGGATTAAAAGGGGATGAGATCCATCCTGAGGCACGTATTCTGACCGTGGCAGACGTGATTGAATCCATGGCTTCGCATCGTCCTTATCGTGCGGCTTTGGGGGTTGAGGTGGCCCTGGCAGAAATCTTACGTGGACGAGGGACGATTTATGATGCGGAAGTTTGTGATGCAGCAGTACGTTTAATTAATGAAAAGGGATATGTCCTGCCCAGTTAAACAGACTGGATAATCATCAGGTGAATAGCAGCTAAAACGCTATTCACTCTTTAAGCTTAATGGAAATTGGGAAGACTGATATTTTCAAATGCTTTAAATTGAAGTGCTAGTAACCTTATGTTATTTATAACTCAATAGAAGATTAATATTTGGAGTTTCACCGATGTCATACCAGAATATTTTAGTACCCGTCGATGGTTCAAAAATTTCATTCTCAGCGGTAAAACATGCGGTCGAAATTGCTCAGGTCTTCAATAGCAGGTTGACCTTAATTAGTCTGGTTTCAGAAGATCCATTTACAGATGCAGATTTCTATTACTATTATGTATCTGCTCCAATGAAAGAACACTTTATCCAAGCCTATGCAAATGCAGAAGCGGTATTAAAACAGGCAAGTGAAATTGCATATGCGGCGGGCGTTCAGGTAGAAACAAAAGTCCTAAAAAGCGTAATGCCGGAAGAAAGTATTGTTGAAACGACCAAACAGCTTAAAACTGATCTCATTGTGATGGGATCGCATGGTCGTAAAGGTTTTAAAAAATGGCTACTCGGAAGTGTCGCCACAGCTGTACTTTGCTCCACGGAATTGCCAGTCATGATCATAAAATCTTAATGTCTATATAGCATATATAATTAAAATGTAAGGAGTCTTAAAAATGGCGAGTTCTAAAAAAGAATCTAAAGCGGTGAAAATTGATATTGGTATCTCTCATAGTGATCGTGCCAAAATTGTTGAAGGCTTATCCAAACTGCTAGCGGATAGCTATACCTTGTATTTGATGACCCATAACTTTCATTGGAACGTGACTGGGCCACAATTCAATAGTTTACATAACATGTTTATGACTCAATACACGGAGCAATGGAATGCCCTGGATATTATTGCCGAGCGAATTCGGGCATTGGGATTTCCTGCGCCAGGAACCTATAAACAGTTTGTAAAATTAACTGCAATTAAAGAAGTAGAAGGTGTTCCTAAGGCCGAGGAAATGGTCAGCCTGCTGGTGAATGCACATGAAACTGTTGCACGCACTGCTCGAAGCCTTTTTCCCATCGTGGATGAAGTTAATGACCAGCCTACAGCGGATCTGATCACACAAAGACTTGAAGTTCATGAAAAAACAGCCTGGATGTTAAGAAGCCTGTTAGAAGAGTAACAATCTAGAATTAGTCTGCCAATTTTTATACAAATTGGCAGATAGACCATTGTTCATTTAAGAAAGTAATTTTGCTTTGCTGATTAAATTTATTTCAATAAAGATTAACAAAGCGTATCCATTTAGGCTTGAGCCTGATGCAGAACAGGCGGTGGTTTTAAATAAGCTCTTTGACTCTACACGTCTGTTTGGAATCAGATTTTAGCGATGTCATTTGAGATGTTTGCGAAGAACAAGTTTCTTAGAGCAACCAGCTTAGTGAATCAATTTACCGATCTAAAAAGAATCCTGAATACACTGCTGTCCCACAATTTGAATTTTATTTCAGCACAGAATCAATATCAGGATATTTTAAATTTAAGTATTTGATATTTATTTTTTTCACAGCCTTGTCTTTTCTTTAAAATTTTAAGTCTCTTTGTGTAGGCTGAACCCTACTTTTGACAGACTAAAATGAGAACTCAAAATATATCTTGAGTTCGCAAGAAAAGTCTTTATTCCCCATACACGACGTCCTGAGCCAGTTTTAAGCACTGCTTTAAAACGCAGCGCAAGGATGGGGAATGTGTGGCATCCTTGCCACACTCACATATCTAACACCTGGAATTCAACTATGGGACAGCAGAATCCTGAATATACTTTTTTAGCCACCCGCTCAAATGCTGTGTCGCCACAACTACGGTTTTGTTATCTTGCTGAATAGTCTAAACATTTTAATGACCAGACACGCCAAATGGTCTGTGGAGGGGCGTTAAAGGTCGCCCAGTGAAACAGAAAGCAAGTGAAATCCATGAGCAAATCAACTAAAGGCTTTTGCTTTTAGAATCCCTGAAAAACCTGTTTGGCCAGGAGTGATCTGAAAGTGGGGGAATTATGTCAATCACAATCCTGGCTGCAGTACACTTCATATAGGGTCTGCATGATTTTTAGCACCCGTGTATCGCTGAACTGATAAAAAATCTGTTTGCCTTCCCGTCGTGTCGATACGATCTGGCTGTTTCTTAATACGGTCAGCTGTTGTGACAAGGTAGGTTGATGGATACCCGTACGTTGTTCTATGTGCTGTACATTCAGCTCGCCATCGACCAAGACACAGAGAATTTTAAGACGGTCAGGGTTGGATAAAACTTTCAGACAATCACTGACCAAATCAACTTGTGAAAAGTCCATTTGTGCTTTTAACGGTGCAGCGTTCATGTAGGTGTCCTGATAAGCAATGATGGGATACAAAAAAATCAGCATTTCCGCTTGAATATTTTTATTTATTATATAATATAAAAATATATATTGTAAATGAGCAGATTTACTATGCATGATTTTCTCATCGCATTTATCGGTGGACTATTACTGGGCGTAGCGGTAGTCGGCTATCTCTATGTGCATGGCCGTATCGCAGGGATCAGCGGATTGATTGGACAGGTACTGAATCCACACACAGTGTTTAAAACCCCTGCAATCTGGTTTATGTCAGGGTTGATCGTCACGCCCTTTATTTATGGATTATTTGTCCAGCCCGAGATCGAATTGAATGCAAGTCCGCTGATGATGATCATCGCGGGTCTGCTGGTTGGCTTTGGTACGCGCCTGGGTTCAGGATGTACCAGTGGTCATGGAATTTGCGGGATGAGCCGTTTATCGAAGCGTTCTATCCTGGCCACCATGAGCTTTATGTTTGCCGGTTTTGTTACGGTTTATATCATTCGCCATATCACAGGAGCTTTCTAAATGAAGAATATTCTGGCTTTTATTTTCGGCGGTTTGTTCTCTGTGGGGCTGATGGTCTCCGGAATGTCGAATCCGGAAAAAGTGCTCGACTTTCTGGATCTGTTTGGCGACTGGGATGCCAGCCTGGCCTTTGTGATGATGGGTGCAATTGCTGTGGCATTTATTCCCTTTCAGAAAGCGCTACGCAGTCAGGCACCGAAAACGATCTTTAATGAACCGATCGATTTGCCAAAGAATAACAAGATTGATCCTAAACTGATTTCGGGCAGCCTGCTTTTTGGTATCGGTTGGGGGATTGCCGGAATCTGTCCTGCCCCAAGTTTTACCCTGATTGGTCTCGGGCATTATCAGGTCCTGTATTTTATTGTCGCGATGTTTGCAGGCGTGGTGATTCACCGTAAGTGGGTAGGAGTTTAAGCATGTCAAATTTCCCAGTTGTAAAAGACTTTTTCCATGAAGATACCAATACGTTCAGTTATGTGGTGAGTGATCCTTCAACCAAAGCCTGTGCAATTATTGACAGTGTACTGGATTATGATGCTGCATCTGCCAGCACCTCGACCACACATGCCGATCAGATCATTGCCTATGTCAAGGCGCAGGGTTTAACCGTCGAGTGGATTCTGGAAACCCATGTCCATGCTGATCACTTGACTGCAGCGCAGTATCTCAAAGCTGCGCTCGGGGGCAAGACTGCCATGAGCCAAAAAATTGCGCTAGTCCAGGAAACCTTTGCTGCGATCTATCATCTGGATATCAAGCAATGGAATGCCCAGCAGCTGTTTGACTACCTGTTTGAGGATGATGAGAAATTCCAGATTGGTTCCATCGAGGCATATAACATTCCCACCCCTGGACATACGCCGGCCTGCCTGAGTTATGTCATCGGTGATGCCGTGTTTGTGGGCGATACCTTGTTTATGCCGGATTATGGCACGGCACGCTGTGACTTTCCGCGCGGCAGTGCAGCCATGCTGTTTGATTCGGTACAACGCCTGTTTCAATTGCCGGAAAGTACTCGGGTATTTCTATGCCATGACTATTTGCCAGAAACGCGTGATCGCTATGTGTGTGAGACGGATATCCAGACACAAAAAAACCGCAATATTCATATTCATCAGGGCACGAGCAAAGCTGAATTTGTTGAGATGCGTAACAAGCGCGATGCAGGTTTGAGTATGCCCAAACTGATTCTGCCTTCAATTCAGATCAACATGAAAGCAGGACAGTTTCCTGAACCGGAAGAGAATGGGGTTTCTTATTTAAAGCTTCCGCTGAATTACTTCAAATAGGCAAGTTTCAGGATTAAACCGGCAGGTTCTTTTGTTGAACCACTGGAGTCAAGAGAGGTATAGGGGTGATGTGGTTGATACTGGAAGGGCTGGCCATCGGTGGCTTGCTGGGTTTAACCGGTGCGGGTGGCGGTATTCTGGCTGTACCGGCACTGATGGCAAGTCAGGGCTGGACGGTAGCACAGGCTGCACCTGTAGGCTTGCTGGCAGTGACCCTATCAGCACTGGTTGGAACATTTGAAGGTTTGTCCAAGCGCATCGTGCGTTATCGTGCCGCGCTCTGGATTGCGCTGATCAGTATTCCTTCAGCACGTTATGGCGTGCATCTGGCTGGAATTATTTCTCCCGTATGGCTCACGCTGGCTTTCAGTCTGGTGATGCTGATCATCGCTTACCGGATCTTCTTTAATAAAGTCCATGATCATGTAAATGCACCGTGCAAGGTGAATCAAACGACTGGTCGTCTGATCTGGAATATGAAAACAGCATTGTCTCTCGGCGCTATTGGTGTCGTGGCAGGTCTGCTGACCGGTTTGCTTGGAGTAGGCGGGGGATTCGTGATTGTTCCGGCACTGCGTAAAGTGACTGACCTGGATATGCGCAGCATCGTTGCAACTTCGCTGATGATTATTTTCCTGATTGGCGGTGTCAGTATTTCTGCACACGTACTGGATGGCTTTCAATACCCTGTTTCGGTCACACTGACTTTCGTTCTGGCCTGTATTGTGGGTATGTTAATAGGACGTCGTGCGATGCACCGGATAGACAGTCATCAGGTGCAGAGAATTTTTGCCACGACCGTGATTGGGGTAGCGATATATTTAATCTATTCAGCACTCATGGGCTAAAACAGCGGGTTGGGAATTTAAACTAAAACCGCCTTTAATCTACCTGATCATAGTTTATAAAATATAAATATGATTTTAATGGCTGAGGAACAATGAAAATGATGAAAACTGCAGAACAATTGATCCAGAATGCAAAAAGCCGGATTCAGGAAGTGAGCGTAGATGAACTGTTTGAGGCGATGAAAAACCATAAAACCATTCTGATTGATGTTCGGGAACCGGATGAATTTCAGGCGGCAGCGATAGACCGCGCGGTGAATTATCCTCGTGGTGTTCTAGAAATGAGAATTCACCAGCATCCTGTAGCGAGCCATCATTGCGATACCCTGCAGGCACTGGAACATCTTAAAGATCAGCCGATCTATCTGATCTGTGGCACGGGTGGACGCTCAGCATTGGCAACCGATACCTTACAGAATATGGGTTTTACCCAGGTCAAGTCTGTGCAGGGTGGTTATCAGGCCTGGCTGCAACAGGGCTATCCGGTAGAAAAATAAGCTATGGAATAGGTGAACAACCTTATAGTTGATTGTTGAATGCGAGAGGCAGTGATGAAATACAAAGAATTAACCCAGAACATTTCAGGCAGTTTAAGAACCCTAACTCAGGATTCACCTGATTTAATGAAAAGTTTTAATCAGTTGTCCCAGACGGCTATGCGCGACGGCGTGATTGATCCCAAAACCAAGGAAATGATTGCTCTGGGGATTGGTGTTGCATCGCGTTGTGATGGTTGTATCGGTTTTCATGTCAGAACCCTGGTTAAAATGGGGATGACCCTGCAGGAGCTGGAAGAGCTTTTAGGTGTGGCTGTATATATGGGTGGCGGACCGTCATTGATGTATGCCGCAAATGCACTGGATGCCTTTAAAGAGTTTTCCAGCTGATTGGATATGGGTCCAAGGGAAGGCTGGCGATCCTGCCGAGCATAGAATGAAGCTCATGCAATAACAGCTGGATAAATCACAAAAAGCTGATGATTGGGGCTTCCTGGTATTGATCTTGATACTATTTCCTCATGCTAAAAGTGCGCTTCAACAAGCGCACTTTTTTTGGCTGTATCTTAAAACTTAACCGACCACTTCTTGAGCAGGTTTACTGATCCGGTTGCTGCATATGCTATTTTGATGAATCTGAACAGATCCTCTGCATCTCCCCTCAAAACGACATATTGATAAGAGCTTGTTTCTACACCTGACTTGACTCTATTGGAGTAATTTTAGCAGTGCTTCTGCGGTTGCGGCAGAAGAAGCCGGGTTTTGTCCGGTAATCAGCAAGCCGTCTTGCTGTACATGCACCTGCCAATCCTCAGCTTTAGAATAATGCCCGCCATTTTCCCGGAGCATGTCTTCGACCAGAAAGGGAACAATTTCGGTCAGGCCAACCGCTGCTTCTTCAGTATTGCTAAAACCTGTCACTGATTTGCCTTTTACAATAGGCTGGTCATCAGTGCTTTTTACATGACGGAGTACACCGGGTGCATGACACACCAAGGCCACCGGTTTATTCGCTTGCAGGGTTTGCTCAATCAGGGAAATCGAGGTCTGGTCTTCGGCCAGATCCCATAGTGGACCATGACCACCCGGATAAAATACCGCATCAAAATCGGCAATAGAGATTTCACTTAGTTTCCGGGTATTCGCCAAGGCTTGCATGGCCGATGAATCTGCTTCAAAACGCCGGGTAGTTTCGGTTTGGGCATCTTTTTCATTACTTTTCGGATCTAACGGGGGCTGGCCGCCTTTTGGAGAGGCCAAGGTGACTTCTGCACCGGCATCCACAAAGGTGTAGTAAGGCGCAGCGAGTTCTTCCAGCCAGAAGCCGGTTTTCTTACCGGTCGTGCCCAACGTGTCATGTGAAGTCAAAACCATCAGAATGTTCATATTATTTTCCTGTCTTTTTTAACGTTTATATGCATCATCGCAAGTTAATTTAACAATTCGCGGGCATGTAGATTGTTGTGATCCGTTCATTTGCTGTATCGGGATGTTGTTATTGAAATTGATGCAAGCTGTGATTTATCTGCCCATTAACAGTCCTTGCTGAACATCGGCCTGTTTACGCAAAAAATCCCACACTAACTTAATTCTAGGCTCATGTTGTAAATCAACTAGGGTGAGCATCCAGAAAGTATGGGTAAAGCTCAGCTGATCGCCCAGAACTTCTTCCAGTTCGCTTTTATCATGCACTAGAAATCGCGGCAAAATGGCCAGTCCGGCACCTGCACGCACTGCAATCTCCTGCGCCAGAATGCTGTTACTGCGAAAACAGGCGCTGACTTGCAGAGGCAGACGTTCCAGCGAATACAGCGCCGCGCTATAAACCAGGTCATCAATATAATCGACAAAACGGTGCTGTTTCAGATCCTCCAGTTTTTGAATGGGCGGATTTTGTTGTAAATAATGTTTACTGCCATACAGCTTTAGACAGTAATTGGACAGCCGGGTAATGATATACGGTCCGGATTTGGGCCGGTCGATGGAAATGACGATATCCGCTTCACGATGCGAGAGCTTGATGGTTTTCGGCACCGGAATCAGGTCAATGGTCAGCAACGGATAATGCTGGGAAAATTCTGCCAGCAGACCTGCCAGAAATGCCGTGCCGAAGCCTTCCGGCGCGCCGATACGCACCCGACCTTGCAAGGGGTCATGGCGCTTGTCAATCTGGATAAAAGACTGTTCCATCTGTTCCACACGCGGTACCAGTGCCAGACCTTCCGAAGTCAGCTCATAACCTGTTGCTTCGCGCTTAAACAGCTGCGTACCAAGGGTATTTTCCAGTGCCTGAATGCGCCGTGCCACGGTGCTGTGTTCGACCCCGATCAGGCGGGCTGCGTTGGTGAGCGTTTTAGCACGCGCCAAAACCAAAAAAAAGCGTAAATGATCCCAATCTACTTTCATCTTCTATTTAACATCCTGTTAAATCCTGTGCATATTTGCACAACCATCGTGCATCAATTTCTATTGGTGGTCAAAGTGTTCTTTGTTAGTCTGCTGAAACAGCGTAAAAAAATACGTTAAAAAAAGCCAGTAAAGGCAGAGACAACGACAATAACAAACCAGCACGGAGCGACCATGAACGCTATTCATCATCCACAGCAAAGTACCGGATTCACCACGGCCAAATTATTGATTAATGGTGAATTTGTCGAATCCAAAACCAGCCATTGGCAAGATATTGTCAATCCTGCGACTCAGGAAGTTTTGGGTCAGGTCCCATTCGCAACCCCTGAAGAAGTCAATGCTGCGATTGCGGCTGCGCAAAATGCCTTGGCCAGCTGGCGCCAGACCCCAATTCAGGCTCGTATGCGCATTATGCTGAAACTGCAGGACCTGATCCGCAGTAACTTGAAAAGCATTGCCCAGGTCTTGACTGCTGAACAGGGCAAAACCCTGGCCGATGCCGAGGGGGATATCCAGCGTGGCCTGGAAGTAGTGGAGCATGCCTGTTCTATCGGTACGCTGCAAATGGGGGAGTATGTGGAAGGCGTGGCACGTGGGGTCGATACCTATACCTTGCAGCAGCCGCTGGGTGTCTGTGCCGGCATTACCCCGTTTAACTTCCCGGCAATGATCCCACTTTGGATGTTTCCGATGGCGATTGTTTGCGGTAATACCTTTGTATTAAAGCCTTCGGAACAGGATCCCCTGTCGACCATGATGCTGGTTGAGCTGGCGATTCAGGCCGGTATCCCTGCTGGTGTGCTGAATGTGGTGCATGGTGGTAAAGAGGTGGTCGATCTGCTGTGTACCCATCGTGATATCAAAGCCATCTCTTTTGTCGGTTCAACCGCAGTCGGTACGCATGTGTATAACCTGGCAGGCCAGCATGGCAAACGTGTGCAGTCGATGATGGGCGCCAAAAACCACGTGGTGGTGATGCCGGATGCCAATAAAGAACAGACCCTGAATGCCTTGGTCGGTGCAGCTTTTGGTGCAGCAGGTCAGCGTTGCATGGCACTTTCGGTGGCGGTGATGGTCGGTGAAACCAAGCACTGGGTCGATGAACTGGTCAATAAAACCAAGACCTTAAAGGTGAATGCCGGACATGAACCGAATACCGATGTGGGACCGGTGATTTCAACCCGTGCCAAAGCTCGTGTAATCGATTTGATTAACAGTGGTGTTGAACAGGGCGCAGAACTGCTGCTGGATGGCCGTAATGTAAAGGTTCCAGGTTATGAGCAGGGTAATTTTGTTGGACCAACGATTTTTAATCAGGTCACGACCGAGATGCGCATTTACAAGGAAGAAGTGTTTGGTCCGGTACTGGCCATCATGCATGTCGATACTTTGGAACAGGCGATTGCACTAATTAATGCCAATCCCTTCGGTAATGGCGTTGGACTGTTTACCCAAAATGGCAATACGGCGCGCACTTTCCAAAACCAGATTGATATCGGTCAGGTCGGTATTAACATTCCAATTCCGGTACCTGTGCCTTTCTTCAGCTTTACCGGATCACGCGGTTCAAAACTCGGCGATTTGGGTCCTTATGGCAAACAGGCAGTGCAGTTCTATACCCAGACCAAAACCATTACCAGTCGCTGGTTTGAAGATGACCAGGAAACCACTGGTGTGAATACCACCATTAGTCTGCGTTAAGGGGCATCAGCATGAAAATTGCATTTATTGGTCTAGGTAATATGGGCGGCTCGATGGCGCAGAACCTGCTCAAGTCGGGACATCAGGTGCTGGGTTATGACCTGAGTGAAACAGCGCTACAGCAGTTTGCAGCAGCCGGTGGCATTGTCTGTGACAGTCCGCAAGCTGCCGCCAAACAGGCAGAGGTCGTAGTCAGCATGCTGCCTGCCGCCAAGCATGTCCGTGAAGTTTATCTGGGTGAAAATGGCATTCTGGATGTGCTTCAAGCCGGCAGCCTGTGTATCGACAGTAGCACCATCGACCCGCAAACCATTCAGGACATTGCCGCAGCAGCGCAGGTCAAACAGGTTCGCGTCTGTGATGCACCGGTATCCGGCGGCACTTTAGGGGCCAAAGACGGCACTTTGACCTTTATGGTCGGTGCCGATGATGCCACCTTTGAAGCCGTCAAACCGGTCCTGAGCTGTATGGGTAAAAATCTGGTGCATTGTGGTGCTGTCGGAACAGGACAGGTGGCCAAAATCTGTAATAACCTGATTCTGGGCATTTCCATGACTGCCGTTGCAGAAGGGATGGCGCTCGGGGCCAAGCTGGGCATTGATCCGCAGGCACTGGCTGGCGTGATCAACAGCTCCACCGGTCGTTGCTGGAGTTCTGAAATCTATAATCCCTGGCCGGATATCTGTGCCAATGCACCATCATCACGGGGGTATACCGACGGTTTTGCCGCACAACTGATGCTGAAAGATCTGGGCCTGGCGGTCGATGCCGCAGAGCAGGCCGGGCAGCCGGTGGTTTTGGGCAGCATGGTACAAAAACTTTACCAACAGCTGTGTCAGGACGGTCATGCCCATCTGGATTTCTCCAGCATTATGCATCAATACACCACACAAGCTTAAAAACTTAGTAATCCAATGGAGCAAGGATTCGCTTCATCAATAATACCTTGTCAGTAATAACGATAAATTCAGGCTGAGGTTGAACATGTTAGATTATCAAAAAACGGTTGAAAATTTTGATTTAGATGCGGTGGCAAAGCAGTATTTGTCCGGTTCAATGCAGGCGGTGAATGCCTGTTATGAATGCTGTGACCGGCATGCCGATTCCGATGCGATTGCCTTGTACTGGTATGGCAAAGATGGCCGCAAAGAAAAATACAGCTTCCGCGAACTGAAGAAGTATTCCATTCAGTTTGCCAACTTTTTAAAGTCACAGGGCATTGGCAAAGGCGACCGCGTTTCCGGCTTGTTGCCGCGCACCCCGGAACTGATCATCACCATTCTGGCAACATGGCGCATTGGTGCAGTCTATCAGCCTTTATTTACCGCCTTTGGTCCCAAAGCCATTGAACATCGCATCCAGCTAGCGCAAAGCAAGCTGGTAGTCACAGACCTGGCCAATCGGGAAAAATTATCCGAGATTAGCCACTGCCCCCCGATTGTGACGGTACAGGCTGAACTGCAGGCCGAAGTCTATCCGCAGGATCTCAGCTTCTGGAGGGTGCTGAACCGGCAAGCGGAAAACTGTGAACTGGAAATGCTGGGTATCGATGAGCCATTTTTATTGATGTTTACCTCGGGTACCACCGGCCCGGCCAAACCGTTAAAGGTTCCGCTGAAAGCGCTGATTGCTTTTGCTGGCTATATGCACAATGCCATCGGTCTCACTAAGGATGACGCCTTCTGGAATATTGCCGATCCAGGCTGGGCCTATGGTTTGTACTATGCGATTACCGGGCCTTTACTGCTCGGACACTCGACCCTGTTTTATGAAGGCGGTTTTAATGCTGAAAGTGTCTGCGATATTGTCCAGGAATATGGCATCACCAATCTGGCTGGTGCACCAACCGCTTACCGTATGATGATGGCAGCGGACCCTGCGCAGATGGCCCAGCTGCGCGGCAAGTTGCGCGTGGTCAGTAGTGCCGGAGAACCGTTAAATCCGGAAGTGATCCGCTGGTTTAAAGAGGTGCTGGATGTGCCGATTTATGACCATTATGGCCAGACCGAAGTCGGGATGGTGGTGTGTAACCATCATGCGCTGGAACATCCGGTGCGTTCAGGTTCGGCAGGCTTTGCCAGCCCGGGTTACCGGATTGCCGTCGTCGATGAACAGGGCCATGAATTAGCTTTTGACACGCCGGGTATTCTGGCGGTGGATATCAGCCAGTCGCCAATGATGTGGTTCTCGGGCTATGAAGAAAGCCGCAAATCACCTTTTGTCGGACACTACTATTTAACCGGAGATACTGCGGAAATTCATGCCGATGGCAGTATGAGTTTTGTCGGGCGTAGTGATGATGTCATTACAACGTCAGGCTATCGGGTCGGGCCGTTTGATGTGGAAAGTGCTTTGCTGGAGCATGACGCGGTGATCGAAGCGGCGGTGATTGGCGTACCCGATCCAGAGCGGACCGAAATCATTAAAGCTTTTGTGGTTCTGGCCAGCCATTCTCCTGCAACTGCCGAGCTGCAACAGGAACTGGGACAGTTTGTGAAAAAGCGTCTGTCTGCGCATGCCTATCCGCGCCTGATTGAGTTCGTCACTGAATTGCCGAAAACCCCGAGTGGCAAGATTCAGCGCTTTTTACTGCGCAATCAGGAAATCAACAAGCAGCAGGCCAAGACAGCATAAGCAGCCAAATTCAGCAGCTTGAATAAAAGACCGAATTAAAGAGATTGAAGGAAGAATCGATGCAATTTACGGAAGAACAACAACTGATTCAGGATATGGCAAAAAGCTTTGCCCAGGAACAAATTAAACCGCATGCCGGTGAATGGGATCAAAAAGGCATTTTTCCTAAAGATGCCTTGGCTCAAATGGGAGAACTGGGTTTTCTGGGCATGCTGATTCCAGAAGAATGGGGCGGTTCAGGCACAGGCACGCTGGCCTATGTGCTGGCCTTGGAAGAAATTGCCGCAGCCGATGGCGCCACCTCTGCCATTATGAGCGTGCACAACTCAGTCGGTTGTGTGCCGATTCTCAAGTTCGGGACAGAGCAGCAAAAGCAGCAATTTTTAAAACCTTTGGCCCAAGGGGAAATGATAGGGGCCTTTGCCCTGACCGAACCGCATACTGGCTCGGATGCTGCCGCCATTAAAACCCGTGCGGTCAAGGACGGCGATCACTACATCATCAATGGTGCCAAACAGTTTATTACCTCCGGGAATAATGCCGGGATGATTATTGTCTTTGCCGTAACCGATCCGGCTGCGGGCAAAAAAGGCATGAGTGCATTTTTAGTGCCGCGTGATACCCCAGGTTATGAAGTAATCCGTGTAGAAGAGAAACTGGGCCTGCACGCTTCGGATACCTGCCAGATTGCCTTAACCGATGTACGCATTCATGAAAGCCTAAGACTCGGTGCAGAAGGTGAAGGCTTAAAAATCGCTCTGGCCAATCTAGAAGGTGGCCGGATCGGTATTGCGGCACAGGCGGTGGGACTGGCTCGCGCTGCTTTAGAAGAAGCCAGCAAATATGCACATGATCGTGTGGCCTTTGGCAAGCCAATCTTTGAACAACAGGCGATTTCTTTCCGGCTGGCCAGCATGGCCACCGAAATTGAAGCTGCGCGACAACTGGTCCATTTTGCGGCCCGTAAAAAAGAAGCCGGTGAAAACTGTTTGACTGAAGCCTCCATGGCCAAGCTCTTTGCTTCGGAAATGGCAGAACGTGTCTGCTCCAAAGCCTTACAGATTTTTGGTGGCTATGGCTATCTGAAAGATTTTCCAATCGAACGCATCTATCGCGATGCACGGATTTGTCAGATCTATGAAGGCACCAGCGATATTCAGCGTCTGGTGATTGCACGCAGTTTATAAGGAATTACAAAGGATTTTTATCATGCAATGGCAAACCATTTTACTCGAACAACGTAACGGTGTAGGACTGATTACCTTAAACCGTCCTCAGGCGTTGAATGCACTGAATAACCAGCTGATTGTCGAGGTCAATCAGGCCCTGGATCAGCTGGAAAAAGACCCGGCCATCGGCTGTATCGTGATTACCGGTTCGGAAAAAGCTTTTGCTGCTGGTGCCGATATTAAGGAAATGGCAGATTTAACTTTTCCGCAAATTTATCTGGATGATTTTTTCAGTCTGGCTGACCGGATTGCCCAGCGCCGTAAGCCTTTGATTGCCGCGGTGAGTGGCTATGCCTTGGGCGGTGGTTGCGAGTTGGCCTTAATGTGCGACTTTATTTATTGCGCCGACAATGCAAAATTTGGTCTGCCTGAAGTTACCTTGGGCGTGCTGCCCGGCATTGGCGGGACCCAGCGGTTAACCCTGGCCATCGGCAAGGCCAAAGCCATGGAAATGTGCCTGACTGCACGGCAGATGGGGGCGCAGGAAGCCGAGCAAAGCGGTCTGGTGGCACGGGTATTTGCCAAGGAAGAACTGCTAGAGCAAACCCTGCAAGCCGCGGAAAAGATTGCCGAGAAATCCTTGCCGGCAGTGATGATGATTAAAGAGACGATTAACCGCGCCTTTGAAGTCAGCCTGGCCGAAGGTCTGCGCTTTGAACGCCGGGTTTTCCATTCCATTTTTGCCGGTGCAGACCAGAAAGAAGGCATGCAGGCCTTTGTGGAAAAACGCCCAGCCCAATTTACCCATCAATAAAAATCATAATAGGAAAAAATAATGAGTGATGAAAATAATTTAGCGATTCGGGTTGCAGGAGGTTTGGGCATCATCAGCCTGGACCGCAGCAGCCATTTAAATGCCTTAACCCTGCCGATGATTCAGGGCATTCAGGCACACCTCGATCAATGGCGTCATGACCCGCAGGTGCAAGCCGTGCTGATCAATTCCAACAGTCCGAAAGCGTTCTGTGCCGGAGGCGATATCCGTTATCTGTATGACAGCTATCAGGCCGGAAATACCCGATACCAGGATTTTTTCGCCACTGAATATGCCATGCTGAGCACATTACGTCAGTTCCCCAAACCCGTGGTCGCGATGATGGATGGTTATGTCCTGGGTGGCGGCTTTGGACTGGCTCAGGCCTGTCATATCCAGGTCACCAGTGAAAAATCACGCTTCGCCATGCCAGAAACCGCGATAGGCTTTTTCCCTGATGTCGGTGCGACCCATTTCCTGTCCCGACTCGATGAAGTCGGTGTATATATGGCACTGACCGGTGAGCAGATCAGCAGCAGTGATGCGCTGTATCTGGATTTGGTCGACTATCATGTTCCGGGTGAACGTTTTGCTGAGTTAGAAGCGGCATTGAGCGCTGCGCATATTTTAAACCCGGTGGAAATCCGCAAAATCATCAGTGCGTTTATCACCCATCCGCAAGAAAGCGAATTACAAAAACGTATCGACCTGATTAACCAGCATTTTTCCTATCCACATCTGGACGAAATTGAACACAGTCTGGCCCATGCCAGCGATGCCCTCAATCAGGACTGGGCCAAGAAAATGTTGGCCATCTTGCAGCAACGTCCGCTGATGGCAAAACAGGTCAGTCTGAAATTGCAGCAGACCGGTCAGAACCTGTCGCTGGAAAAATGTATGCAGTTAGAACGGGATTTGCAGGATATCTGGTTAGATCAGGGTGATTTCATTGAGGGTGTACGGGCACTGATCATTGATAAAGACAAAAATCCGCAGTGGCAAACAGACAATGCAGAATTTGAAAAAACGCTGGAAAAATGCTGGCCCGTCTGGACCAGGCAACATATAGATTCGCTTTGTTATAAATAATCGGAGTTTATTTTAAATAACAAAGTGGGTCACGGATGACGCAGCTCAAAAAAATATAAGAGGGATAGATATGAAACCTGTACAAGAATTACATGTTCAAGCTAAAAAGCCTTCACACCGTTTGGCCGGTATATCCAGTATGGTAGGTACCACCATTGAATGGTACGATTTTTTTATTTACGGTGCCGCGGCCGCATTAATTTTCAATAAACTCTTTTTTCCTCATCTAGATCCATTGATGGGTGTAATGGCTGCATTTGCCACTTATGCCGTTGGCTTTATTGGTCGGCCTCTGGGAGGCATTGTGTTTGGTCATTTTGGAGACAAAATTGGCCGTAAAGCCATGTTGTTGACTACCCTGATTATGATGGGTATTCCCACCGTGCTTATTGGTTTATTGCCGACCTATGAAAGTATCGGCTATTGGGCGACCGTGTGTCTGGTCATTCTGCGTTTTATTCAGGGCATGGCCATGGGAGGAGAATGGGGCGGTGCCGTTTTAATGGCAGTTGAGCATGCACCTGAAGGAGGCAAAGGGTTTTGGGGCAGCTTACCTCAGGCCAGTGCGGGTGGCGGCCTGATGCTCGCATCAATTGCTCTGGGGTTGGTGTCCATGCTGCCAGAAGCCAGTCTATTCAGTTGGGGGTGGCGAATTCCATTCCTTGCCAGTATTGTCTTACTGGGCGTTGGCTGGTACATACGGGTCAAAGTGCCAGAATCCCCCGATTTTGAAAAAGTGAAAGACCAGGCGCAAGAGATTAAAGTACCGGCTTTGCAAGTTTTCAAAAACCATCCTCGAGAGCTTTTAACCATTATTTTTGCTCGTGCCGCCGAGAATGCATGGTTCTATATTGCATCCACTTTCGCACTGGCCTATACCACCACAAAACTGGGGATTCCCCGTCAAAACATTCTGTTTGCCACGATTTGTGGAGGTGGCTTGATTATGATTATGACGCCTTTATTTGGACATCTTTCAGATAAGGTGGGTCAAAGAAATATGTTTATGTTTGGTCTGCTGGTCCTTGCACTTTATTGCTATCCATTTTTTAGTATGTTGGACACAAAAGATCCGCTATTGGTCTGGACGGCAATCGTATTGGCGATTGGTGTGGTTTTCCCGCTGATGTATGCACCGCAATCCCAGTTGTTTGCCCGACAGTTTCCGACTGAAATTCGCTATAGCGGCATTTCAATTTCTGTGCAGTTTGCCGGAGTCATTGGCGGAGGATTAGCTCCCCTGATTGCAACCAAGCTTTTGAGTGTGGGTGGGGGGAGTCCTCATTTGATTATTGCCTACATTGTAGGCATAGCTATATTTGCAATCTTCTGTACATGTTTTATGAAACGTGACAAGTTCAATACTCACCATTCCACAGTGACGGTAAAAAATGCAGCAGAAACCGATTTATCCAGTCTTTAATATCTCTTAAATATCTTAGACTCTGAAATGAAGTGCAACAGAGCATAATTTACTGGGAGGAAGCAAGATGAGCCAGCATCTTGCTTCCAACTGGCCAAAGTCAAAGTTGTACAATCAACTACATTCATCTTGGTCAAGAAGAAAAAGATCAGATTTATCAGCTAGCCATGCTTTAATTAAAACTACTTTTTTTACAGACTTTTATTCAACTGATTTGTTATGCTGTCAAAGGATTGATGGGCATCGTAAAAAACCTGAAAAACATGGATAGCAATCATAAAAAACCTAAACATTCAATTGTATGGCGGGATCAGCTAGAAGCGCAGGATTATCCTGCCGCGAGTTCTGATTTATGTTTATTGTTGCATTCTCCTTCACCGATTGAAAAACTGCTGAACCGGTTACAAGCCGAAACCATCCTTCCGTTTAAAGCCAAAGATATTTTTCATGTGGCACGTGATTTAGGACGGCATCAATTAATTATCGCCGATGGTGATCACCACTTTATGCGTTGTATCTGCAGAATGAAGATGCCCTCATTCCTTGCCAGATGCTTTCACTGACTGTACAAGATTTGGCTAGTGTATGACGGCTGCTAAAAAACTCCCGATTTTTGATGTGATTGCAGGTTTATCTATTGCAGGTTTACTGCTGCCTGAAGCGGTCGCCTATTCCAATATGGTCGGGTTGCCACCGCAAAGTGGTCTGGTGGCACTGGTGCTGGGTTTAGTGCTGTATGGTCTGATCGGAAATAGCCGTTTTGCGATTGTTTCTGCAACCTCATCTTCTGCCGCGGTCATGAGTTCAGGACTGGCAACCATGGTCATGTTTTCTTCACCGGAACGGGCAGGTCTGGCTTACGCCCTGGTATTTCTGTCGGGCATTTTACTGGTCATCGCGGGGTTGTTTAAGCTTGGAGATGTGACTCATTTTATTGCCAAGCCTGTGCTGAAGGGTTTTTCCTTTGGTCTGGCACTCAGCATTGTGGTGAAACAGCTTCCTTCAGTATTACAGGTGCATCCCGTACACAGTGATTTTTTCCGCCAGTTGTGGGAAATGTTGCAAGCCTATTCAAGCTGGAACTGGCATGCCTTAAGCATGGGACTCGGTGTCTTTTTCACCTTACACTTCACCCAGCGCTATAAAACCATTCCAGTGGCTTTATTGCTGATTATTTTAGGTATCAGTTTCAATGTGATGGGCTATACCCAGGCATGGGGAGTCCGTTCTGTTGGGCATTTTGAGCTGGTTTTACCGAGTATTCACTTGCCTCAGTTGAGTATGAATAGCTGGTTGCAACTGGTAGAACTTTCAATGGCCGTTGCACTGATTATTTATGCCGAATCTTATGCTTCCATTCGTACCTCGGCACTAAAACACCATGATGCAATCCAGCCAAACCGTGACCTGATTGCATTGGGCGTGAGCAATATCTGCTCAGGACTGTTTAAGGGAATGGCGGTTGGCGCAGGCTATTCCGCAACTTCAGCCAATGAGTCTGCAGGGGCAAAGAGCAAAAAATCAGCCTGGGTCGCAGCACTGGCCGTGGTGATTTTTTTGCTGTTTTTTCGCCAGTATATCGCCAATATTCCTGAGCCTGTTTTGGCGAGTATTGTGATATATGCAGTCAGTGGACATATTCGTTTTGCCCCATTTAAACAGTATTTTATCTGGCATAAAGATCGCTTGCTGTCGATTGTTGCAATTTGGGCCGTGATTATTTTTGGTGTGCTCAATGGGTTGCTGATTGCAGTGCTGGTGAGCGTTTTAATGTTGTTGAAAAGCTACGCTGTTCCTCGAATTGCCTGGCTTGGACGTCTCAATGGCGGGCATGATTTTGTTGATATCAACCGTTTTCCTGAAGCTGTAGCACCAGATGCTATTTTAATTGCACGACCTGATCATCCACTGTTTTTTGCCAATGCAGAAAAAATCTGTCATGCGATTCTAAAGAAGGTTTCTGAGCAAAATTATCAGTATGTGATTTTAAGTCTTGAAGAATGTCCCAGCCTGGATAGTACCAGTATTGAAGCCTTGTTATTGCTGGCTGAACATTTGCAGGAGGAGGGGATTGAGCTGAAATTGGCGCGCGTACGCCGTTCAGTCGCAGAAACTTTATTGTATGTGAATAGTCCTTTATTCCCCCGCTCGAGTTATGATGCACAAAGTGTCGATGATGCCGTGAGCCAGATAGAAAATCATCGTTCGACAGCAACTTAAGCGCACGGCGTAAACCACGCGTACGATACAACTCTGTAAGAAATCGATCGAGAGTACACCTATACCTGATCGTCCAGTTACAATCAGCAAAATGCGAATCTTGCTGGATGGAAAACAATACACTGATACTTATGGGCAGAACATTTTGCTGTCAGCACACATGCAGTATTTAAAGTATATACTTGTTCAAAGCTGATCCTGACAGTGTGCTATTTTTATTATATCTGTCAGGTTATATCGGGCAATTGATCAAGAGCAATGACATAAAATAATTTACAAGTTTATTAAAAATTTTGCACTTCTTACTTTACTTTAAAATGATGTTTCTCAGGAATAAGTTTGATTTTTATTTTTTTATAAAGTCGTTCTTCGGCATTTTCTGCTGATTTGGTCACTTTATCCGCAAATTTCTGATCAGACATAAGCATGGCATACGTTTTATAGCCTATTTCAAGCGCTTGCGTTTTATTGCCTGCCTGTTCAAACTGTTCAATTAATTTGTTGATTTTTTTAACACTGATATCGTTCATGTAACTGACTCATTCCCTCTTGATTTTTACTTTAGGATTTGATTGTTACAATTTGGTTAAAATGAATTTAAATCACTACAAGTGATTGTCGTTTATACAATAACTTGCAAATTTCCGTTAAAAAATCTGATTCATTAATTGTTGCTGGGCAATGTACACTGCCTGTCCATTACTCGGCTGGCATTGGATCCAGGTTCCATCGGCTTGTAATTCCCATGCACGCCGATTATCTTTGAGATAATTATTCAATCCATCTTCAAGAATTTGTTTGCGAATTTTTTTATTCTCGATCGGGAAACAGGTTTCGATGCGAGAAAATAAATTACGTCCCATCCAATCCGCACTGGCGCAATACAGTTTGCTGTCACCATCATTATAAAAATAATACACTCTGGTATGTTCTAGATAACGTCCGACGATTGATCGTACACGAATATTGTCGGAAAGACCTGCAACTTGTGGTCGTAAGCAACAAATTGAACGAACGATTAAATCGATCTGTACACCCGCTTGGGATGCTTTATACAGTTCATGAATCAGTTGCGGTTCAGTTAATGCATTGACCTTAATAATGATCTGCGCTTTTTTTCCTGCCTTACTGTTTTTAATTTCCTGCTGTATGAGTTCAAGCAATTGTGAATGCAGGGTAAATGGCGCGTGAAACAGTTTTTCCAGTTTTATGGTTTTTCCCATACCGGTTAATTCTTGAAAGATTTTATGGACATCTTCACAAATATCAGCATCACTGGTGAGTAAGCCATAATCGGTATAGATTTTGGCATTGGTCGCATGATAGTTCCCTGTGCCTAAATGAACATAACGTTTAATTTTGTCTATTTCACGACGCACAATCAGAATCATTTTGGCATGAGTTTTATAGCCGACAATCCCATATACAACAACCGCCCCAGCTTCTTGTAGCAGATTGGCAACTTCGATATTTGACTCTTCATCAAAGCGAGCACGTAATTCAATCACTGCTGTGACTTCCTTGCCATTTCGTGCTGCTTCAACAAGGACTTGCACAATTTCAGAATCTACACCGCTGCGATAAAGGGTTTGTTTTATGGCCAACACATGTGGATCACGCGCTGCCTCTTTCAGCAACTTAATGACCGGAGCGAAAGAATGAAAAGGGTGGTGTAATAAAACATCTTCGGTTTTTAATACCTCAAATATGGATTTGTTGCCATACAACGCTTTTGGCAATTTTTGTACATAGGGAGGGAAACGTAACTCTGGCAAATTAAAGTTCGATATAAAGCGGGCCAGGTTAACAGGGCCATTCACCAGATAGAGCTGGTCTTGATCAAGATCAAATTGTTCAAGTAAATAATCGGTAATCATTTCTGGACAATCTTTATTCACTTCAAGTCTGACAGCACGACCAAAACGCCGGGATGAGAGTTCTCCTTTTAAAGCGATTGCTAAATCTTCTACATCCTCTGATACGGTGAGGTCAGCATTTCGCGTCACCCGGAATTGATAACACCCCGTGGTGGTCACCCCGGGAAATAATTCATGAATATGTTGCTGAATGATCGCGGAAAGTAAAATGTAGTGCTCAGCCTCACCAGAAACATGGGTAGGCAATTTAACTAATCTTGGCAATGACCGGGGTGCAGGAACAATCGCTAAATCAATTTTTCGTCCAAAGGCATCGTTGCCTTCCAAAGTGACAATAAAGTTTAGGCTTTTATTGGCTAAACGGGGAAAAGGATGTGCGGGGTCCAGACTGATGGGAGTGACAACAGGTTGAACTTCATGATGAAAATAATCTTTAATCCATGCTTTATGTTTTTGAAGGATATCGCCATGCTGAATAAAATTAACCCCATTTGCTTGAAGTTGCGGCAGGATATTATAGTTCAGTATTTTATACTGTTCCTCGACTGCCTCATGGGCAAGCTTAGAAATTGTCGCCAGTATTTCTGAGATGAATAAATTATCCGGACGGGTCTTGTTATTGCTGGACAGCTCAAATTGCTGTATCAAACTCGCGACACGTATTTCAAAAAATTCATCGAGATTTCGTGAAAAAATAATTAAAAAATTGAGCCGTTCAAGTAAAGGGTATTCCGTATCTTTCGCCTGTGCCAATACTCGCTTATGAAATTCAAGTAAGGAAAGATCCCGATTAATATAAGTTTTTAATGTATGTAGGGGAGAAGTTGAAGGCACATTCAAAGCAGTCATTTATGGCTCTTATATCATTAGATAACAAGGTTCAAATCAATTGAATAAACATTGCTAAAACCCTTAGATGAGACAAATTGATTTTCAGTAGGTTTAAAGAAAATTATTGTATTAATAAAAGGTTAGAATGGAATTCTATGCAATTTAGTATTTTGCGGATATTAAATTACAGATTTGTGAAATTGCCTGTTATTTATTATTTAAGTGTATGTTATTTATACTTTTAGGGAATATATTGCACTATTTATCTAGTTTTTTTAGAGTTACTTAAACCTAGAGCCATTTACATTTGTTCATAAAAAAATCAGTCGCCTGTAATCGAGCCTTAACATAGAAAGGGTTAATTTAAGTCCAGATTCCAAGGAATCTTTGTGAATTCACTCAACCATTTTTCGATTTGCTAAAGGTAAAGATATGTCCGAAAGAAAAGTCGCATTTGTGACAGGGGCACTCGGTGGTATTGGTAGTGAGATTTGTCGTCAGCTGGTGAAGGCAAATTATAAAGTGATTGCAACGGTTGTGCCTCGAGAGGAAGACCGTGAAAAGCAGTGGTTAAAAAGTGAGGGGTTCCAACACGAAGACGTCCGTTTTGTCCTAACCGATCTCACCCATCATGCTGATGCGACGAGCGCGATCCAGGAGGCGATAGAGGCTGAAGGTCGTGTAGATGTGTTGGTGAATAATGCAGGTATCACGCGCGATGCAACATTCAAGAAAATGTCATTCGAACAGTGGTCACAGGTCATCGATACCAATTTAAAGACACTATTTACCGTGACCCATCCAGTCTTTAATCAAATGCTGGAGCAAAAGCAGGGACGCATTGTCAATATTAGTTCGGTCAATGGTCTGAAAGGACAGTTTGGTCAAGCGAATTATTCAGCCGCAAAAGCGGGCATGATCGGTTTTACCAAGGCCCTGGCTCAGGAAGGTGCACGTTCCAATGTTTGCGTGAATGTTGTAGCCCCGGGCTATACGGCAACACCGATGGTGACTGCCATGCGGGAAGAGGTCGTAAAAAGTATTGAAGACCAGATTCCTTTGCAGCGTCTTGCCCAGCCTGAAGAAATTGCAGCGGCAGTCATGTATCTGGTCGGTGAGTATGGCACCTATATTACGGGTGAAACCTTATCGATCAATGGCGGTTTATACATGCAATAAGTCCTGTGCTCACTGAGCCAGTTTTTTTCATTTATTTTAACAATAACTAAATTTTAAACACTATAAATCAATGGAGTAATACCACATGCTATACGGTGATATCTTTGCAAACATGAACACTCAGTACAAAAATATGTTTGAACCTTATGCAAAATTTAACAGTCTGGTGGCAAAAAACTTTGCAGATCTGACCAATTTACAACTCAATGCTGCACGTCATTATGCCGATATTACGTTATCGCAAGTGTTTGCCAACAGTGAAGTCAAAGACATGCAAAGCATGATGAATTGTGGCATGAAGCAAGTGGAAACCATGAGCAAACTCAGCCAGCAAATGATTGATGATGGCCAAAAACTGGCGAGCTTGGCCACTGAATTTAAAGCCGAGTTTGACAAGTTAGTTAGCGAATCGATGCCGAACAATAAATAACGGTTAACACTTTAATGAAGATTGAAGACTAGCGAGCGGGGAAGTGGAGATCACTTCCCCGTTTTTTGATTCCATTCCTGATAGGAAAGTGAGGAATGACCCAGTATGCGGAGTGGTGCAATGCAGCAGAATCTTTTTCAGTTTAATCAGAACGTCCAGCGTTTTTTCGATGTGCATGAAGAAATCTGGAAAAAAGTGCAAGAATTTTACTATGGCGATAATCCGCTCAATGATGCATTAAGCAAAGTCAACAGTGAAGATATGAACCTGTTCTTTCAGGCATTAACCAAAAATCCGGCACGCTTGATCGAGATGCAGAGCAAATGGTGGATCGGTCAGATGCAGATTTACCAGAATATCATGCTGCGCAGTGTGAACAAGGATATCCAACCGCTCGTGAAACCTGAACCGGGTGATCGCCGTTTCAAAGATACACTTTGGCAAGAACCGAATTACGATCTTTTGACCCAGTCTTATCTGCATTTCAGTCAGTTGGTGCAAGAAATGCTCGACGAGGTGGAAGGCATTCCGGATAAAGTCCGCCAGCGGATTCACTTTTTTACCCGGCAAATGGTGAATGCCTTTTCACCCGGCAATTTTTTGTGGACCAATCCGGAAGTCATTCACCAGACTGTAGAGGAAAACGGGCAAAACCTAGTGCGTGGCATGGAAATTTTCCATGACGATATTATGAACAGTAGCAAATATCTGTCCGTACGCATGGTCAATAATGACTCTTTCCGATTGGGAAAAGATCTGGCCTATACTCCCGGTGCTGTAGTCTTTGAAAATCCGGTTTTTCAATTGTTACAGTACGAGGCGACCACCGAAACTGTATATCAGACGCCTATTTTGCTTATCCCGCCCTTTATTAATAAATACTATATTCTGGATTTACGTGAACAGAATTCTTTTGTGAACTGGTTACGTCAGCAAGGGCACAGCGTATTTTTAATGTCCTGGCGTAATCCGGGGGCTGAGCAAAAGGACATGCGCTTTGAGGACCTGATTACGTCCGGTACGGTTGAGGCGATGCGTGTCATTGAGGAAATGACCGGAGAAAAAGAGGTCAATGCCATTGGTTACTGTATCGGCGGAGCAGTGCTTGCTGCGACGCAGGCGTACTATGTAGCGAAACGCTTGAAGAATCCCGTCAAGAGTGCAACCTACCTGGCAACAATGTTGGACTTTGACAACCCAGGCAGTTTGGGTGCCTTTATTAATGAGCCGGTCATTCAAGGTATTGAAACTTTGAATCAACAGGTGGGCTATTTTGATGGCCGTATGTTGGCGGTGACATTTAGTCTGTTACGTGAAAATACCCTGTACTGGAACTATTACATTGAAAACTACCTGAAGGGCAATCATCCATCTGACTTTGATATTTTGTACTGGAATAGTGATGGCACCAACATTGCCGCACATGTGCACAATTTCTTAGTGCGCAATCTGTACTTGAATAATGAACTGATTCAGCCGAATAAGGTCAAGGTCAATGGTGTGGGTTTAAACTTGTCGAAAGTAAAAACACCAAACTTTTTTATTTCGACCCAGGAAGATCATATTGCACTGTGGGATATGTGCTTTAAAAGTTCTACCTATCTGGGTGGGGAAAGCACACTGGTACTCGGCGAATCTGGACATGTAGCAGGCATTGTCAATCCGCCAAACCGCAACAAATATGGCTGTTATACCAATAGTGTACCCTATGAAAACCCGAAACAGTGGCTAGCAGATGCCCAGTTCCATCCAGAATCCTGGTGGTTACGCTGGCAGGAATGGATAGCACCTTATACTGGAGATCAGGTTCCAGCACGTACATTAGGCAGTGCAACCTATCCTGTCAAGGAAGCTGCACCAGGCAGTTATGTTCAGGTCAGTCTATTTTAGCATTTAGGGATTCTCACTGCCGGTCTATAGTATCGAGGCGGGAGTATCAAGCAAGATGTAAGTTAAAAAATAGGAAATAAAAATGAAAGAAGTAGTGATTGTTGCCGCAAAACGTACTGCGATTGGAAGTTTTTTGGGTGGCCTGGCTAGCGTCAGTGCACCGCAGTTAGGAAAGGTGGTGATTGGTGCGGTATTAGACGCTGCCGGAGTGAAGCCAGAACAGGTAGATCAGGTCATTATGGGGAATGTATTGACTGCAGGTGTGGGACAGAATCCGGCACGACAGGCGGCAATTGCTGCGGGTATTCCGGTTTCAGTACCCGCTTCAACCTTGAATGTGGTATGTGGTTCGGGACTGCGCGCTGTTCATTTGGCCGCACAGGCCATTGCTACTGGTGAAGCCGATATTGTCGTGGCAGGTGGTCAGGAGTCGATGTCACAAAGTGCTCATATTATCCAGATGCGTAATGGACAGAAGATGGGCAATGCGCAGTTGGTGGATAGCATGGTCTATGATGGTCTGACCGATGTGTATAACCAGTATCACATGGGAATGACCGCTGAGAATATTGTGGAAAAACTGTCGATTAGCCGTGAATATCAGGATGCTTTGGCACTATCGTCTCAGCAGCGTGCAGTCAAAGCACAGGTAGAAGGGAAATTTGATGCGGAAATTGTGCCGGTTCAAGTGCCACAACGTAAAGGTGATCCCTTAGTTTTTGACCGTGATGAATATATCAAGGCCGAAACGAATGAACAGAGTCTAGCCAAGCTGCGCCCAGCCTTTAAAAAGGATGGCACTGTGACTGCAGGTAATGCCTCGGGGATTAATGATGGCGCAGCAGCCGTATTGGTGATGAGTGCCGATAAAGCAGCAGAGCTCGGTTTACAGCCACTAGCTAAAATTAAAGCTTATAGCATGTCGGGTATTGAACCGGAAGTGATGGGACTCGGTCCTGTAAATGCTGTGAGAAAGACGCTGGAAAAAGCAAGCTGGTCTTTGGATGAGGTTGATCTGGTTGAAGCCAATGAAGCCTTTGCCGCACAAGCTTTAGGGGTTGCGAAAGAACTGGGCCTGAATATGGACAAGGTCAATGTCAACGGCGGTGCCATTGCCTTAGGCCATCCGATTGGAGCCTCAGGCTGCCGAATTCTGGTCACGCTGTTACATGAAATGCAACGCAGTGAAAAGAAAAAAGGACTGGCGACCTTATGTATTGGTGGTGGAATGGGCGTTGCATTAGCAGTTGAGCGGCCTTAAACATTATTTCTGATTGCGAGAAACTTTGTTGCATAAAGATTTTCAAACCTACATATAAAAGCAGAGGGCGGCTTTCGATGTTAACGTTCGGCCAGCACCTTGGATAATCTTTTGGTATGGGCGATTAATCGGTCGAGCCAGCGTTTTGCAGCCAGCAGTTTTAAACTTCTGGCTGCACTCAACCGGTTCAATGTGGCATATTGCATCACTTCCTCACGTAAGGCAGCACGATGCTCATCGCTCCACTGTTTAAGATTGGCGACTTCCTGCTTGAAATTTTCAATCTTTTCAGCATTTTCTAAAAAATCCGGACGGGTGACATAATGCTCGAGAAGATTTAAAAAATCTAAAGCCACTTGATAAATCTGGGGTTGGGTGCGAATAGCCAGTGCATAGGGAACACCTTCCAGATCACTACGCAGAACCCGAATATAAACCATCATGCGTAATAAAGAGGTCAAGCGCTGTTTATCTTGTTGATACTCTGGCACCACAATTTTCTCTAAATAAAATTCAAGATGCTCGATTTCATCATCTAATTGCGGTAATTCTTTTGGGCTCAAATTGACCCCATCCTGAAAAGCACGACGTAATATCTCAAACATCTGCATCAGGATTTGATAGGCAACTTTTTCTGCAGCAATGATGGCCACGCTTGGCATCTCCAGATTGGATTCATCCAGAATTTCGAGCACACCGGACTTTTTCTGAGGCAAAAACTTGCATATGAGCTGATTAAAGGGATGGATCAAGGGCATAAAAATACATGCGCCCAGCAGGCTAAACAGGGTATGGAATGCCGCCACAATCACGACATCATCCCATGCCGCAATATATTGAACATGACGGTAGGCCCAGTTCAATAAGGGAATCAGCAAAAAGAAAGCAAATACGGCACTGATGAGGTTAAAAATCACATGCACCGCTGCAGTCCGTTTGGCATTTACTGAGCCGCCAATCACGGCCAGTACTGCAGTGGCAACTGTCCCGATATTTTGCCCGATCACCAGGAACAAGGCCTGCTGCAGGTCAATCGCACTACTGGCTAAAGCAGCCAAAGTCGCGGTAATGGCGGCACTGGAAGACTGCAGCAACACCGTCATGATCAGTCCGATCCAGACCAGAAACAGCTTCTGTCCAAATGAATCATAGTGAAAAATGGACAAATCAACTTGTTGAGCAAGACCTGACATCGCAAACTGTAATTGCTCAATCCCAAAGAAAATCAGGCCAAAACCTGCAAGCACAAAACCGGATAATGCCAAACGGCCATGCGTTAACAATTTGAGCAACGCGCCTACAGCAATCATGGGTAAGGCAAAAGTGGCGATAGAAAACTTCACCCCCAGCAAAGCCACCATCCAGCCGGTACTGGTTGTTCCGATATTGGCGCCAATAATCACTCCAATCGCCTGGGTAAAACTCAATACTCCAGCTCCGACAAAACCGATCGTCGCAAGTGTGGTGGCTGTAGAGGACTGGACAATCAGGGTCAGGCCAATACCGGAACAGAGTGATTTCAACGGCGTTCCGGTAAATTTGGTCAACCATACCCTTAAGGTTTCACCAGCCATATCTTTTAGGCTGTCGGTCATTAAAATCATGCCAATCAAGAACAAACCAATCCCGCCACAGAGCTGAGCAATAATTTCGAGCACAATTTCCCCAAGGTGTTTTTTAGCATCAGCATACCGTCTGCTACAGGGGATGTCATTAACATCGACCTGGGGTATAGGCTTTGGTAGTAGGTGCTTGGAGCACAGGTTGATCCCGAAAGCCATACAGGACTAAAAGAAAATAGAATCCCTAAAAATCACAAAATATTCATCTCCAGTTTTTTAGGATTAGGATGAATTTGGCCAGTTTCATCTGACCAAGACACGCAGAGAGATAAATTTAAATCTTATCTCTTAAATTTTATTTAAAGAATGAAAACAATCAGGGGCCTGTGGTGCGTCGAGTAATTGAATATGTGGGAGCGGACCTATCACGGATTATTGAAATGGCTTGGGAAGATCGAACCCCATTTGAAGCCATTCAACGTGAATTCGGTTTGAATGAAGCGGCGGTAATCCGCTTGATGCGGCAAAATATGAAACCCAGTAGCTTTAAAATGTGGCGTGAACGCGTGACTGGTCGAAAAACCAAGCATCTGCAGCTGCGTTCACCCGATGTGATCCGGGCCTATTGTTCACGGCAATACAAGCGTTTCTAAGCGTTTGATTTTGGCCGCCGTCTGGACTCACGTTTACATCGTTCAGAACAGTATCGTACTTCCTCCCAGCAGCGTTGCCATTTTTTGCGCCAGGTAAAAGGGCGTAAGCAGTGGATACATATTTTTTCAGGGAGATGCTGTTTTTTCATCGTTTATAACTCATCAATCCGGCTAAGAAGCTGCTGGGCATGGCTGATGATCTGCTGCCGATCTTTAAGTTTATCCAGCTGCCGATAGATCATACCCATACGTGGATGGGTACGGAATTTCACCTCGTGCCGGATCATGAAATACCAGTACAGGCTGTTGAACGGACAGCTGTCTGGCTCGGTACGGGTTTTGACATTGTAGCTACAGTGTTTGCAGTAATCTGACATCTTATGGATGTAATTGCCCGAAGCGGCATAGGGTTTGCTGGCCATCAAGCCGCCATCGGCATGCATCACCATGCCCAGCGTATTCGGCAGTTCTACCCATGCATAGGCATCGGCATAGACTGCCAGATACCACTCGCTGATCTGCTGCGGGTCTATACCAGTTAATAAGGCAAAATTGCCAGTCACCATCAAACGCTGGATATGATGTGCATAGGCATGCTGAAAGGTATTACCGAAACACTCCGCCATACAGTTCATCCGGGTACGGCCAGTCCAGTAAAATTGTGGCAGCGGTGCTGAGTGCTGTAGTGCATTGCGGCTGGCATATTCCGGCATGTACAGCCAGTAAATTCCGCGGACATATTCGCGCCAGCCGAGAATCTGCCGGATAAAACCTTCCACTGCATTCAGTGGTGCATGACCGGCATGGTAGGCAGCTTCTGCCGCATCACAGACTTCTCGGGGCAGCAGCAGTCCACAGTTCAGATAAGGCGAGAGCAGACTGTGAAACACCATGTCTGCGCCCTGAACCATGGCATCCTGATAATCGCCAAAATACGGCAAACTGTGGACAATGAAATGTTCCAATGCAAGCAGGGCATTGCTGCGCGTGGTGGCCCAGCGGAAATCGGCAAGGCTTCCAAGGTGATGGGAAAACTCGCGTTCAACCAGTTCCAGTACATCCAGATCAATCTGATCGCGTTCAAAGTGGAGTGGTATCGGCAATGGAGGATTGCCTGACCAGGCCTTGCGATTGGCACTGTCATAGTTCCATTGTTGTCCAAGCGGCTGTTGTCCCTGCATCAAGTAGCCGGTCTGTTTGCGCATTTCCCGATAAAAATATTCCATGCGCAGCGTCTGGTAGCGGCTGGCCCAGTGTCGGAACTGCTCCGGACTGCAGAAAAAACGCTCATCATTCAGGCACTGTACCGGCAGTTGCAGATGCTGGCTCCAGTGCTGTTCAATCTGCTGCTGCAGGCGGTATTCTCCGCATTGGGTCATGACCAGTTCTGTGACGGGGAACAGCTGTTGCTGTGCCTGCACAAAATCCAGCAGGCTACGAATCGGACTGCCGGACTGAAAAGCATGGTAACGTACACGCCAGCCTTCTGCCTTGAGCTCTTTGGCAAAATGACGCATGGCGCTAAAAATCAGGGCAATTTTCTGCGGATGATGGGCGACATAAGTCGCTTCCTCAACCACTTCGGCCATCAGGATCACATCCCGGGTACGGTCCAGCGCTTTGAGCGTAGCAAGCTGATGATGAAGCTGGTCACCCAGAATTAAACCGAAACGCATACCGATCTCAGAACCAGGGAAAGTGAACGCAGTGTAAATCCAGACAGTTCAATTTTTTGTGAAAATAAAGATCAACCCGCATGTTGAGTCAATTCAACTCTGCCAATTGAGCCGCTGGCATTGTACAGTAATCATGATTACTGCAATAACAGACCGTTCATCCCTATAACGCCAATGCCCGTTGATGAAACTCACTTCGCATGATTCCTTAATGCATATGCAGTGTGAAAATTATGTGATTTTAATCAAAAAGATACAAATTATTATGGTTGTAATTCAGGCAGCTTGCGCCTAGTATCTGGCTAGAAGTTACTCCATGTAAGCTTCCTTAGTTTTGTCCCATACACCCCTCTGTATGGGATTTTTTTTAATCAGGGAATTGTCATGAGCATGCATTCAAAAGCGTATATTTTTAGACAGCAGCAATTACTGGTGGATGAGCATTTTCAGTTGCCGCAGGTAGCCAGACTGCAACACGACCTGAACCTGACGGAAAATGGCGAGGTCATTGCTCGTGACCTGAAAGAAGACGAACCGGTGCCGCAAGGTTATCAGCTGGTTCCGATTAGACAACTGGTGCAAGTCTGGAGCAGACCGCAGTTTGAACAGGCCAGCCGTGCGGTACAATTACTGGAATGGCGCCGTAACCACCGCTTTTGCAGTAAATGCGGTCACGCCACCCAGCAGCACGTCAGCCAGTATGCCATGGTCTGTCCATCCTGTGGCTATAACCAGTATCCGCGGGTGAACCCCTGTGTGATTACCATCATTACCCGGGGTGCAAATGAAATTCTGCTGGCAAAAAATGCCCGCAACAAAACCCAGATGTACAGCCTGATTGCCGGCTTTGTTGAAGTCGGGGAAACCCTGGAAGAGGCAGTCCGCCGTGAAACGCTGGAAGAAGTGGGGCTGCAGATCAAGAATATTCAATATCTGGCCAGCCAGCCATGGCCGTTTCCCAGCAACCTGATGATGGCTTTCAAGGCGGAATATCATGCAGGGGACATCCAGATTCAGGAAAATGAACTCAGCGATGCGCAGTTTTTCAAATTTGATCAGTTACCCGAAATTCCGTTCAAGGGCAGTATCGCCTATGCCATGATTCAGCATGTGATGCATGGAACGCCTGTTGCAGATGACAGCAAAGAGTGGCTTTGAAACAGCAATCCTGTTTGGGGCTCTCAAATAAACTGCGCTAACGCACTGGGTCCTGAATATTCAGATGGCATTTCCTGACCAATAGACCCTGAATCGCAGCATTTGATCTTCACAGTTTGTTCACATCTAGCTGGGTTATCTTAAGGTTGTAATCAAACAAGGCTAAAAAATGAACATTCTATTCAAGTCTGTTTTTGCAGCGACGGTACTGGCCATCATCAGCTTAAGTACCACGACCCGAGCAGAAACTGCTGCGCCTCAGGCAGTCGATCAGGTGGATATCCAGCAGTATGCAGGCAAGTGGTATGAAATTGCGCATTTACCGATGTATTTTCAGCGTAAATGCGTCTCGGATATCACGGCGCAATATCGCCTCAATGCCGATCAGACCATGCGGGTCTTGAATAGTTGCCGGATTGGCAACGGTGAGATGATCAGTTCTGAAGGAGTTGCCTATCCGCAAAATGCGGGCAACAGCAAACTGAAGGTCAGTTTTTTGCCGCAAGGCTTAAGATGGATGCCATTTAGCAAAGGTCATTACTGGGTATTACGAGTAGACCCAGAATATAAAGTGGCACTGGTAGGTGGGCCAAGTAACAAATACCTGTGGATCTTGTCGCGTGAACCGCAACTGGATGAAGCCACTTATCAATCCTATCTGGAAACTGCAAAACATTATGGTTATGACGTGACAAAACTGATCAAATTGCCGCATTAATCTGTTACCCTTTTGCCGAACTGACCACGCTCTCTACACAGTTCGGCTTTTTTTTATTTACTTCACATAAAATTCATATCTGACTGATTACACTCATCAAATAGAATAAAGACAATCGCTTGAAAGTAGGATGAGTCCATGTTGAAAAGTCTGATGCGATGGATAGACAGCTGGTCTACACCCACACAGCCCAAAACACTGACAACTGAAAACAGTAAGATTCAGTGGCTGAGGATTTTACCCTTTATTCTATTACATCTGGCCTGTCTCGCCGTGTTCTGGGTGGGAGTGTCTTGGTTTGCGCTGGGATTTATGCTGCTGTTCTACCTGATCCGCATGTTTTCCATCACGGCGTTTTTTCATCGCTATCTGTCGCATAAAACCTTTCAGACCTCGCGCCCGGTACAGTTCCTGTTTGTATTACTGGGCACCATGAGTGCACAGCGTGGTCCACTATGGTGGGCGGCGCATCACCGTTATCACCACCGCTATACCGATACCTTGCAAGACCCGCATTCATCCACGCATGGTTTTTGGTATAGCCATGTCGGCTGGTTTCTGAATGAATATAATTTTGCTACGCGTAAAGAGGTGGTCAAGGACTGGCTGAAATATCCAGAACTGATCTGGCTGGACCGTTTCAGTTTGATTGTGGTACTGCTGACTGCGGGCGGGATTTATGCACTAGGCGAATGGCTGGCCATGGCTTTACCACAACTCGGCACCTCCGGCCTGCAATTGCTGGTCTGGGGCTTTGTGGTCTCCACCGTATTGCTGATCCATGCCACCTTATGTATTAACTCACTGGCGCATCATTACGGCAGCCGTGATTTTGATACGGACGATCACAGCCGCAACAATTTATTCCTGTCCATCATTACCTTGGGCGAAGGCTGGCATAACAACCATCATTACTATGCCGGTAGTACCCGGCAGGGTTTTTACTGGTGGCAGATTGATGTGACCTATTACCTGCTGAAACTCATGTCTTTGTTCGGGCTGGTCTGGGGACTAAAGCCGATTCCGGCACGGGTCTATGAAGCCAGTAAAATTGCCCAGGCTCGGAAACAGAAAAAAGCCGCTACGGCAGACACTCACACGATTCAATCGAAGGAATCACCATGAAAATTGCGATTATTGGTTCAGGTATTTCCGGTCTGTATGCCGCCTGGAAACTCAGCAAAGTGCATGACGTCACGGTGTTTGAAAAGAATAATTACTTTGGCGGTCATACCGATACCCATCAGTTCAACATAGACGGTGAACAGGTCGCAGTGGACAGTGGCTTTATTGTGTTTAACGAGCATAACTATCCGCTGTTCTGCGCCATGCTGAAAGAACTCGGGATTCAATCGCAAAGCAGTGACATGGGCTTTTCGGTGAACAATCAGGTCACGGGCTTGCAGTACAATCCATCGAAAAAATTCTCGCTGCTGTTTAGACCGCAAAACTTTTTAAAGGCTGATTTTCGCGCGATGTTGTCGGATCTGTTCCGCTTCTATGCGGCTAATAAAGATCTGGATGTGGAGCAGCTTGATGCACAGCTCAGTATTGATGAGTATCTGAATCAGCATGGCTATTCTGAAGCCTTCCGTCAGGAACATCTCTATCCGATGTGCGGGGCACTGTGGTCCTGTCCGGTGGAGCAAGCCGGACAGATTCCCTATAAGTTTGTGGTGAGCTTTTTCCAGCATCATCGCATGTTGCAACTAAAAGACCGTCCTTTGTGGCTTACGGTCAAGGGGGGATCAGCTCGCTACGTTCGTGCGATTCAGTCCCAGGCGAATATTACCTTCCGCAAGATGGGTGTTCTGCATGTATCCCGCAGTGCCAATGATGTACTAGTTGAAACAGCACAGGGCACCGAACGTTTTGACTGGGTCGTGTTTGCCAGCCATGCTGATGATAGTCTGAAATTACTGAAAGACCCTTCTGCGCAGGAACTGGATGTACTCGGTAAGTTCCGCTATCAGGATAACCGTATGGTGGTGCATTCCGATACCCGCATCATGCCCAAATCCAGACGCCAGTGGGCCAGCTGGCATGTGCATGTGACGCCGAGTCAGGCTGCTGAACATACCCCATTCCAGCACAGCGGCATTCATTATGGTTTTAGTTACTGGATGAACCAGCTGCAGAACCTGAAATGCAAAACCCAGGTCTTTGCCACCCTGAATCCTAA
Organism: Acinetobacter sp. T_3_1; assembly: GCF_025377055.1. Classification (NCBI taxonomy): domain Bacteria; kingdom Pseudomonadati; phylum Pseudomonadota; class Gammaproteobacteria; order Moraxellales; family Moraxellaceae; genus Acinetobacter; species Acinetobacter sp. T_3_1. Next base: position 278,063 of record NZ_JACHVD010000002.1, on the reverse strand, counting down.
TTTTGCCCTGGATCCGAAAAAAGTCTGGGTAGAGCGGTATTACCGCCATCCGGTGTTTGATGCCCCGGCGATTGAAGCACAACAACGCTGGAGCGAGGTCAATGCCCAGAACCGCACCTCATACTGTGGCGCCTACTGGGGCTGGGGCTTTCACGAAGATGGGGCGCGCAGCGCAGCCTGGGTGGTCGATCAGCTATTGCAGCAGACTGAGCAGGTGGCCTAGGAGCACATGATGCAGATCTATCCACTGGCGATCGCCGCTGCCGAAATTCGGCATCGCCGTTATTTGCCCAAAGCCCATGCTTTTGAGACCCAGCTGACCTATTTATGGTTTGATCCGGATCAACTCTCGACCTTTACCCGAAAATCCTGGCTGTGGTCCTCTAGCCGCTGGAATTTCCTGACCCTGGATGAGCGTGACTTTCTGACCATGGAATGTGGTTCGATTCGGCAGAAGGTCGCACGCCTGCTGATCAAGCGGGAAAACTATCTGTTATCGCATGCCGCTTCCATCCGGGTGCTGGCTTTGCCGCGCACACTCGGCTTTCGCTTTAATTCCGTGGTGTTTTATCTGGTCTTTGGTGCCACCGATCAACTGCTCTTTGTCCTCAGCGAAATCACCAACACACCGTGGAATGAACGTCAGGTCTATATCCACGACTGCCGGAACAATACAGCTGAACATGCTCCGTACCAGAGCCACCAGTTTGATTTTAAAAAGGCTTTCCATGTATCGCCGTTCATGCCGATGACACTGGATTACCGCTGGCGCTTCAGCTTCTCCGATCAGCAGAACGTGATTCATATGCAGCTGTTTGAGCAGGACGTGCTGCAATTTGACGCCACCCTGAAATTTTCCCTGCAGGCCATCACGGTTCCTTCACAGCAGCATCGCTATGCTGTGCTGAAAGTTCTTGAACCCTTCAGGATGGTCAGCGGAATTTATTTGCATGCCTTTCGTTTATGGAAAAAGAAAATTCCGTTTTACCGGCATCCTAAAAAAGAAAAAGGAAACACATTGCAATGAAAACACTATTCATGGGAGAACAAAGCACACTGCCGGTGGTATTACGGCATTTGCTGAAATTACGGCATGGTCAGCTGATTTTTAAAGGCGTCTGGAACGGGCCGGTCGGGGAAAACAGCGATCTGCAGGCCGTGATTCAGGTGCATGATGCCCGTCTGATGGAACTGTTGTTCCGTAATGGTGTGCTTGGTGCAGCAGAGGGTTTTATCCGCGGTTACTGGAGCAGTGAAGATCTGGTGGATGTGATCCGCATTCTGGCACGAAACCGCGATGTACTGGACCGGATGAACCAGAATGCCGTGGCCAAGGCCAGCCAGTTGCTGTTAAAGCTCTGGTACCAATCGCGCAAGAACTCGATTGATGGCAGCCGCAAAAATATTGCCGAACATTATGACCTGAGCAATGACTTTTTCAAGCTGTTCCTGGATAGCAGCATGATGTATTCCAGTGCGGTGTTTAAAGAGCCGGGCATGAGCCTGGAACAGGCTTCGGATTATAAAAAAGAGCTGATCTGCCAGAAACTCAAGCTGAAACCGATGGATCATTTGGTCGAAATTGGCAGTGGCTGGGGCGGTTTTGCCATTTATGCCGCACAGCAGTATGGCTGTAAAGTCACCACCATCACCATTTCCAAGGCACAGTACGATGAAGCCGTAGCTCGGGTCGCTGCTGCCGGACTGTCACATCGCGTCACTGTCCAGCTGAAAGATTACCGTCTACTGGAAGGCAAATACGACAAGCTGGTGTCGATTGAAATGATCGAGGCCGTGGGTGAGCAGTATTTGCCGACCTATTTCCGCAAATGCCGTGAATTGCTAAAGCCGAATGGTCTAGCGCTGATTCAGGCCATCACCATTGAAGATGCCCGCTATGCCAAAGCCCTGAATACCGTGGACTACATCAAGCGCTATATCTTCCCGGGCAGTTTTATTCCTTGCATCAGTGTCATGACCCAGGCCGCGTCCGAGCAAAAACTGCGTCTCAAGCATCTGGAAGATATCGGTCTGAGCTATGCCCAAACCTTGAACTGCTGGCGTCAGCGTTTTCTGGAGCAGCGTGATCAGGTACGGGCGCTTGGCTTTGATGAGCGCTTTATCCGCATGTGGGATTTTTATTTGTGTTATTGCGAAGGTGGCTTCCGCGAAGGCGTGATCAGTGATGTGCATCTGCTGTTCGAAGCCAGTGCTTACTAAGCCGAGATGAAACAGGAGGGCGAACATGCTGCTGAATTTACTGGTGCTGAATGTCTTTATCATGTTCTGTAGCTGGCTGCTGGTGACCTATAACCAGCGTGCAGGACTGGTCGATGTGGCCTGGAGTTTTAGTATTGCACTCAACGTCATTATCGCGGCCTGGGTGATGGAAACTGCACCGCTGCTGGTTCGGGTATTTCTGGGCGTGTTTAGCGGCATCTGGTTTTTACGCCTGACCTGGCATCTGCTGCGCCGTTATGCCAATGAAACCAAGGAAGACACCCGCTATGCCAATATGCGCCGGGCCATGGGCAGTTATCAGCATCTCGGTTTTCTGGCTTTTTTTCTGTTTCAGGCCGGGCTGGTGGTGCTGTTTTCCTATCCGATGCTGGAGCTGCTCAGCATTCCGGTCCAGCAATGGAATGACTGGACTCCCTATGCCGTACTGATAGCAGGCCTGATTATGCTGCTGGCACTGATCGGGGAAAGCACGGCCGACCAGCAGCTCTACCGTTTCAAGCTCGATCCGCAAAACCGGGGCAGAACCCTGGATCGGGGACTGTGGAAATATTCACGCCATCCAAACTATTTTTTTGAATGGCTGCACTGGTTTGCCTATCCGGTTCTCGGTCTGGCGGCAGGTGTGTATGGATTATGGCTGTATCCGCTGCTGATGTGGCTGTTTCTGTACTACATCACCGGTATTCCCTTTAGTGAACAACAGGCGCTGGCCCATCGCGGCGACAACTATAAAGACTATCAACGACGAACTTCAATGTTCATTCCGTGGCCACCCAAAGAGTAGGTAAATACATGGACTTTATGATTCAACAATCTTTAAAACTGGTCGAAAGTGGCAAACTGCCCGATCCGGTGATTCGGGCCGGCATTCGCAGCTTAAGCAAAAAACGTCTGGCACAGGAAGGACGCTTCGACCCGGCACTGGCAGCCCGGCGCTATATGGATGTGCTGCATATGCTGAAAAACAGCGAGATTGCCATCGAGACCGACAAAGCTAATGAACAGCATTATGAACTGCCCACCGCATTTTTCCAGGCGGTGCTGGGCAAGCGTCTGAAATACAGCGCCAGCCTGTTTGAACATGCGCATACCACGCTGGATCAGGCGGAAGAAGCCGCGCTGGCCAGCTATTGCCAGCGTGCACAGCTGCAGGATGGACAGGATATTCTGGAAATAGGCTGTGGCTGGGGTTCTTTCAGTCTGTACATGGCCGAGCACTATCCCAAGGCCCGCATTACCGTGGTGTCGAACTCCTCGACCCAACGCCAGTACATTCAAGAACAGGCCAATCTGAAAAAACTAGAAAACCTGACGGTGATGACCTGCGACGTCAATGTACTGCAACTGGAAGCTGCTGCTTTCGACCGTGTGGTTTCGGTGGAAATGTTTGAACATGTACGTAATTACCAAAAACTGTTTGAAAATATCAGCACCTGGCTGAAAGCAGATGGCTTGCTGTGGTGCCATATTTTCTGTCACCGTTTCCTGCATTATCCGTTTGAAGTGAAAAATGAATTTGACTGGATGTCAAAATATTTCTTTAGTGGCGGTCTGATGCCTGCAGCCTCAACCTTCCTGCATTTCCAGCAGCATTTGCAGCTGGAACAGCACTGGCAATGGGCAGGCACCCAATATGAACGCACCGCAAATGCCTGGCTGGAGAATATGGACCAAAAGCAGGCCGAACTGCAGCCCTTGTTTGAACAGACCTATGGTGCAGATGCTGCAATCTGGTGGCAGCGCTGGCGAATTTTCTTTATGGCCTGTGCCGAACTATTTGGTTATGACCATGGTCGTGAATGGGTGATCGGCCACTTTCTGTTTAAGAAAAAAGTCATATAATTGAACGATGAATCGGATGGGCCAGCGGGGAATAGACCAATGTTAAGGCTGTTTAGGGACAAACGCGATCATCCGCTGGGTGAGGTGTTTAACCGCTACTACTGGCTGCAAATCGGATTCATTGCCCTGTCTGTAGTGATCGGGATAGGCTGTAGTGCCTGGGTAATCAAGGGTTCCTTGCTCAGAACTGCGCTGGAACAGGAAATGTCACACTACTGGCAGCGGCTGGAACGTAATCCAGCTGCTGAACTGCCCGACACCAAAAACCTGTATGGTTACCGCTGGAACGATGTGCCGCCGGTCCAATTTCGCCACATGCAGCTTGAGCAAGGGGTGAACCGGCATTTTGTCGATGGCAAGGAGCGCATGACCGTTTATGGTGAAAAAGACGGACAGCATGTGCTGCTGGTGTTTGGCGAAAGCAACGTCAACAAGCTGGTCTGGCTGTTTGGTCTAGCACCGCTGATGGTCAGCCTGTTTGTGCTGTATAGTGTGCTGTGGTGGTGGAACCGCCGTGCGCGGCGCTATTTTTCCCCCATTACCCGCCTGGCCAATGCACTGGAGCATATTGACTGGGAACACCAAAAAAATCAGGCTTCGCCGTTTCAGGACATCCGTACCGACTCCAATCTGGAAGCGGAATATCTGAAACAGGCGCTGGAAAAATACCATCAGGTGCTTAGTGAGTTTATTCATCGTGAACGCGAATTTACCGGTGATGTCAGCCATGAACTGCGCACGCCACTGACCATTTTAAAGGGCAATGTGCAGCTGTGTCAGGCACGCTATGGCGACAACAAGTCCTTTACCCGCCTGCATAATACCATTGAGGACATGCAGCTATTGGTCGATACTTTGCTGGCGATTGCCCGCAATACTACTAATACCTTAACCGCTGAACCGACCATGCTTTCAGAATGTCTGGACAATCTGGTGCAGGATCTGGACAGTGTCAGTCATAACAAAGGCATACAGATTGAGCTGCAAAAAGATCTCGATGAACAGCCGCGTAAACTTTATCCGTCGATGACCAAAATGGTGTTTGGCAATATTCTGCGCAATGCGCTGAACTATTCACAAGGCACAGAAATTGATGTGATTCTGCAAAAAAATAAAGTGCTGATTGCTGACAATGGGGTCGGCATTCCTTTACCAAATAACGCCAAAGTCCAGGAGCTTTCCGGGCAGCAGCTGCAACTGGAAATCAAGGGACATGGCATTGGCCTGCAACTGGTACAGAAGCTGTGCAAGCAGTTGGGCTGGCGGGTGGAGCTGTTTGACCGGCAGTATTATCTCGGCACCCATCAGGATGTCGATCTGGCGATGACCACCGGACTGATTGTGGTGGTGTATTTAAACGAGGTTTCCGCCTGAACAGTTTAAGGCTCTAAAGCAATCTTTAAACCGACACCGGATATGGTATGAATCAGCTTCTGCTCAAAAGGCTTGTCGACCATCTTACGCAGATTATAGATATGACTGCGTAAAGCATCACTTTCCGGCTCTTCATCGCCCCAAAGCTCCATCATGATTTCCTGTTTGGTCAGCACTTTAGGTGAATGGCGCATCAGCAATTTTAGCAGTTTAAACTGAATTGGAGGCAGCTCAATGCTCTGACCAGCCCGGGTCAACTGCTGTCTGGCCGGGTCCAGAACCAAATCGTGAATTTGCAGACGGCTACTAGAAACTTCACCCAGCGAACGCTTGATCAGGGCTCTGACCCGCACCACCAGCTCGTTAAAGTCAAAGGGCTTGACCAGGTAATCATCCGTGCCGGAATTGAAGCCTTTGAGCTTGTCATCCAGGGTATCCCGGGCAGTCAGCATCAGCACCGGCAGGTCCAGACCTTCTTCATGACGCAGCCATTCACACAGTTCATAACCGGAACCGTCCGGCAGGTTAATATCCAGCAGCAAGATATGATAGCGCTGCTGTTTCAGTAACTGGCGCGCAGCATTCAGATTCCGTGCATGATCCACCACAAAATCATGTTCTTCCAGAAACTCGCATAAGGTAGAAGCCAGTTCATAATGGTCTTCAACCATCAGGATAAAATGTTTGGACATAGTCGCGGATACTAATTTAATAATTGCTGTTTTAATTTAGCACTAAATGGCTGCGGACCAAGCCATATATTAAAATATTGCTGGGCCAGCGGATGCTGCAGCTGTCCTAAATTTTTCCGGTTGAGGGATAAACTCAGGGTTTGCGTGACATGGCTGTATTTCAAGCGGTACAGATCACCTGATCTGACCGGACGATACAAATCGCTGATCGGCTTGAAAATGACCTGGATGTTGGGGTCTTTGACGTTACGCTTGAGCAGATGCGTGGCGGCACGCTTGAATGCCCATTCCGGAATATTCTGGGTATAGGCAAAGTCCATCTGGATGGTCTGCTCTTGCCAGGACTGGCTACAGTTTTGGGCAAAATAACTGGCCATACCAACCTGTTTTTGACCCACCATCAGCGGACCATTGCCACATTCATTCAAGTTTTGTGCCTGCGCCCATGGACTGAAGCTACATCCCAGCAGTAACGCCGTGCTGACCGCTATTTTTTGAAAGGCAGTAGCCATGAATAGACCCCTCCGACATAAGGCAGGGAACGGTACAGGCCATTCGCAGGGTCCCAGAAATCCTGCTGGAAAATAATCTTGTTGTCCGCGTTGACCTTAATTTCGCTGATGCCAAAAGAATCCATGCTGCGGGTCGTGCCGAACATCTTAAAATCATAGGCCATATGCCAGTGCACATAGGCAGAATCCTGATGATAAGAGGTGTTTAACAGCTTGACACTGACATTGCTGACCCGTTTGTTCATACCCTGAAAATGCTGGACCAGATTTTGCTTGGATGAAAACTGCGACAGGGTATCGTTAATGAACAGTTTATCGGCATACAGCGAGCCGGCTCGTTCCACAAAGGCCGGTGTGCCCAAAGTATTAAATGCTGAGGTAAACCGGGTGCCAATATCCAGCGCTTTTTCCCCATCCAGGGCTACCCCCTGAACAGCGCTTCTGGATTTTGCATAATCGGCTGAATAACTGGAAATACTTTGACATCCGGTCAAAGATAGTAGCGGTAAGGACAAGGCCGCTGCCATTATTTTCTTAACATGTTTCATCATCACTGTCCGGCTTAAATTTATGTATTCACTCTAGATAAAGAGTCGTGAACAGAATGTGAAGAGGAAAGCTGTCCCTATTGTTAGGATAGGGAGATTCCAACCTTTGCTTCTAACAAAGATGGGCTTAAAAATAATGCATCATTGCGCATGATGAAAGAGAGCTAAAAATGGCGCTGTACGTTCTGCTATCGTTGCACTGTGTCCATTGATTCATGTTCGGATTTGAACTTTTTCACATCGATCTTATTTTAAATTCAACTTAATAAAAGACCACAAATCAAGTAAAATAAAAGTTAGATCAATACTTTATGGGATGCTTGCCGACAAGAAATTTTAAATGCTGTAAATGACCTGTTGTTCAACCTATTCCATACACATATTTGAGATACGCTTTTCTATGGATCAATTACATCCCACTAAAAATTCTCAAAATGCAGCACTGATCGAAATAGACGAGGGCATTCGGCTACATATCGCCTGGGCGCAAAAAGTATTTCAATATCTCGTTTTAAAAACACCTGCCGAGCCACAATTTTCCGCGAAAGAAAGCCATTTATTGTGTCATTTTGGCAAATGGTTTCAATCCAATCGCGCCAAGTTTGAAAAAATCAATCCTGATAAAACCCAGGAACTGGAGCAGGCGCATTATTTTGTGCATCATCATTTGCATCATATATTTTCCAGGCTCAGTGACAATCAATCCGTAGAGGCAGTCTTAGTCAGTCAATATCAAAAAAGCCAGAGTGATCTACTGGAACTGCTGATTTATTTTAGAACCCAGTTTATTACCCAGTCATTGCAGTATGATCCTTTAACCGGTTTGGCTTTAAGATATGGAATGGAGAATCAATTCAGTGCCTTGCGTCAGAGTGCTGAAAAAAACCAGAAAATATTGGCGCTCGGTTTACTGGATCTGGATCATTTTAAAGTGGTCAATGATCAATATGGACATCAGGCGGGTGATGAAGTTCTTGCCCATACGGCGCAGTTACTGCGAGATTCTCTTCGAGATACGGACAACATTTTTCGCTTTGGTGGCGAGGAATTTTTAATCTTTCTGGAAGTGGATAATGCTGATTCTCTGCATGAGATTATCGACAGAATTTTTCAGTCATTGCATAGCAATCCGACCCGATTAAAAAGTGGTGAAGTGATCTATATCACCGCCACGGTCGGTATTATCCACGTCGAGGCTGATGAAAGCATGGAAAAAGCCATTGCAAGAGCAGACCAGGCGATGTACTTAGGAAAGCAGCAGGGAAGAGACCGGGCGGTCTTTACATGACGAGATATTTTGCAGGTTGCTTGTCTGCTTGGTATCTCAATCATAGATATAGCGAAGTTACGCTACGCAGGCTTGCCGGTGATAAAATTTTTCCCATTTATAACATGCGGGTTACGATTGATTAGAATTAAATCAAAATAGGGGGATAAATCTGATTGATGCATTACGTTTTTGGGGAATTATGACGGGCTTTTGTAATCATGTTTTCTATTTTTTATTTAGCTGATTACTTAGGAATAATAAAGTTGGTTGATTACTTGAGAGATAAATGATTGATAAGAAGCAAAGAGCTGTTTTTATTTGGCAAGGAATGCTTGTTGGTTTCTTATTGGGTTCGGGTTTAGTTATGGCAGTATTAAATAAATTTACGGAATTAGTCCGACCTCATACCTAAATTGTCACTTAAACATGAGTAGACTCGGGTAGCTATAATCTTTAAATCTTTGTGCAACAAAGCCATGATAAATTATAAAATATTACGCAGTTCTCGAGCTGTTTCTTGGAGTAAAGGTAGAATATTTTGAACCAAATATTCCTTGGTTGTTCGCATGGTGGGGGAGACAATATTTAAGGCTGCGATCACTTTAGACCTATGGTCATAAATAGGAACAGCAAGCGCATGCACACCTAGCTCATGTTCTTCACATGAATAACACCAGTCAAATTCCTTGATCTCATGTAAAAGTTCTAGAAACTCCTCATTTTCAGTATGCGTATATTTGGTTAATCGTTGTAAAGGATACTTCTCTAGCCATTCAAGCTGTTCATTTAATTCTAAATGTGCCAATAGAATTTTTCCTGCAGAAGTTGCATGTGCGGGCAAACGATTACCAAGATGCAGGCCGTAAGGATTAACTCGGTCGGTTTGTTGATGGGCTGCACTGCGAGCAATTGTAATAGCCTCATATCCATCCAGTACCATAACTGAAAAGATCAAAGATGTCTGATTGGTCAACAAATTGAGTAAGGGTTGAGAAATTTTAGGAAGCTGAGCGCCCCCAAGATAAGAACCTGAAAATTTTAAAATTTTAGGGGTTAGGTAGAAATAATGACCATCAGATTCTAAATAACCTAAATATTCAAGGGTAAGCAAGTGACGCCGTGCAGCAGCCCGTGTCATGCCTGTTCGTTCTGCTGCCATAGAAATATTTAAACGATGTCGGTCAGTACCAAAGCTGTCCAGAATCGCCATACCTTTACTGATACCGGCCACAAAATCTTCATGTCGAATGGTTTTTTTATTGTCTTTATTTAGAAGTAGCTTTTCAGTTTTTCTCAATTTCTCATTCATACTTAATATCCTGCATATTTTTTGTTTCTCTCTTAGTTTTTACTATAGCGTGAAATCAGACTAAAAAAATCAGGTTTTGTACGATAAGCAATAAAGTTGTTCGATAATCGAACGAAAACTAAACTTACCAACTAGCCTAAAACATAGAAATTATAAAAAATGAACATATAAGGAAATCGAACTAAAAAACTAGGGAATGTCGTTTTAGCTGAATCGTCCTCCAGTACAAGTTAGTTTTCCGCGCCTTTTCAAATTTGCATGATGCACAATGGAGTTATCTAATGATAGATAAAAGTGCGGCATCCCTCGAGGAAGTGCTCTCCCAAATCACCGACGGCTCAACCATCATGATTGGTGGTTTTGGTACAGCAGGACAACCTGCTGAACTAATTGATGGCTTAATTCAACTCGGTATTAAAGACCTCACCATCGTTAGCAACAATGCAGGCAATGGTGACTATGGTCTGGCAAAGCTGCTGAAAGCTGGTGCAGTAAAAAAAGTCATCTGTTCGTTCCCGCGTCAGTCCGATTCTTGGGTTTTCGACGAACTCTATCGTGCAGGAAAAATCGAATTGGAATTGGTGCCACAAGGCAATCTGGCCTGTCGTATTCAAGCAGCTGGTATGGGACTTGGTGCAGTTTTCACCCCAACAGGCTACGGCACCTTATTGGCCGAAGGCAAAGAAACCCGTCATATCGACGGTAAAGATTATGTGTTGGAATATCCAATCAAAGCCGACTTTGCTCTGATTAAAGCACAGCAAGGCGACCGTTGGGGCAATCTGGTTTACCGCAAATCGGCACGTAACTTCGGCCCGATTATGGCAATGGCAGCAGGCGTGACCATTGCACAAGTCTCTGAAGTGGTGGACTTAGGAGCTTTAGACCCTGAGCACATCATCACCGCAGGTATTTTTGTTCAACACGTGGTGCAGGTTCAACCTGAACCTGTTGCTGTGTAATCGGGAGAACATCATGAGCTATCAAAAACTCAGCCGTAACCAAATTGCAGAACGTGTGGCACAAGATATCCCCGATGGTGCGTATGTCAATCTCGGTATTGGCTTACCGACCAAGATTGCCAGCTACCTGCCTTCAGACAAAGACGTGTTCCTGCATTCTGAAAATGGTTTATTGGCTTTTGGTCCACCACCAGAAAAAGGCCAAGAAGACCCTGAACTGATCAACGCAGGCAAAGAATATGTAACCATGCTGCAAGGCGGCAGCTTTTTCCATCATGGTGATTCTTTTGCCATGATGCGTGGTGGGCATTTGGATATTGCAGTACTCGGTGCCTTTCAAGTGGCGGCGAATGGTGATTTGGCGAATTGGCATACCGGTGCACCAGATGCGATTCCTGCGGTGGGCGGTGCGATGGATTTAGCTGTAGGTGCCAAAAAAGTATTCATCACCACCGATCATGTCACCAAACAAGGTGAGCCAAAGATTGTGGCAGAGCTGACTTATCCAGCAACAGGGCTGAAATGTGTTGACCGTATTTACACAGATCTGTGTGTGATTGATGTTACGTCCGAAGGTTTAAAAGTGATTGAGAAAGTGGATGGCTTAAGCTTTGCAGAATTGCAGGCAATGACGGGTGCTTCGCTGATTGATGCGACACAACAGAATTAACGGATGAAATCTCCTTAAATCCCTCTTCAGTGCTTCTCACCCTTTTATAAAGGGAAGAGCTACACGGAACGGATTGAAGAAATGAATGAATACCCCCTGAGAAAGTCCCCCTTGATTAAAAGGGGATTTAGGGGGATTCAAAGGGAAAATGAAATATGAAAAATGCGTATATTATCGATGCTATCCGCACCCCATTTGGTCGTTATGCTGGGGGTTTAGCCCCAGTCCGTGCTGATGACTTAGGTGCATTACCTATTCAAGCCTTGATGCAACGTAATCCCAGCGTGGACTGGAAACAGGTGGATGATGTGATCTACGGCTGTACCAACCAAGCCGGTGAAGATAACCGTAATGTGGGTCGTATGTCGGCACTATTGGCAGGTTTACCGGTCGAAGTCCCAGCAACCACCATCAACCGTCTATGTGGTTCATCGCTGGATGCGATTGCCATGGCAGCTCGTGCGATTAAAGCCGGCGAAGCAGATTTAATCATCGCAGGAGGCGTCGAAAGTATGTCTCGTGCACCTTTTGTTATGGGTAAATCAGAAAGCGCTTATGGCCGTAGTCAGAAGATTGAAGACACCACCATGGGCTGGCGTTTTATCAATCCAAAGCTGAAAGCCATGTATGGTGTAGACACCATGCCGCAGACGGCTGAAAACGTGGCGCAACAATTTAATATTGGTCGAGCAGATCAAGATCAGTTTGCCTTGACAAGTCAACAGCGTACAGCAGCCGCTCAGGCCCAAGGCTTTTTTAAACATGAGATCGTCCCTGTGAATATTCCACAGCGTAAGGGTGATCCGATTGTGATCGATACCGATGAACATCCACGTGCATCGACCACCTTAGAAGGTTTGGCAAAACTGAAGCCAGTCGTCACAGCAGAAGGCACTGTCACTGCGGGGAATGCATCAGGCATCAATGACGGTGCAGCTGCTGTACTGATTGCTTCAGAACACGCGATTCAAGAGTACCAGCTTAAACCACGTGCCAAAATCATTGCTTCAACAGCAGTGGGTGTAGAACCACGTATTATGGGCTTTGCACCTGCACCTGCCATCAAAAAGTTACTGAAACAAGCCAATCTGACATTAGAGCAGATGGATGTGATTGAGCTGAATGAAGCGTTTGCGGCACAAGCACTGGCCGTTACCCGTGACCTAGGTCTGGCTGACGATACGACTCAAGTGAATCCAAATGGCGGTGCGATTGCGATTGGTCATCCACTGGGTGCATCGGGTGCACGTTTAGTCACCACAGCATTAAATCAATTGGAACAAACGGGTGGAAGCTATGCGCTATGTTCGATGTGTATTGGTGTCGGTCAAGGTATTGCAATGATTATTCAGCGGGTTTAAAGCAGAGTTAAGGATAGCGATCATGAGCCAGTTATATGCCAGCTTATTTTACCAAAATGAGGTGACTGAAATTTTCAGTGATCACGCGTTGGTGTCTTACATGATTGAGGCGGAAGTTGCCTTGGCACAAGCGCAGGCTCAAGTCGGTGTTATTCCAGAATCTGCCGCAACCGCAATTTCCAACATTGCAGCAACTGCACTCGATCAGATTGACTTTGATGCTTTAGCTGTTGCTACAGGCTTGGCGGGCAATATCGCGATTCCTTTTGTGAAGCAATTAACTGCAATTGTGAAACAAAACGATGAAGATGCTGCACGTTATGTACATTGGGGTGCAACCAGTCAAGACATTTTAGATACAGCCTGCATTTTGCAATGCCGTGCGGCAATGACGCAGGTTGAAGCTTTAATTCAGCAATGTTATCGCACCACAATGACCCAAGCGGAACAGTATCGCTCGCAAGTCATGATTGGGCGCACGTGGTTGCAGCAAGGTTTACCCATTACCTTAGGTCATAAATTAGCGCGTTGGGCTTCGGCCTTTCATCGTGATTTGGCCCGTATTGAAGCCATGAAAACGCGTGTGTTTACTGCTCAATTGGGTGGTGCAGTCGGTTCATTGGCATCTTTGCAGCATCAAGGTACAGCCGTCGTTCAAGCCTTTGCAGCGCAGTTACAACTTTCTGTTCCAAGCTGTACTTGGCATGGTGAGCGCGACCGTATTGTCGAAGTGGCAAGTGTTCTCGCAATAGTGACAGGTAGCTTGGGCAAGATGGCACGTGACTGGTCTTTGATGATGCAAACTGAAATTGCTGAAGTGTTTGAGCCAACCGCAAAAGGTCGTGGTGGCTCATCCACTATGCCACATAAGCGCAATCCTGTCGCGGCGGCATCTGTATTGGCCGCAGCCAATCGTGTCCCTGTGTTGATGTCGAGTTTGTATCAAAGCATGGTGCAAGAACATGAGCGCAGTCTAGGGGGATGGCATGCGGAATGGCTAGCATTGCCTGAAATTTTTCAACTCTGTGCAGGTGCTTTAGAGCGAACTTTGGATGTTTTACAAGGGATGCAAGTTAGTGCAGAGAACATGCAGCGCAATTTGGAATGTACTCAAGGCTTAATTATGGCAGAAGCGGTGATGATGGCATTGGCGCCACACATCGGACGTTTACAGGCTCATCATCTGGTAGAGGATGCGTGTAAAACAGCTGTTGCAAAAGGCGTGCATTTAAGAGATGTGATTGCTGAATTGGATGAAGTTAAAGACTTATTCAGCGTAGCTCAGGTTTTAGAAATTTTTAAACCCGAATCTTATCTTGGCAATATTCATGACCAGATTAATGCGGTGTTGCAAGAAGCAAAAGGAGAGGCAAAGTGAATATCACGATGACCAATCGTCAAGGCAAGACTTTAGCCGTTGCGATCAGTGGGCAAGACAATGCGCCTGTGATTGTATTTTCAAACTCGTTAGGTACAGATAAAAGCATGTGGCAGCCACAAGTTGCTGCTTTTGAACAGCAGTTCAAAGTGGTGACTTATGACACGCGTGGTCATGGGCAAAGCGATGTGATTGAGCAAACCACTGTACAAAATCTTGCAGAAGATGTGATTGATATTCTTGATGGTTTAAACATTGAAAAAGCGCATTTTTGTGGAATTTCGATGGGCGGCATGACGGCTTTGTGGCTCGGTATTCATCATGCAGATCGTTTTCATAGCATAACTGTGGCGAACTCAGCAGCTAAAATTTGGACTGAAGAAGGTTGGAATGCGCGTGCAGATGCAGTGACAGCCAATGGCTTAGCAGATTTGGTCAAAACTACGCATACCCGTTGGTTCAGCGAACAGTTTGATTATCAACATGATGCTTTGGCACAGCGCACCATTCAGTCTTTAGCGACTACGCCAGCAATGGGTTATGCAGAATCTTGCCGTGCATTGGTGCAAGCAGATTTGAGCGAAGAAATTCAACAGATTCAGATTCCTACTTTATTGATTGCAGGCGCATTTGATCCAGTCACGACAGTGGCAGATGGCGTCTTTATGCAACAACAGATTCAAAAGAGTGAACTTGCGGTGATTGATGCATCGCATCTTTCCAATATTGAGCAACCTGAGCTGTTTACCCAAACCCTCAGCCAGTTTATTGGATCGATTCAATAGTTTAAGGATTTTAAAAGGACTTTCAGCCCAAGGAGGCAGGTATGGCGTCTCAGGAATACGCTACTCAAAAAACGAGTATAGACGCACAAGCACTGATTAATGATGCACCGATTAGCAAATATCAGTGGCTTATCGCAATTGTATGTTTTCTCATTGTTTTTGTTGACGGTATTGATACTGCGGCAATGGGTTTTATTGCTCCCGCTTTAGCACAAGACTGGGGGATAGACCGTTCGCAACTGGGTCCAGTCATGAGCGCGGCTTTAGGCGGCATGATTATTGGTGCGTTGGTGTCTGGTCCAACCGCTGACCGCTTTGGGCGCAAGATTGTTTTAAGTGTTTCGATGCTGATTTTTGGTGGTTTTACTCTGGCATCGGCATTATGCAACTGACTTAAACACTTTAGTGGTACTGCGCTTTTTAACGGGTATTGGTTTGGGCGCAGCCATGCCAAATGCAACCACGCTATTTTCTGAATATTGCCCGCAGCGCTCCCGCTCATTACTCGTGACCTGCATGTTCTGTGGTTACAACCTGGGTATGGCGACGGGTGGTTTCATCAGCAGTTGGTTAATCCCAACCTTTGGTTGGCATAGCCTGTTTTTACTGGGCGGTTGGTCGCCATTGATCTTGATGATCTTGGTGATTTTCTTCCTCCCAGAGTCTTACCGTTTCCTGATTGTAAAAGGTCGTGATAATGCCAAAGTCCATCAAATTTTGACGCATATTGCACCTGAAAAGGTACAAGGTGTCACTGAGTTTCATGTGCCAGAGGAAAAAGCGGAAGGTGCAGAGAAGAAAGGCGTGTTTGGCATGCTGTTCTCTCAGAAATATGTCAAAGGTACAGTTTTATTGTGGCTGACCTATTTCATGGGTTTGGTGATGATTTACCTGCTCACCAGTTGGTTACCAACCTTAATGCGTGAAACAGGGGCTTCTTTAGAGCGTGCAGCATTCATCGGTGGTTTGTTCCAATTTGGCGGTGTACTCAGCGCTTTATTTATTGGCTGGGCAATGGATCGCTTCAATCCGAACCGTATTATTGCAGGTTTCTATTTTGTCGCTGGAATCTTTGCCTTCGCTGTGGGGCAGAGCTTAGCAAACCCGACATTACTTGCCATTTTAGTGCTTTGCGCAGGTGTTGCAATTAATGGTGCACAGTCGGCTATGCCAGCACTCAGCGCTCGTTTTTACCCGACGCAATGCCGTGCAACAGGTGTGGCTTGGATGTCTGGAATTGGTCGTTTCGGTGCGGTATTTGGTGCTTGGATTGGTGCGGTATTACTCGGCAATGACTGGTCGTTTACTGCAATTTTGAGCTTACTCATGATTCCTGCAACGGCAGCGGCTGTCGCAATTTTTGTTAAATCACTTGTTGCACATACTGACGCAACTTAATTGAGGATTCTCCCATGAATGATGAACAACGCTATGAACAAGGGATCAAAGTCCGAACTGAAGTGCTAGGTGAAAAGCATGTGAATCGTTCGATCGAGAACCTGAATGATTTCAACGCAGATTTTCAAAACTTTATCAGCCGTTTTGCATGGGGTGAAGTGTGGTCTAGACCAGGTTTGCCCCGCCACACCCGCAGTTTAGTGACGATTGCAATTTTATTGTCTCTAGGTCGTGAAGACGAATTACGTATGCATTTACGTGCTTGTTTTAACAATGGTGTGACTAAGGATGAGTTAAAAGAATTGATTCTGCACTGCTCACTCTATGCAGGTCTACCGGCAGCCAATGCAGCCATGCATATGGCAGAAGAGGTATTTGCAGATTTGGGCATTGCACCAAAAAAACTCAGTGAACTGCAATCTGATTCAGAACAAACCAATCAAGAGTAATGGAACAAGATTAAGAGGGACGTCACATGTCGCAACTTATTTTAGGTGCATACGCACAACGCAATACCGATGATCATCCGCCAGCATACGCACCTGGCTACAAAACCAGTGTATTACGCTCGCCTAAAAATGCATTGATCTCAATTGCAGAAACTTTAACTGAAGTGACCGCACCGCATTTCAGTGCAGACCAGTTTGGTCCTAAAGATAATGATTTGATCTTGAACTATGCCAAAGAAGGTTTGCCGATTGGCGAGCGCATTATTGTGCATGGTTATGTCCGTGATCAGTTTGGTCGCCCAGTCAAAAATGCTTTGCTCGAAGTGTGGCAAGCCAATGCTTCAGGGCGCTACCGTCATCCAAATGACCAATTTATTGGTGCAATGGATCCGAACTTTGGCGGCTGTGGTCGCATGATGACTGATGCCAATGGTTATTTTGTATTCCGTACCATTAAACCGGGTCCGTATCCTTGGCGTAACCGTATTAATGAATGGCGTCCTGCACACATTCATTTCTCTTTGATTGCTGATGGTTGGGCGCAACGTCTCATTTCGCAATTCTACTTTGAAGGCGATACGCTCATTGATTCGTGTCCAATTATTAAAACCATTCCTTCGGAAGAACAACGTCGTGCATTGATTGCTTTAGAAGACAAGAGCAACTTCATTGAAGCAGACAGCCGTTGTTACCGCTTTGACATCACTTTACGTGGTCGTCGTGCGACTTATTTCGAAAATGATTTGACTTAATTCAGGGAGAACAACATGAACAATTGGAACTTTCAAGAATTGCATGAAACTCCATCTCAAACAGGTGGACCATATGTTCACATTGGCTTGTTGCCACAACAAGCCAACATTGAAGTCTTTGAAAACAACTTCAACAATCAGTTAGTCCAAGAAAAAACCTTCGGCGAACGTATCCGCTTGGAAGGTCAAGTATTTGACGGTTTGGGCTTACCGCTTCGTGATGTATTGGTTGAAATCTGGCAAGCTGATGCCAATGGTGTCTATCCAAGTGATGCCGATACTCAGGATAAACAAGCAGACCCTAATTTCCTTGGTTGGGGACGTACAGGCGCAGACTTCGAAACAGGTTTCTGGAGTTTTAATACCATTAAGCCGGGTGCTGTTCCAGGCCGTAAAGGCACAACTCAAGCCCCCCATATTGCACTGATCATCTTTGCTCGCGGGATTAACATGGGTTTGAATACCCGTGTGTATTTCGAAGATGAAGCTGAAGCCAATGCACAAGATCCAGTATTGAA
Organism: Acinetobacter sp. T_3_1; assembly: GCF_025377055.1. Taxonomy (NCBI): domain Bacteria; kingdom Pseudomonadati; phylum Pseudomonadota; class Gammaproteobacteria; order Moraxellales; family Moraxellaceae; genus Acinetobacter; species Acinetobacter sp. T_3_1. Next base: position 260,002 of record NZ_JACHVD010000002.1, on the reverse strand, counting down.
AGGGATTGAATGGGCACCTCGTCGTCAAACCCTCATTGCTAAGCGTGAAGAGCGTGATAGTGAAGTGGTGTATCGCTTTGATATCCGTATTCAAGGTGAAGATGAAACTGTTTTCTTAGATATCTAATTGTCGGAATTGGCAAGAGCAGCTAGTTCATTATTGCTCTTGTTGAAATGAATCAAGTTTATGCGTGGTGATGGTATGACCCATTTCATCCATCCCACGTATATTTGCCGTTTACGACAGAAGTCAGGCAATAAGTTTGTAAATACAAGGAAATGTAATGATTAAGATTAAAAAAATTGCGATGCAACTTTGCTTAAGCAGTGCAGTTATCGCAGCAATGCCAGCGACATTTGCAGCTGAAACAGCTCAATCTCATGTACAACACTATATGGTCAAAAACGTCAATATTGGTGATTTGCCTGTTAAAACCATTGTACCCATTACTGCAAAAACGGCTGAACAAGCACTTGCACAAGCCAAAGTAATTGCCAGTAATCCCAATGCAGATGTGGCTGAGTTTCGCATCGACTTACTGGAATTTTCTGCCGACACGAAAAAAGTGATTGCACTGGGTCAGCAGCTGAATCAAATCCTAAAAAATAAACCGTTGATTGCCACCATTCGTACCCATAACGAAGGCGGAAAAATGACGGTGTCTGACCAAGACTATGAAAAGATTTATCGTGAATACCTGAAAAAGCCATTTATGCAATTGCTAGATATCGAGATGTTCCGCAATGCTGGAAGTGTAGCGAAATTAACGAAGTTGGCACATGACAAGAAAGTGTTGGTGATCATGTCAAATCATGATTTTTCCAAGACACCCGATCAACAAGACATAGAAAGCCGCTTATTGAAACAAGATCAGATGGGCGCAGACATTCTCAAAATTGCGGTAATGCCGAAGTCAAAACAAGATGTCTTTACCCTCATGAATGCCACTTTAGCAGTCAGTCAAAAAAGTCAAAAACCACTGCTGACTATGTCTATGGGACAGTTGGGCACGATTTCACGTGTGGCAACTGCCAATATGGGCGGCAGTCTAAGTTTCGGTATGATTGGTGAAGCGTCTGCGCCAGGTCAAATTGATGTGACTCAATTGAAGCAGTTGCTGAAAACAGTACAGCCAACCCCTTAATGCACTGCGATATTCATCTTCAAGGATAGAAAAGGATTTAAAATATGAAACCATCAACTTTACGTTTGACCACATTGGTTTTTAGTTTAGCGGCATCAGGTTTGGCCAGTGCAGAAACTTATATTGTGGATCGTTATCAGGACGATAGTGCAAAAGGTTCACTGCGTTGGGCGATTGAACAATCGAATGCCAATGCGACGCAGGAAAATGAAATTCACATCCAAGCTGTGGGGCAAGCCCCCTATGCAATTAAACTAAATCAGCCTTTGCCGCCAATTAAGTCTTCAGTGAAGATCATCGGGATGCAATGGGACAAAACAGGCGAGTTTATTGCGATTGATGGTTCAAATTATATTAAAGGTGAGGGTGCGAAAGCGTGTCCGGGGGCAAACCCTGAACAGTACGGCACCAATGTCCGTACCACGACTTTGCCCGGTCTGGTTCTGCAAGATGTAAATGGCGTGACTTTAAAAGGTCTTGATATTCATCGTTTCTGTATTGGTGTTTTAGTGAACCGCTCAAGCAACAACCTGATTCAACATAACCGTATCAGTAATAACTACGGTGGTTCAGGTGTGATGCTGACTGGTGATGATGGCAAGGGCAATCCAACCTCAACCACCACCAATAACAACAAAGTTTTGAACAACCTGTTTGTGGATAATGGGGATGGTCTTGAGCTCACCCGTGGTGCGGCATTTAACCTTGTGGCCAATAACTTGTTTACTTCAACCAAAGCTAATCCAGAGCCATCTCAGGGTATTGAAATCCTGTGGGGTAATGACAATGCAGTAGTCGGGAATAAATTTGAAAATTACTCTGATGGTTTGCAAATCAACTGGGGTAAGCGCAACTACATCGCTTATAACGAACTGACCAACAACTCAATTGGCTTTAACCTCACTGGTGATGGCAACATTTTTGACAGCAATAAAGTTCATGCTAATCGTCTTGGCATTGCCATTCGTTCAGAAAAAGATGCCAATGCTCGCACAACCTTGACCAAAAACTTAATTTGGGACAATGGCAAAGACATTAAACGCTGTGAAGCAGGTGGTTCATGTGTGCCAGATCAACGTTTGGGTGCCATTGTATTTGCAGTGCCTGCACTAGAACATGCTGGCTTTGTCGGTTCTCGTGGTGGTGGTGTGGTGATTGAAGCAGCAAAACTGCAAAAAACCTGTACACAGTCGAATGAACAAGGCTGTAATGCGATGCCAAACCAAAACATTCAAGCGCCACGTTTAAGCTATAGCAAAGCACGAATTACCGCGACAGTCCAAGGGCAACCAAATCAACGCTACCACGTTGAATTCTTTGCCAACCGTCGAGCGAATGCTCAAGAAGCTGAACAGTATTTAGGAATGCAAGTTTTAACAACCAATGCACAAGGTCAGGGTCAAGTCACTTGGAAGGCACTGAGTGGTGCTGCAAGTGTGACGGCGAATGTCACAGACCACTTGGGCGCAACTTCTGAACTAAGTCCAGCCGTTCGGATTAAATAATAAAAACCGCATGGAAAGCTCACCTGAGTTGAGCTTTCCTCACAGAAAAGGATGTTTGGTATGCAACAACTATTAAAACTAGGCACATTATCTTTGGCACTTTTAACTTGCCAATTGGCTTCAGCCAATGAGTTTTATTCGGCAGACCGCCAATGGTTATTGGGTGATTGGAACGGTGAACGGAAGCAACTGGAAGATCAAGGTTATAAATTTACCGCTGCAATTATGAGTCAGGCAGCAACCAATTTGGCTGGTGGCTATAACGATGACAATAGTTTTGACAATGCCGCGCAGCTCACACTGGGTGCCAATTTTGATTTAAATAAAATTGCAGGTTGGGAAAACACCACCGCAGGTTTAATGATTACCAAACGTGATGGTAATTCTTTAACTCTAGAACGGATTAAAGATCCGCGTGCCAGCACATTAGGCAATACCCAAGAAATTTACGGGCGTGGAAAAATCTGGCGCCTCACCCAAGCATGGATCAAAACGGGATTTGACGACAATAAAGTCCAATTCAAGATTGGTCGTATGGGGATGTCGGATGACTTTAACAGCTCACAATGTGAATTCCAGAACTTGCTGCTTTGTGGTGGTCAGTTAGGTAAATCCATTGGCTCGATCTGGTACAACTGGCCTGTAGGACTCTGGGGTACCAATCTTAAATACCAATTTGCACCTGCATGGTCACTTGGTCTGGGTGTGTATGAAGTCAACCCAGACAATGTCAAAACAGACTCAGACAGTGATGGTTTTAACCTTGATATGGACAATGTTGAGGGTGCCACCATTCCTGTAGAGTTGGCTTGGAAACCAAAGTTAGCCGCGTTTAATAGCTTGCCTGGTGAATATAAAGTAGGTGCACTGTATTCCACTGCCGAAGCAAAAGATATACGCAGTGGCGAAATGCAAGATGGTAAATACAGTTTTTGGTTGAATGCGCAACAGCAACTCACACAGCATGGGGCAGATCCGAAGCGTGGTTTATACATTAGCTTTAATGGCGTCGTGAATGATAAGGCCACAACATTTGTAGAAAGTACACAACAACTCGCGCTTTGGTACAAAGGTCCTTTTGATAGCCGTCCAAATGATTCCATCGGTTTTGGCTTAGCCAATTATGTCGTGAATGATCGTGCGACGGACAAGCAAATCGCCACCAATGAAGGTCGTGGTTATTACAGTTACGATGCCATTGCCAGCGACTACGTTCCGATTCAACGTGACGAGCTGAATGTCGAGCTGAATTACACCTACCAATGGTCACCAGCGGTCATGCTCAGACCAAACTTGCAATACATCTACCAACCAACAGGGGTTAAAGAAGTAGAGGACGCGTGGGTCGCAGGTTTAAGTATGAAAGTTAATTTTTAACAGCACTTAGATTGTGAAAATGATTAAAATATAAACAGTAGTGCTGTTTTGTTTAAACACTTAAGTCATGGCTTTCGTAACCCAGTTGCGAAAGCACGAGAATTTATTCGTGAAGATAAATGATACTCAAAGGAGAGAGGGAGTGGTCATTTAAACGCACGGCACTTGGAGTAAGATGTATGTCTGAAGCTCAATCTAAGCCAGGAGCCATATTTAAAATATGGTGCTTTATCCTAGGTTTGGCCTTATTGTTAACAGGTCTATTTTATTTAATTGGTGGCGGAAAGCTCATCAGTTTAGGTGGCTCTTGGTACTTCTTTATTGCAGGCTTAGTGACGATCGTTTCAGCGATTTTCATTTTTCGAAAAAAAGCCCTTGGGGTCGGATTATTCTGTTTAGTCTTTATTGGTACTGTCATTTGGGCATTGATTGATACTGGCTTTGAATTCTGGCCACTACATTCACGCTTAATGTTCCCCGCAGGCTTATTTGCTGCTGTGTTATTCACATTGCCATCCATTCGTAAATACCAGCAACAGACAGCAATGTCAGCACCAGCTTATGTGGTGGGGGGATTGACTGTTTTGGGTATGTTCGGTGGTTTATACGGTATGTTCATTCCACATCCAACCGTTCAAGCATCGGGTGAGGAATTGCCACTTGTACCTGTGGAACCAGGTAAACAGCAAGTGAATTGGGATCATTACGGTAGTGATGCAGGCGGTAGCCGTTTCGCTGCACTCGACCAAATTAACCGTAATAACGTATCTAAGTTAAAAGAAGCTTGGCGTTTCCAAACGGGGGATATGACCACAGGTTCGGGTAATGGTGCAGAAGATCAAATGACACCATTACAGGTCGGCAATAAAGTCTTTTTATGTACCCCGCATAACAACATGATTGCTTTGGATGCGGACACAGGTAAACAAATCTGGAAAGCCGAAGTCAACTCTAAAGCCGATGCTTGGGAGCGTTGCCGTGGCGTTGCTTATTTTGATTCGACGCAAGCATTGGTACAGCCAACCTTGGCAGGCGCAACCGCCGTAACCGCAGTCGCGACCAATACAGCTTGCCCTCGTCGTGTATATACCAATACACCTGATGGTCGTTTAATTGCAGTCAATGCCGATACAGGTGAGCGTTGTAAAGACTTTGGTATCGATGGTACGGTAAATTTACTTGAAGGCTTAGGTGATGGCACCAAAGCACCACGTTTTGAAGTGACTTCGGCACCGACCATTGCAGGTACGTCGATTGTCATTGGCAGCCGTATTGCCGATAACGTAGGTGCAGACATGCCGGGTGGTGTAATTCGTGCATATGATGTCATTACAGGTAAACTACGTTGGGCGTTCGATCCGCGTAATCCAGATCCGAACTATGTGTTAAAACCAGGTGAAACTTATAAACGTAGTTCAGCCAACTCATGGGCGGCAATGTCTTATGATCCTCAAATGAATACGGTGTTCTTACCAATGGGAAGTTCATCAGTTGACCTTTGGGGTGCAAACCGTCAACCATTGGATCATAAATACAATACTTCGGTATTGGCACTTGATGCGACCACAGGTAAAGAAAAGTGGGTCTATCAAACAGTACATAATGATTTATGGGACTTTGACTTGCCAATGCAACCAAGTTTAGTCGATTTTCCACTGAAAGATGGTTCGACTAAACCTGCTGTAGTCATTGGTACGAAGTCTGGTCAGTTCTTTGTGCTTGACCGTGTTACAGGTAAACCATTAACCAAAGTCGTTGAACAGCCTGTGAAAGCTGCAGATATTCCAAATGAACAATACAGTTTGACCCAACCACGTTCTATTGAAATGCCACAAATTGGTAATCAAACGCTGACTGAATCAGATATGTGGGGTGCTACACCATTTGATCAATTGATGTGTCGTATTAATTTTAAATCGATGCGTTACGAAGGTCTATTTACTGCACCAGGTACGGATGTGTCATTAAGCTTCCCAGGTTCGTTGGGTGGCATGAACTGGGGTTCTATTGCTTTCGATCCAACGCATCGATATATGTTTGTGAATGACATGCGTTTAGGGCTTTGGATTCAGTTGATCAAACAGACTCCTGAAGACTTGGCGATTCAAGCCAATGGCGGTGAGAAAGTAAATACGGGTATGGGTGCAGTACCAATGAAAGGTACCCCATACAAAGTCAACAAAAACCGTTTCTGGTCAGCGTTAAGCATTCCTTGTCAAAAACCACCATTTGGTACCATGACTGCAATTGATATGAAAACTCGTCAAATTGCATGGCAGGTTCCGTTGGGTACAGTCGAAGATACAGGTCCAATGGGCATCAAAATGGGCTTAAAAGCACCGATTGGTATGCCAACCATTGGCGGTCCAATGGCAACACAAGGTGGTTTGGTGTTCTTCGCAGCGACACAGGATTACTACTTACGCGCCTTCAATTCATCCAATGGTGAAGAATTGTGGAAAGCCCGTTTACCTGTGGGTAGCCAGGGTACGCCAATCAGCTACATTTCACCAAAAACAGGTAAGCAATATGTAGTGATTTCCGCAGGCGGTGCGCGTCAGTCACCTGATCATGGCGATTATGTGATTGCGTATAGCTTAGGCGAATAATCAACAAGAAGACACAGAAAGCCCTTCGGTACTAGAGGGGCTTTTTACACTCTACCAGATGATAAGAAAAGAATATCTTGTGAGATTACTGAATATGACTCCATTTCCCTTTCAATATGCATTATTGACTGCTGTGATATTGCAGTCGATGGCACTACATGCCCAAGACACTACCGAATACCAGCAACTTCCTGTAATTAAAGTGCAAGCGGTGCGTACTGATAGTGAATTGTTACAGACCCCAGCCACTATACAGAAAATTCAAGTACCGCAGATGCAAGAAAATACCAATGTAAATCTTTCTGAACTACTGCAAGGTGTCGTGGGCTTACAAATCAATAATCGTGAAAATTACGCGCAAGATTTGCAAATTTCCATGCGTGGCTTTGGGGCTCGTTCTACTTTTGGTGTGCGGGGCATACGCCTGTATGTCGATGGCATTCCTGCCACCATGCCCGACGGTCAGGGGCAAAGTTCCAATATTGACTTAGACAGCTTGGACAACATTGAAGTTTTGACAGGTCCATTTTCTTCCATTTATGGTAACTCATCGGGTGGAACCATTCTAATCGAAACCAGAGAAGGACAAGGGAAAGACTCGATTCAAGTGGGTCTAAATGCAGGCAGCCACCATAAACAACAAGCCAATATCCAAGTGCAAGGTGGTTCAGACCAAGCCCATCAGCCCGCTTATGTGATTAGTTCTTCCTATTTTGATACGGATGGTTTTCGTGATCATAGCGCTGCGAAGAAAGTGTTGAATAATGCCAAGCTCACTTGGAATCTGGAGGATGGTAGTAAGATTAATTGGCTGATGAACCGTACAAAAATTGAGGCCGATGATCCTCAAGGCTTAAACCGTGCGCAATGGCAAGCCAATCCGAAACAGGTCAATGACAGCCAGAATATTTATGATGTGCGTAAAGAAATTGAACAAACCCAAACAGGGCTGATATGGAACAAACCCCTGAATGATCAGCAAGAGTTGTATGGCATGGTCTATTTTGGCAATAGACAGGTTGTGCAATATCAGTCGATCTCGAGCAGTGCACAAAAAAATCCACGTCATGCTGGTGGCATGATCGATTTTAATCGGGACTATTATGGTGCAGACTTCCGTTGGACGGGGAAAGAGCTCTTGCCGAATACTACATTTATTGCAGGTTTGGCATTTGACCAAATGCGGGAAGATCGTCAGGGGTATGAAAACTTTGATGCGACAGGGCGTTATGGTTTGAAAGGTGAGTCACGTCGTAATGAAATCAATACCTTGTGGAATCTCGATCCTTACGTCCAAGCCTCATGGCAGTTTTTACCACAATGGCATTTAGATGCAGGTTTACGTTATAGCAATGTCAATTATGAGTCTGCAGATCATTACATCACCACAGGCAATGGTGACGACAGTGGTTCAATAGATTATCAAAAGTTACTTCCAACTGTCGCTTTAGGTTGGGAAATTTTACCCGAGCTTTACGCCTATACCAGTTATGGCAAAGGCTTCGAAACACCAACCTTTACCGAGATGGCTTATCCTACAGTAGGGACTTCAGGCATTAACTTTAATTTAAAACCTGCGACCAGTGATACCACAGAACTTGGATTAAAATCGCAGAATAGCTTAGGGCTGTTTACTTTTGCTGTATTTCATACTGAAACTAAAAATGACATTGTGCCTGACGATGCCAATGGCGGGCGTAGCACATTTCGCAATGCAGAAAGAACCTTACGTAAAGGTTTAGAGTTATCGTGGCAAAAACAGCTCTGGCAAGCACTCAATGTTCGAACCAGCTATAGTTATTTAGATGCGACTTTTGATGCTGATATTCCAGCGACCACAACCAAACCGCTGATACAAAAAGGAACATACATTCCTGGTATTGCCAAGAATCAAGCTTTTGTAGGCTTGGCATGGCAACCTGGGCAGGGCTTTCATGCAGGCTTGGAAGCACGTTATATGGACAAAATTTATGTCGATGATATCAATTCCGATACTGCACCAAGTTATACCGTTGTTGCAGCAAATGTTGGCTATTTGTGGGTCAATAAAGACTGGAAAGTAAATACTTATGCACGAGTCGATAATTTGTTTGACCGTAACTATATTGGCTCAGTAATTGTAAATGATAGCAATAGCCGTTTCTTTGAGCCCGCAGATCGAAGGAATTTTAATGTGGGGCTATTGATAAAGAAAGTATTCTAACATAGCAGTAAATGGATTAATGCACCTGTAAGTCAGTGGACAATAAGATACATCACTGGAGAGATTAATATTGTTGTGAATCTCTCCAGTGAAGTTGCGCCAACGGCTGAGTTATGTAGGGCGCAATCTTGGATATCCTATTTAACTTATGTTCACCTATAATATAGTTCACAATTAAATTTATCTTTAATAAACAACAAATTTAATTACTTAGAGTACTAAAGTTATAACTGGTAAAATATTTGGTTCATGAACCTAGCTATGAATAGATATTTTCCTACTAAAAAGGTCTTAAGAATAGACTAAATTTGTCTAGAAGAGTGGGGGCTATTCACACCTCATTGAAACCCCTTTAAGAAAGGGGATGCCGATCCTCTATATCACCAACGGTGGATGAAGCTTGTCAGCATTCTTAAATATTTATCGTCACCATCACGGCATAGACGTGCGCTTATGGTAAGTCACACTTACATAACTTAGACTTAGAAGATTTGGTGGCTTTAACTATTAAAGCTGTAGTAATGGCATGGGTACACCATCCAGCGACAAACTGGGTGTCAAAGCTAGGTAAGTGAATTACTAGACTTCACTGTAGTTAGTTCTCAATTTTAAATTTTATTAAAGGAAGTATGAAAGTCATACTTCCTTTTCAATCTTCTACACAATAAAACTTTAGAGTTGAAGCCAAAAATAATATTTAAATTAGGTTTGAAAAATAATTACGGTGGGCGCTATCTTGTGGTAAGAGTTCTAATAAGCGTTGTATTGCATCAATTCGATCATGTGTTTGCCCAATAATTCGTAATAATTGATCGATATCCTTTATTTGATAGATCAACTGGCTTAAACGGGCATCAAAACAATGTCTCCATGTGCTGAGTAATGGGCTTTCTGATTTAGATAAAAAGCTACCTTTATATAGCGAGAATGTACTGGATATAAGATTTGCATTTAATGATTGTTCAGCACGTAAAAAATCACATTGAACTTCACAGCTAAGCCTATAAATGCGAGCCTCAATTGAATGGGGTAATAAGCTACGAAGTTGTGAAAGCTCAGCCTTTAGGGTTTTTAGGCTGACACTACGCTCACCATAAAGGGCATAGTGTAACTCTTCTAAACAAATGCCATGGGGATACAAAGCTAAAATGCATAGTATTTCAATTTGACGGTGAGTCAAGTTCAATGTATGCCCATTAAATTGAACCCAAGGCGAGCCTAGTGCCTTAATGTATAAAAAATTTTGCTGTTCAAGTTTTATGGCGCGTTGTATTAAATCTGCACAGCGTTCAACTGCAAGCAGCCCTAAAGGCGTATGTTTTTTATATTTTGTGGAAAGGTTAATAATGCCATGAAATTGACCTGATGCTGGATCCCAGATCGGTGCGGCATAACAAACCCAATCACGAACACTGTCCATTTGGTTTTCATGAGAATAGACGCAACTTGAAATTTGGCTGTTCAAGGTCATACCAATCGCATTGGTTCCAACTGCCTGTGTAGACCAATGTCCGCCCTCAATAAAATGTACCTGTTCAGCAGAAGAAAGCATGGCTGAACTACTCCATGTCCATAAGAGAGTCCCGTGATGATCTGTAAGACCAATCGCCATATCTGAATCATCCGCTATTTTGAGTAAGTCAGCATAATTATGTTGAATAGAGCGGCGGAATAAAGACGTTTGATCTTCTTGAGGCAATGCTAAAACAGGGGCAGCATGCACAGTAGTTTGATTAATTAAATGGGTTGTTTGCAGCTTTTTTGCAGGTGGTGTATTGAACAGGTTCATATCATATTCCTTTATGATGAGACTGTAATATTTTTAAACTTTAGAAATGAGCTTCCAAATTTATAGTCATTTACGTCATTTCTTCTTGCTTCGATTTTAAATGCTTTTATCTTTGCTTGGTTAAATCATATCTTTTGGCTTTACCAGTCCTTGAGTTACTTTAAAAGTGTTCGTATGAGCTGAAAATGACTATTTCCATCTGAAATGTTAATAAACGTAAATAGGATAAAAATTCATTCGCTCATGTAAGGGTTAGGCACAGCCTCACCATGATACTGACGATCGGCAAAATAACTTGATCGTACCAATGGCGCACTCCAAATATTTTTAAACGCTAAGCGCTCTCCATGTGTTTGATAGTGCTTAAACTCTTGCAACGTAACAAAACGATGAATTGGCGCATGAGACTTAGATGGCTGTAAGTATTGACCGATAGTGACATAGTCAACGTGGTAATCTTTCAAATCATTCAATAACACAATAACCTCAGCCTCAACTTCACCTAAACCGACCATCAAACCACATTTGGTTGGGATGTCAGGACAGTAGTGTTTAAATTTTTTGAGCAAATCCAATGAATGCTGGTAGTTAGAGCCTGGTCGCATGGCTTTATACAGACGTGGAACGGTTTCAATATTATGATTAAAAACATCGGGTGGGTTTTGGCTCAGAATCTTCAGGGCAATATCTGCACGACCACGAAAATCAGGAACCAAAATTTCAATCAAAGTATTTGGGCTAATCTCACGAATTTCTCGAATGCAATCGGCAAAATGCTGTGCGCCACCATCTTTTAAGTCGTCTCGATCAACCGAAGTAATCACAACATACTTTAAGTTTAAATTCTTGACTGTTTCAGCCAAATGCTTTGGCTCATTAATATCTAAAACATGAGGACGACCATGAGCGACATCACAGAATGGACAGCGTCGAGTACAGATATCTCCCATAATCATAAATGTTGCTGTTCCACTGCCGAAACATTGCGGCAAGTTAGGACAAGCTGCTTCTTCGCAAACCGTATGTAGTTTTTGTTGCCTTAATAAATCCTTAATGATTTGGACTTCCTCAGGTTGACTAATTTTAGTCCGAATCCATTCTGGCTTTTTCGGTGTCGTTTCCGTTGGAACAACTTTAATTGGAATACGTGCCATTTTTTCAGCGCCACGTAACTTCTTTCCTGTTAATACTGTGTTATTTAAATCCATTTCAAACACTCCGTCGTTTAAAATAATTAATATAGACCCTGATATTAAATAAGCTGCTTTAAATGCATTAATAATATTAAAACAGAGCAAAAAACTTATCATATAAAACAAAGGTTGGTTAAAGGTTTGTTTTTGTATGTGATTGAACTATTGTAAAATTTTACAAAAATTTTTAATTTCATAACCTTCTGTTTTTAATATTTATCTCATCTTTTTATGCATTATATTTTTTTAGTCTAATATGAAATTAAATAAAAATATTCTTATATAAATATACGATTTAAAAATCCAATTATTCAATTTTGGGTTTTCTTTTAAGCGTAGTGAATAAGGAACAAATATATGCAATTAACGGAAGAGCAATTGCTAGCAGCATACAAAAGAATGCGCGACATTCGTGAATTTGAGGATCGACTTCACGATGAAAACAATACAGGTGATATCCCTGGTTTCATCCATCTCTATAGCGGTGAGGAAGCTGTTGCCGTAGGGATTTGTGAAAATTTAACAGACAAGGACTTCATTACATCAACACATCGTGGTCACGGACATTGTATTGCTAAGGGCTGTGACATTCACGCCATGATGCTAGAAATTTTTGGCAAAGATGATGGTTTGTGTCGTGGTAAAGGTGGCTCAATGCACATTGCAGACTTAGATAAAGGCATGCTTGGTGCAAACGGTATTGTGGGCGGTGGCCCACCTTTAGCGATTGGTGCTGCTTTAAGTGCCAAAACACTCAAGAATAGTGGTATTGGTCTGTCATTTACTGGTGATGGTGGGTCAAATCAGGGCTTAACTTTTGAAGCCATGAATATGGCTGTGGTGTTAAAGCTTCCTGTCATTTTTGTTTTTGAAAATAACGGTTTTGGTGAAGGTACTGCACATGATTATGCAGTAGGCAGTAAAGACATTGCAGGCCGAGCAGCAGGTTTTGGCTTACCCGCTGAAAAAGTAGATGGAACAGACTTTTTTGCTGTGTATGAAGTTGCACAAAAAGCCATTGAACGTGCCCGCCGTGGTGAAGGTCCGAGTGTGATTGAAACGGTAACCAACCGATTTTATGGACATTTTGAAGGTGATCCGGGGCTTATCCGTTCTAAAGAGGAACTGGATTATGTCAAAGAACATAAAGACCCATTGAAAATATTCCGTGAAAAAGTCAAAGGCAAAATTGACGAAGCCAAACTGGATGCGATTGATGCTCAGTCTAAAGCCAATGTAGACGATGCCGTTGCAAAAGCACGCGCAGCTAAGTACCCAGAAGTCTCTCAGTTACTTACTGATGTTTACGTCTCTTACTAAAGGAATAGTAGAAAAATGCCAAATAAAAGTTATCGAAATGCGATTAAAGAAGCAATTGAATTAGAAATGCGCCGAGACCCAAGTGTCATTGTGGTCGGTGAAGATGTTCGTGGTGGGCATGGTGGCAAAAATACCGATGACAATAAACTGGAAGGTTTTGGCGGTGTACTTGGTGTAACCAAAGGCTTATGGACTGAATTTGGTTCTGAACGAGTCATTGATACGCCAATTACAGAATCAGCGATTATTGGTATGGCGGCAGGTGCTGCTGCAACGGGTTTAAGACCTGTGGCAGATTTAATGTTTATGGATTTTTACGGCGTGTGTTATGACATGCTGTATAACCAAGCAGCTAAATTTCGCTACATGTTTGGCGGCAAAGCCAAAGCGCCACTCGTTGTACGAGGCATGATCGGTGCAGGTTTTTCTGCCGCAGCACAGCATTCTCAGTCGCCATATAACGTGTTTGCCTCAGTACCTGGCTTAAAAGTGGTGGTGCCTTCGAGCGCCTATGATGTGAAAGGGTTATTGATTCAAGCCATTCGAGATGATGACCCAGTAGTCTTTTGTGAACACAAGTTATTGTACGACATTAAGGGCGAAGTACCAGATGAGGCCTACACTATTCCTTTTGGTGTCGCAAATTACACACGTGAAGGTACTGATATCACCATTATTGCCTTAAGCCTGATGGTGCATCGTGCCAATGAAGTTGCTGACAAGCTCGCAAAAGAAGGCATTTCGGTTGAAGTGGTTGACCCTCGAACCATTTCTCCATTAGACGAAGATGGCATTTTAGAGTCAGTGGCTTCAACAGGTCGCGTAGTTATTGTGGATGAATCAGCAGCGCGTTGTGGTTTCGGACATGATGTGGCTGCCCTCATTGCACAGAAGGGCTTTCATTATCTTAAAGCACCAATCGAGTTAGTCACTCCACCACACTCACCCGTACCATTTTCACCAGTACTAGAAAAAGAATGGCTACCAAGTGTAGAACGCATCGAACAGGCTGTACGCAAGACGTTGGAGGCTTAGGATGAGCGAAATTAAAACTTTAGAAATCCCAAAATGGGGTTTGTCCATGGAAGAGGGCACGATTGCCCAATGGCTGATTCAGGAAGGTACGCAATTTAGTAAAGGACAGGAAATTTGTGAAATTGAAACCACAAAAATCGTCAATGTTCTAGAAGCGCCTTTCGATGGCTTGCTACGAAAAATTATTGCTAAAGATGGTGACACACTGGTCGTAGGTGGAATCATTGCAATTTGTGCAGACGCTCAAGTTTCCGATGCAGAAGTTGAAGCATTTGCACAGTCTTTAGGTGGAACACCTGCTGTAACTGAAAATAAAGCGGTAGCAGCGGTTCCTGAAAAAGTCGATGTGGCTCAAGTTGAAACCAAAGTACAAGCTGCTCCTAAACAGAACAGTGTTGGTAATGGATCAAAAGCGGTGACTCATCAGGGCGGATATTCTATTCCTGCTGCGTTACAAGGCTACCAACAAAGCGATGATATTTTTGCAACGCCACATGCCTTGAAATTGGCTGAAAAGCATAATGTAAATTTGGCTCAGATTACGGGTTCTGGACGTGAAGGCCGTATCAGCGTTCAAGATATTCAGGCCGCAGTTCAAGCTGCTGGTGGTTCTTGGCCAGATGTACGTCATCAAGCCAGCACGAAAGCCGCGAAATCTAAAGCAGATGACAGTGATGTTCTGGCGACACCTGTTGCCCGCCGTTTGGCAAAACAATGGGGCATTAATTTGCATGATTGTCGTGCATCGGGTTCACGTGGACGAGTCTGTAAGGAAGATGTTGAAGCTGTATATCAACGGGAAAATCCTGTACAAGCTCAACATACTGAGTATACGCATCCAACAGAGTCTGCAAAATTCACCACCGTAGCTATGAATGGTATGCGTAAAGCAATCGCTGCACGGCTACAAGCGGCAAAACGCAATGCACCACATTTTCGCTTAACGATAGACTTAAATGTTGAGTCTGTTCAGGCTTTGCGTCAGCAAATTAACAGTACTGTACCGCAAGTCAAACTGTCCATTAACGATATGCTGATTAAAGCTGCTGCTGCTGCACTGATTAAAGTTCCACAAGTTAATGTTCAGTTTGATGAAGAGAATCAGCAGATTTTACAGTTTGAACAGGCTGATATTTCGGTTGCTGTAGCCATCGAAAATGGACTGATCACGCCAATTATTAAAGCAGCGAACCGTAAATCTTTGGCGCAAATTTCCAATGATATGCGTGATCTCGCGACACGTGCCAAAACTGGAAAATTGGCACCTAATGAGTTTCAAGGGGGCAGTTTCAGTATTTCCAATTTGGGCATGCTTGGTATTCCACAGTTTGATGCCATTATTAACCCGCCTCAAGGTGCAATTCTAGCCTTAGGTGCAGCAGAGAAACGTGCTGTCGTTGAAAATGATGAGATTGTTGTTCGTGAAATGGTGACCGCAACATTGTCTTGTGATCATCGTGTCATTGATGGTGCGTTGGGTGCTCAATTCTTATCGGCATTGAAGCAGTTTGTCGAAAATCCTGCATTAATTTTGGTGTAGGAGGAATAGCCATGTCAGATACACAATTTGATCTTGTGGTTATTGGTGCTGGTCCTGGAGGATATGTCGCTGCGATTCGCGCAGCGCAACTGGGATTAAAAACGGCAATCGTTGAAAAACAACACTTAGGTGGAGTGTGTCTTAATTGGGGATGCATTCCAACCAAGGCTTTATTGAGCGGAGCTGCGCTTGCGCAGCAGTTCAAACATGCTGGGCAGTTTGGCTTTACGCTTAACGCGATTGATTTTGACATTCAAAAACTGGTCCATCATAGCAGACAGGTTTCTGAGCAACTCGTGCAAGGTATCGGTCAACTATTGAAAAAAAATCAAATCACTGTTTTTAACGCAGCAGCTCAGTTTATTGCCAAAGAGCAATTAGAGCTTACAGATGCGAATGGTCAAAAACAGCAGATTTCTGCACCGCATATTATTGTCGCAACAGGCGCACGTGCGGCCAATTTGCCTCATATTCCTGTAGATGGCCATCAGGTCTGGAGTTATAAAGAGGCTTTAGTTCCGGAACAATTACCAAAATCTTTACTGGTCATTGGTTCGGGGGCTATAGGCAGTGAGTTTGCAAGCCTATACCAAGACTTAGGCTGCCAAGTTACCTTGGTTGATATTGCAAAACAGATTCTCCCAAGCGAAGACATTGAAGTTGCGAAGTATGTACAAAAGCAATTTGAACAGCAGGGTATGCAGGTTTTAACCGAAGCGACTGTAAAAAAAATAGAAACTGATCAGGCTCAAGTACATTGTCATATTCAAACTGCCACAGGTGTGCAAATCATTACTGTTGAAAAGGTGCTTTCAGCTATTGGCGTGAAACCGAATGCTGAAAATCTTGGCCTAGAAGCTTTGGGAGTTGAATTTGAGAATGGTTTTATTAAAGTCGACTCATGGTGTAAAACCAATGTAGTGGGCATTTATGCAATTGGTGATGTCGCA
This sequence comes from Acinetobacter sp. T_3_1, assembly GCF_025377055.1. Taxonomy (NCBI): domain Bacteria; kingdom Pseudomonadati; phylum Pseudomonadota; class Gammaproteobacteria; order Moraxellales; family Moraxellaceae; genus Acinetobacter; species Acinetobacter sp. T_3_1. Next base: position 243,336 of record NZ_JACHVD010000002.1, on the reverse strand, counting down.
GGTGCACCGTGTTTGGCACACAAAGCCAGTCATGAAGCCATTCTTTGTGTGGAGAAAATTGCAGGCCTAAGTCATGTACATGCTTTAGATCGTACACAAATTCCGGGCTGTATCTTTACCCATCCACAAGTGGCCAGTATTGGTTTGACAGAACAGAAAGCGAAAGCTACGGGCTTGAATATCAATGTGGGTAAGTTTCCTTTACAAGCGAATGGTAAAGCATTGGCTTTAGGCGATAGCGCAGGATTTATTAAAACCATTTTTAGTCAGGAAACGGGTGAATTGTTGGGTGCTCACATGGTTGGACATGAAGTCACCGAACACATTCAAGGTTTTGCCATCGCGAAATACCTAGAAGCTACAGATGAAAGCTTAGCGCAGGTCATTTTCCCTCATCCTACTTTGTCTGAGGCGATGCATGAGTCGGTCTTGTCGGCGATGCAACGTGCAATCCATATTTAAGGAGTCGCAACATGCCTAGAGGTTTAAACAACAAAGTTGCTTTAATTACGGGTGCGGCACAAGGCATTGGACGTGGTATTGCCTTACGTTTAGCACAAGAAGGTGTTCATATTGCCTTGGTCGATCTTCATCAAGAAAAGTTAAATAGTGTTCAAAAAGAGGTTGAAGCCTTTGGCGTAAAAGCCTCCACATTTATTGCGGATATTTCAGATCCAATACAAATCAGTGACGCTATTAATCATGCAGAATCGACACTTAATGGTTTTGATATCATGATTAATAATGCAGGTATTGCACAAGTCAAAGCTTTGGCAGAAGTAACGCCGAGTGAATTTACCCAAGTTATGAATATCAATGTCGGTGGTGTACTTTGGGGGATTCAAGCCGCAGCAAATAAATTTAAACAACGCCAACAGGCTGGAAAAATTATTAATGCATGCTCAATAGCAGGTCATGAAGGTTTTGCTTTGCTCGGTGTTTATTCGGCAACTAAATTTGCAGTTCGTGCATTGACGCAAGCTGCGGCTAAAGAATATGCCAGTGCTAAAATTACTGTAAATAGTTATTGTCCGGGTGTTGTGGGTACAGACATGTGGGTCGAAATAGATCAGCGGTTCTCTGAAATTACAGGTGCACCAATTGGTCAAACGTATAAAAAATTTGTAGATAGTATTGCTTTAGGACGTGCTGAAACACCAGATGACGTGGCTGCATTAGTTGCATTTTTAGCCAGTGAGGATGCAAACTACATTACAGGTCAGTCTATTTTGACAGATGGTGGAATGGTTTACCGTTAATATCAACATAAGGAATACAAAATGAAAGCAGCTCGTTTTTATGACCGAGGGGATATTCGAATTGAAGATATCCCTGAACCGAAAGTACTTCCAGGCACAGTTGGAATTCAAGTTGCGTGGTGTGGTATTTGCGGTACAGATTTACATGAATTCATGGAAGGTCCTATTTTTATTCCACCTTGTGGTCATCCACATCCAATTTCGGGAGAATCTGCACCTGTAACAATGGGACATGAATTTTCAGGCGTAGTTTATGCAGTTGGTGAGGGTGTAGACGATATCCAAATTGGACAACATGTCGTAGTTGAACCCTATATTATTGCGGATGATGTCCCGACTGGCCCCAATGATAAGTATCATTTATCAAAAAATATGAACTTTATTGGTTTAGGCGGACGCGGTGGTGGTCTTTCTGAAAAAATTGCAGTTCAGCGGCGTTGGGTACATCCTATTTCAAATGATATTCCTTTAGACCAAGCAGCATTGATAGAACCTTTATCTGTCGGTCATCATGCCTATGTCAGAAGTGGCGCAAAAGCTGGCGATATCGCACTGGTTGGTGGAGCAGGCCCAATAGGCTTACTTTTATCTGCTATTTTAAAGGCTAAAGGTCTCACGGTCATCATTACTGAACTGAGTGCAAAACGTAAAGAAAAAGCGATAGAAGCGGGTGTTGCCGATTATGTACTAGACCCATCTAAGGTTGATGTAGTTGCTGAGGTAATGAAAATTACAGAAGACCGCGGTGTAGATGTCGCTTTTGAATGTAGTAGTGTCAATAAAGTCATGGATACACTCGTTGCAGCAATGAAACCAACTGGTGTAGTCGTTATCGTTTCTATTTGGAGCCATCCTGCCACAATTAATGTGCATAGTGTGGTCATGAAAGAGCTCGATATTCGTGGAACGATTGCTTATGTCAATGACCATCAGGAAACCATCCGTTTAGTCGAGCAAGGTAAGATTAATCTAGAACCTTTTATTACCCAACGTATTGCATTAGATGATCTTGTTTCTAAAGGCTTTGAAACGCTGATTCATAATAATGAGTCTGCTGTAAAAATTATTGTTCATCCATAGTAAAGCCTAATTTGAATAAGCTAGAAATAAACTCTATGTAGCTATTTCTAATATCTTTATCGATAGAGAATGAGTCTGTACGTACAGATTCATTCTCAAATTTACAGTGTTGAGTGCCAGTATGATTTTGATCATAGAGCCTAGTAAAGATAGAAAATAAGTTTTTAAATAAACCATAGGGATATAGACTAAATTTTGCCAGGAGAGTGGTGGCAGTCCACCACTAATTAAAAGGTGTCTACAAAATCATTGGCTATTCAAAACTTTCATTGAGAACAACATCGGATAAAGACATGGGCAAGAAGAATCAACATCAAACAATAGAATCAATTGATTCTTATTTGAAACTTTTTTTGTTAAATGAACTGTTTTTAAAGCAAACATAGTAAAGTTTATGAAGTATTCGTTATGTCAACATATCATAATTCATAATAAAAAGAATACTATTCTAAGTTATTGAATTACAGTGATAGCAAAAGAAGTATGAAGTTATTGTTAGGTGTATCGGATTTAACATAATAGTTACGTTATGCGACATTCGTCAGAGCAAAAAGAAGGGCCTATAAAAGGCCCTTTATTTTTTATAATTCTAATAATCTGGATCAATATAAATAATTAATCGTCTTTTTTAAGAACTTCACTTCTATACCTAAGTACTTCTTCTGCTGTTAGATTTTTCAGATGATATTTGATCAAAGCGTGGATCACATCCGTTTCTTTCATGATGGTTTTTTTATTCACAACAAATTTCATCAAGGCTTCTTTTACTTCCTCAACTTCATCAGTTCGTAATTTATAGACTTTGCTCATAACTAAGTTACCAAGTAGATTTTTTTCATATTAACAATATTTAAAGGTTGACAAGTTTACTTTAAACAAATGATAATTCTTTAAACAAAGTTAAAAAGTAACTTTTGCATGAATAACTATCATTTTAATAGTCCTCAAGATTTCACCCAAGCAGCCTTTAACCGAGTTGCTGAACTGGTGTCTCAACATGGCCAATGCGCTTTAGAGAACTTTGTCCCTGCTTTCTCCACAGAGCAGTGCTTAGAGCATTTGGCTTTGGTTGCTAGTGAAATGGCTTATGACTATTCATACATTGATGCTTATGCAGATCTCTATAAGAAAACAAATGCTGAATTAAAAGAAGAAATGGGGGATTGCTGATTATGCTTCGTTCTCCTCTCATATTTGTTCTTCTAGTTGTTTTTATCATCGTTGTTTCATTTGGCGTTGTTGCTACTTCATTTTTTATGAGGTCTTACTAAATGAAAATTAATTCAGTTCACCAGATCGACCTGGCTGAATGTCCTCGCTGTCATTCAATCATGATTAGAAATCTTATTTCATTTCATTTAACGCGTTGCTTGGGGTAGTTGTTATGCATATGCCTTCTTACGCTCTCGGTGTTGTTTTGGGTTTTATCTCTGGCTTTTCAGTTGCTATTGAGTGGTTCTAATTATGAAAAAAATTACTGATCAAAAAACCATCAAAACCCGTAAAAACACGGGAGGAAGCATCCTAAATAAGCAATTCCATAGTCCTGAGTCTAGTCTCCTGACTGATTTTTCCACCCCCATTTATAACATGCGGGTTACGATTGACTAAATTTGAATCAAAATAGGGGTGTTTTATTAAAATTTTAACTATTCCAATACCTGAAGATATTGCATCAAAAACAATTTCATTCATGCAGGATCATATTGAATTTCTTCTGAAAGAATCTGATTTAGGTGTTTCTGAATGCCAGAGGCTTATTTCATTGGTCCAGCAGGGTGAGATTTCTTATGGGCCAGCTTCAACTTTAAGAATGTATTTGGAGTTTAGAAAAAGACAATTAATTCTTACTGGTGATCATTCGTATCGGGTTAAAAATAATATTGCTGAATTAAATGTATTAATTGATTTTTATGACAGCTCACGGATTTCGGCATAACGTATATTATGTTCATTAAGGTACTCAGCATCGTGAATATAATTTTGCAGATTCACGATGCTGAGCTGTGGCAACAACTGAGGTTGCATAGGCCACAGTCTTGGATATCTTATTTAACATAATAGTTACGTTATGCGACATTCGTCAGAGCAAAAAGAAGGGCCTATAAAAGGCCCTTTATTTTTTATAATTCTAATAATCTGGATCAATATAAATAATTAATCGTCTTTTNTATACATTATACGAAATGTTATAAATTAAACCTTTAATACTTAAGGGTTTTTCTTAGGTACTGGCTTAACACTGAAAATTTGCATCTGTGCACCAAACTTGGTTTGTTGCTCTACAAACTGAATTTCTACTTCTTGTGCATTGTCTGCACATTCTTCTAATACAGCTTGAATCTGTTCAACTGGCATAACTCCAGCCGTTGGCGTTAAGTTATATTTTTGTGGTGAAAATACCGTAGTTGATAAATATGCTTTTTCCTTACCGTCTTTTTCAGTACGGTAAACAGATGGCAAAATGGTACGTGTATTAAATTGAACTTGCATGGTAAAAGCCTCCTCAGGCAACTAAATGTAAGCCCTTACTTGGGCTGTATTGTGAAACTGGAATTTGATAGTCAGATGGCTGCTGATCGCACATCTTAAGTTCAAGCAAACGAACGAATGGAATGACTTTGCCGTTTGGATTTTTATTTAAATTCTGTAGGTGTGATTTGCTAATATCGCAGTCTAAAAGTGAATTAACGCACTTATAAAATTGTGCTTCGCTATAAAGGTCTTTAGTAGCCTTTAAACCCATTTGACGAACCAATGAATAAAACTTCATTGCGTTAGTAGCTTTGGTATAACTTGGTTTACCAGTCTTGGTATAAGTAACTAACTTGGACTTAAGCAAATCCAAGATTTCTCCATCAGATGAAAAATTCATATATTTGCCCTTCATTGTGTCTAAGATCGGGTCGAAAGCTACGTGCCAGAGTCGTAGCAATAATTCTGGCTGTTCATGTTGCAGCTTGATTAGCTGAAATAAATTTGACGGATAACCGTTTTTAGTTAGATAGGTTTTACAAATACGTCCTTCTAAACGCAGAACGGCATTGGCAAAAGGCAAAGCATCATGCATAGCCATAACAAGTGATTTAGAGCGCATACAGCCCTTGTCTGCTTGTTTCTGAATCTTGTTTAACTGGCTTTTTACTTCTTCAAATTTGCCATAGGCTTTAGGACGGACACTGGCACCATCATTACCCCAGGTAATATAATTATCATATTTAACTTGGCGAGCTTTACGATGCCCAGATGCAAGGTTAGCCATGTAATCTAAAACAGGTTGAACCATGTTCTGATGTGGCAATCTGAATAAATATGTTGTGTCGAGGCAAAGGACTTCTGTTTTCTCTACATCAAGAATTGATGACAATTTCGGGAACGCTTCAAAAAACATTCCAAGCATATGAAATGCGCCCAGTTCTATAGACTCAAAACCAAAAACATTGTGACCCTGTAAAAGCTTAAGTGGAGAAGCTTTCAATTCAACGTAAGGCACAGTGTTCATCGTATTTGTATAAAACTTAACAGCCATATCTGTGTAATCACTAGGGAGAGCTTCATAAGGGTGATACAAGTCCCCTGTTATGGTCTGTCCGTCATCTGTCTTACTTACATGTCGAGTTGCTGCTGGAACTCCATAATCACGAATATCACCATTAAATTGATGGTGATTATCAAAACTACGAACATGCGTAGGAATGATTGGAATCGCTAAACGGAGGAAATCGAGCATAATTATAAAACGATATATCGTTTGTTTAATACATTAATTCGTTTTATAAAACAATTTATCGTTTAAATCAACGAAATAATTCAATATTTCGTTTTAAATACGTCTAAAGTTATAGATAACAGAGTTTTTAAAACGGAATATCAGTTTAAATGAGCGTTTCAGCAAACATTAAGCGCATAATGAAGGAGTTAAACTTAAATCAAAAAGAATTAGCAAAACTCGCTTCATTATCTCCAAGCACAATCAGCAGCGCATTAAAAGATGATAGTGACCCAAGAGCATCTACAATAAAAAATATTGTAATTGCACTAGGTATAAGCTCGGATATGCTTCTGTTCGATGATGAGGAATTAGGAGTAAATGGAGATTTGAAAATACTATTCAGAGAAGTAGAACGCTTTGAAGGTAAAGAAAGAGAACAGTTAAAAGATATGCTAAAGATGATGATTGTACATAACAAAAGCAAGGAACTTATGCGGAACTAAAAAGGATAATAAATAACCAAAAATAAGATCAAATGCGAAACGTTATTAATAACTCTGAAAGCTCCGTTATATATAGCTCATAGAGCGAATTGCAAAAAACTTTCGAGAGTCAGGCACACTATTAGACAGCAGTGTGCCTCCTCTAAAACGTCTAATTTCTAGGCGGTGCGTTCTGCGAGCCCTCGACCCGCCACCGCCTAGAAAACGACTAATTTCGTATAATGCAGATTGATGTTAAATGCACTTCTCTGCCCTCTACGATCCTAGCAACATTGACAAATAAAAAGCCCACTGGAGAGATTTACCAATGGGCTTTTTATTTGTAGCAATGTGAAGTGCAAATAACATAATCGTGGCTACATTATACGAAATCAAATATCTTCGGAAAATCCCCAGTATTACTGACTACTACTTACTTGTTGCTTGGACAACTTCAATTTATTTATTGAATGAATACACTACAGCAGCTGCAAATGAACAACTATAACTGTTATATAAATATTTCACTTTTTTGTATCTATAGATGTTCTATTACATCGTCAATAATCAATCTAACAGATAGACAAATTGAGACAGTCTGATGAACAATCAAGAGCCAAAAAAGCAGCAAAAATACGCTGACAGTGAAATTTCAGATAAGGCTTTCAAACGAGCCATTATTTGGTTTGGAATTTACGCTTTATTGTTCTGTATTGGTGTGGCATTTGTGGTTGGTGCAGATAACTCATATCTTCCCTAATTCCTCTATCACTAAATTTATGATCAAGCAGCATATTTAATGAAAACATGCTGCTTTTTAGTTCAATGATATTGAATTTTAGTTTGCATATATTCACCATAAACTGAAAGCTTTTCAAAAATATGTTCTGAATAAAACATATCATCTATCAGCAATTGCGCTTGGTCAAAGCTATATAAATTTAAAATTTTCAGCAACTTGGCATTAATTTTTGAAAACTTTGTACAAAGCTGGATATATTCATCATTTTTATTCTTAAATAATAGTTGTAACATATTGATTTTATTTATATCTAAGTATTCAGATTGTTGTTCCAGCGCAATGACCTGTATTTGTACATGTAAAAAATAAGCAATGAAATCAATCAGTTCCAGATTAACATTTAAACGTGTAATACAGATTATTCTCGATACTTTTGAATTACATAAACTATTGATTAAATTTAGATAAAATGAATCTTCAGTTGTCATTTCTTCATCATTTAATTGTAAAGACAATCCCAGACTGTCCAATAATTCATCAAAGTTAAAGCTAAGGTTGTTATGGTTCGCCTGATAATAACGCGACAAAATGCTCAAACTTTGTTTATTTTTGACTGTGTGATAAATCACCTTCTGGTTCAGATTCGCCAATATAAAGGGTGAGAATAAATAGGCTAAATCTTCAAGCTGCTCTGTAATAGGGTCTTGCAGGATCACGATCTGCCCTGCTTTCTCTATCTCTCTGAGTTTTTTTGCTCTTACTAATGTGGCTTCAACATTTACATATTTTTGCTTGAGTAAGCTTTTAACCTGCGAAGAAATTTCGTATCCTGCCAGCAACTGATTGATCAAATTAAGTTGCGATATTTCAAACATTTGTTACTCCATTTCAACCTTTTACACACCTTCATCACACGTTTGCATGAAGTGTTCGCCAGTATCGCAAATTTTTTTAAACTTCATAGATACAGCATTAATCATAAAATTTATAACAGATCAGTATTTTTAAAAAAATCTGTTATAAAAATACTTTAATATTAATTAAATATCGCTATATTTATATACAGTCACTTTTCATCAGTCATCTTTCAATATGTATAAGTCAGAACAGCTTGCTCATCAATTAAGACAATTGATAGAAAGTGGCACACTGAAAGCCCATGAAAAACTTCCTTCTTTACGTGAACAAGTACAGCTTTCCGGTTTTAGCCTGATAACCGTGATGAATGCTTATCAAGAGCTTGAATCTAGAGGCTTGATTTATGCGAAAGAAAAATCTGGCTACTACATTGCAAATACATATGCCGAGCATGACTACAATGCACCTTTAATTGTTTCTCTCAATTCCAATATTGAAATCAATTCATTAATTTTTAAATATCTGAAATCCATTCAAGGCGAACACATCGTTCCTTTTGGTTCAGCATTTCCCTCCAGGGATTTGGTCTACTCCAAAAAACTGACCCAGATTATGGGACAAATTGCGCGTAATAAAAAAAGCTATGATGCCATTGATAACTTGCCACCGGGAAATTTTGCCTTACGCAAACTGATTGCGCAACGCTATTGCATGCAAGGTATACCCACTGATCCTGATGACATTGTCATTACATCGGGTGCTATGGATGCGCTGAATTTGGCTTTACAGGCGATTGCCAAACCGGGTGACTATATAATCCTGCAGCAAAATATTTTTTATGGCGCCTGGCAAGCAGCCGAACGCTTAGGCCTGAAAGTGGTGACTATTCCTGAACATCCCAAACATGGATTTGATCTGGACGCTTTTGAACATATCTTAAAAACCTATCCGGTGAAACTCTGCTGGTTCATGCTGAATAGCCATAATCCGGTAGGTTTTACCGTTTCAGAGGATATAAAGTTTCAAATTTCAAAATTATTGCATCAATATCAAGTTCATATGATTGAAGATGATGTATATGAGGAAATGTATTTTGGGCATAAAAAGCCTTTGCCCATGACCTATTATGATCAAAATAATTTAGTTCTACACTGCTCTTCTTTTTCGAAAACCCTGGGTGCGACGTTTCGGGTGGGTTGGGTGCATGCCGGAAAATATTCACAGCATATTCAGCACCTGCAATTAATGAGCACGATCTCGGTCAACTCTTTACTACAAACCGCATTAGTGGAATTTTTGTCCAACTTTCATTATGAAAAACATCTGCGCAATCTACGAAAAAACTTACAGCATAATAAATTATTATTTTATAGATATTTAGAGTTAAATTTACCCCCTGAGTGTAAAATCGAATATCACCCGAGCGGCTATTTTTTATGGCTAAAACTGCCCAAAAATATAGATAGCATGCCTATTTATGAAAGCCTGATCCAGCAGAAAATTGGCATTGCACCAGGACAACTTTTTAATATTACCGCACAAAAACAGCATTATTTAAGAATAAACTGTTCATTTGAGTGGTCAGACTCAGTTCAGCATTCACTTGATCAGGTAATTGTTACGCTGCAAAAATTTATAAGAGATGAATAGTTTAAATTGACAGCGAGTATTGTCATGACTATGTTGTAAAATGATTTTGATCGGCATGGTTTTGTTATGCTGATCGCTATTAAGACAAAATGAAAAACAAAAAATATAGGAAAATACAGGATTATCACGAAATGGAATCGCAAAATTCTAAACGTATTCATGCATTTGATAATGATGTCATGTCAGATCTAGATGCCGTAGGTATCGCACAATTGATTCGCAACAAACAGGCTTCTGTACAAGAAGTCACCGCAGCGGCTATTGCACGTGCACAACGTGTCAATCCGCATCTCAATGCAATTCAGCTTGAATGTTTTGAGCGTGCTTTAGCAAAGCCACATTTCAATCAAACGGGAATTTTTGCCGGTGTTCCCTTCTTTTTTAAAGACAATACCGATTATCAGGGCTTGACAACCAATCATGGCTCTAAAGCTGTAAATGGTAAAACCGTATTAATTAATCCCAAGATCAGTCAACAATTTTTAGATCAGGGCTTTGTGGTTTTAGGCAAAACGACCCTGCCAGAATTTGGTTTAAATGCCACCACCGAGTTTCAGGATGGCAGTGCGACTTTCAATCCATGGCATACTGACTATTCTTGCGGTGCATCTTCGGGTGGTTCGGCTGCCCTGGTTGCCTCAGGTGTCGTACCGATTGCCCATGCCAATGATGGTGGCGGTTCAATTCGCATCCCTGCTGCCTGTTGTGGCCTGATTGGTCTTAAACCGAGTCGCGGTCGTACTTTTGACAGTGATGCCGCACGTTCTTTGCCGATTAATATTATCAGTGAAGGTGTGGTTACCCGTAGTGTCCGGGATACGGCTTATTTTTATGCAGGTATGGAACAAAGATTCCATAATAAAAAACTGCCTAAAATCGGTTTAATTGAACACTCTAACCAGCGCCGTTTACGTATTGGCCTGGTTACCCAATCCATCACCGGTCAAATTGATCAGGAAACTTCATTCACCCTCAACCAGACTGCAAAGTTACTTTCAGATTTGGGACATCATGTTGAAGAATTCCAGTTGCCTATCTCCATTAGCTTTGTTGATGATTTTAGTGAATATTGGGGCTTTTTGTCCTTCATGCTGCAAACTTTTGGAAAAAAGGCTTTTGGTGCCGGATTTAATGCCAAGCAGCTGGATAACTTAACCGTGGGGCTTGCCGGACTCTATAAGAAGAATTTTTACAAAACGCCATTATTTTTATACCGTTTAAAAAGAATGCAGCAACAGTATCAAGACATTTTTAACCAGTATGACGTGCTCCTTTCACCCGTATTAGCCCATACAACGCCACAAATTGGTTATCTATCGCCTCGGCTTCCCTTTGACCAATTATTTGACCGGATTCAAAATTACGTTACTTTTACTCCTATTCAGAATGTGGTGGGTGCTCCAGGAATGTCGATTCCGATGGGACAAACGCAAGTGGATGGCCTGCCAATTAGCATGCAACTTTCTGCCAATATTGGGGATGAAAAAACTTTAATTGAATTGGCCTATGAAATTGAACAGGCAAAACCCTGGCGTAGAATTCAAGATGCTTGATCATAAAAACAAATAAGGAAGCTGCTCACTTCCTTATTCTATATAGGATTAAATGCAATGATTTAGCGTCTTTCATCATTATTGACCCCCTCTTTATTTTTCTCTTGCTCTTGATTTTAAAACACTGCTTAAAACCAGGCTCAGGGAGAAATAAAAAAACTTATGAAAGACATCTATTGAACCTCAAACTCAATACGACGGTTTTTCCGACGTCCCTCAGCAGTGATATTGTCAGCAACAGGTTGGTTTGAACCAAAACCTTCTGCGGTTAAATTTTCAGCTGCAATATTTTTCCCAATTAAATAGTTTTTAACTGCTGCTGCACGCTGTTGGCTCAAAGTCAGGTTTTTATCTGCATCACCAGAGCTATCCGTGTGACCAATCACCTTCACTTTCTTGCCACCGACTTTATTCAATTCTATTGCCATTTCATCTAAAATCTGTTGACCGGAGGCAGTTAAGGTGGCACTTCCAGATTCAAATTCAATAATACGGTGCTTTAATGCAGCATCAATCATTTGCTGCTCAGCTTGGTTTACAGATAACTGTGCATTCAAGCGATAAGGAGCAGATACCAGACTTTGAAATTTTGCAGTCATTGGCTGAATGGTGTTTGCATTATTGAGTTTGCCGGATAAATCCATCTGCGTACCGCGTACCTTCAGTTTACCCTGTTTGACTTTTTTTAAATCCTCGGTAATGACATGACTGATCGCATTACTCCAGCCATTCGGAGCTGTTACAGCACGGACTTGAATCCTGTCAATGATATTTTCCTGACCATACATGATGTACATTTTATTTAAAATTTCTTGTTTACTGGCTTCATTGGGGACCGCACCTTCAATGACAACTGGTGCCGCATGAGTCACTATAAATAAATTCACAATTAAAAAAGCGCCCTGAAAAATATTTTTAATGCATTTTTTTTTCATAATATTATATTCATTAATAAAGGTTTTTCTAAAAATTTTCATGTCTTGGGTGGTGCTAAGCTGCTTTTTATTCATTATGGTATAGCTCCAGCACTATTCGTTGTATTTGTTTTAACCACGGTTACAGGTACAGGAGCTGTCTGTGCCGAAACAACACGAACCGATTTATCATTTACGACCTGATTCACCAGTTGCATGCCGGCGTACCCCCGATTCGAACCAATATAGCCTGAATTGCCACTAATCAATCGGAAATTTACTTTCACAGCCAAACCAGGGTTTTGCTGGTCTTTCCAGATCATTTCAAAATAATTTCCCCGTTGGGTACGTTGGGCATGATCAATGAGGCGGTTAATGCCATATTCCCCCGGTTCATCAAAAATGGTATGCGTTTGCCCTTGCAAATCTACTGCGGTAATACGTGCACCAGGCATAGCTCCCTGATTTGGCCAGACAAAATTAACCCATTGTTGAACACCATTTTCATAAACCATTCTTTGGCCATCAATATCAATGGTATAAGAAAGCAGTTGTGGATTCTCTAAGGGATAAAACTGGAAATTTGATGGATTGACTGTGGCCGTTCCTGTGGTTTGGTTCAACTCACCGGTGGCCATGCCATTATTAGGGGCAACATAACTTTGGAAATTCATCACAAATTGTGGATTCAGGTTAATTCCCAAATCTTTCCAGGTTTTAGACGTTAATAGATAGCCTCGACGAATGACCAGTGGATCAAGATTGTCTTTGACAAACCGTGCAATACTGCCGTTTTCACCCAAAATTTGACTGATTTCCTGACGGGTTGCTTGCAAAGTCGCAGAAGCAGTGAATGGATATTTTTGGCTTAAGTTAGCCATAAATGGCTGATTGGCCTGTATCATCCATAATTTATTTATTTCATGTTGTGCGGGAATCAGTAAACCCTCAAAGGATTGGGTTAATGGACTCATCAATAATTTCTGCAAAACTTGTTGATCCCGCTCATTCAGGCCAACCGTCATTTTTTCATCAATCATTTTTTGGCTATGATTAAACGCAGAGTTCTGATCATTAATCGTTTGCCTGACCAGAATGATGGCTGCAGGACCAATTTCCCCTGCACTTTTAAGATCATTGAACTTGCTCCTCACCCGAGCCAATGATTGCATGTATTCATCTAATAAAGATTGGTTTTGTTGGTCATCACGTTTACGCACCAGTTGGTAGAACATCTGGAATTCTTTTGAAATGGTGCCCTGTGCCTGACTCGATGCCTCTTGTACGACTCTAGGTTCATTCCGGTTTAAAACTCTAGTTTTAAACCACGCCATGAAGCCCGTTTTGGGTGTAGCCAGTTCAGCCTGAATGACTGGATTATCCCAACTGGTTTCTTTAGCCACCTGCTGGACAATGGCTCGAATGGGTGAATTTTCTGGTTCGCCCAAGATTTCAATATTTTTTGCTTGCTGGTTAAAATCGTTGGCTTTTGCATAGTAAATACCATTTAAAAATTTGTGCCATTCAGCGATATATTGCTGTTTATATAATGCGGTTAATTGCTTACGAATCTGGTCTGAACTGCCACTCAACGTCAGATCATCCGATTGGGTGATATTTAATACCCAGTCTTTGCTATCGGTTGGGCGATTTGCCGCATCATCAATGGCTTTTCCTACATATTCGTTCCAGGCTTTATATGTAAACATGCCAGGTAAGGCATAACTTCCCAGTACGGTATTTTGATTATTTTCCCCAACGATCTGTTTTATCGTTACAGCAGGATAACGCACTGCAGCGCGCATTTTGATTTCGTTATACACACGATCCCGTGCAGGCATCCCCCGAATGACAGCCAACAAGACCTGACGGGTCTGATCCACCAGCAAAGGGTCAGCTTCAAGTATGGGAAATTTTTGATCGTTTGCCAGCGCAAGGCTATAGGATAATATCTGCTCGGCTTTCTGGATTATTTCACCCCGTGGCATTTGCCCCCGGTTTGCATCCAGCCAAGGACGCCAGAAACGGGTCAACTGATCGCCTATATGGCTTGAATCCATATATTGAGGATTACTCAGCATCAAATAAGCCTTTAAAGCATTGTAAGCATCCTGAGGATTGGTTTCAGAAGGTTCCAAATATTGCTGATTTTTAACGCCCTGATTTATTGCCACATTGACATGTTTGGCTTTTAAAGTGGCTTCATTCGTTTTTATACGTTGTAAATACTGCGCAATATTTTGCTGGGTCGGCTGCAAAAGCAGCTGTCTAATTCCCGTCAAATATTCGCTTTGTAATTTTTCTCGCAATGTATCACCTTGATACAGACCAAAGCCAAACCGTATAGGCTGATTTTGTTCAAACTGATCAAGCTGCTGCATGCGCTCCTGCAAAATGAGCAACGCATCCAGTTGTGTAGAGAGCTGTTGGCCGGATTGCTTTTGCAAATGAACCACCTTGTCTAAATCGGCCTGAACATCGGCAATCAGCTGTTGATTATTGCGATATGACCAAATCCACAAGCTCAATATTATGGAGATTCCCAGCAAGGCAGCCATAAAGGCAACATGACGTTGTTTCTTGCGTTTAGGATTAATATGCTGTTTAACCAGATGCTGGTCCTTTAAAATCACATCCGAAAACAGAGCTTTCAGAAAGTAACCACGGTTCTGTGAAACTGAATGACCCGGTACAGTATTTTCACTCTTTAAGCTTGCTGATAAATGAAAATCCTGCACCATCTGTTCGGTCATTGGGCTTTCAGTGATTCCCTGTTGTAAGGCACTGGTAAAATAGAAGCCACGAAATACGGGTTTAAACTGGTAGGGATTGTCTTCAAACAAAGTCGCTATAAAAGTTTTCAGCACCGGTTTTAAGTTTTTAAATTCTAAGGGAAATGTGATTACACTGGGTGAAATATTCTGGCTATGACGTCGGCTAAGATGCGTGTTACTTAATCCTTTTAAACCCTCAGATAAAACAGCATAATGCTGTTCAAACAGTGCCATTATATCCTGTACAGAATCTGGTTCGTATTTTAAGGTCGCGCCCCATACCTGATTCAATTCATCGACCTCATAACATTCAAAAAAATCGGTAAAGCCTGCAATCAAGTCCATTTTGGAAAACACCACATATACGGGTGCAAATATCTCTAAACGTTCAGTAATGTCTTGAATACGTGTTCTTAAATTCTTAGCCAGTTTTATAGATTGTTCAGGGCTTTGGCTCGCCAGTTCTGTAATACTGACCATCACAATTAAACCGTTAACAGGTGCTTGAGTACGGCTTTTCTTTAACAGATTTAAAAATCCCAACCATTCAGGATGATCTTCAGCATAAGCTGAATAACGTCCGGCAGTATCCAGCAATACCCCTTCCGTAGAGAAAAACCAGTCACAGTTTTTTGTCCCGCTGAGGCCAGAAGAAATACTTTTTTGATGGGAATTTTCAAAGGGAAATTTTAGCCCTGAATGATAAATAGCTGAACTTTTACCTGCGGCAGGATTCCCAATCAGCATATACCAGGGTAATTCATATAATGCCGTGTTGCCTTTTTTGTTCCCCAACTTTGATTTGCGAATCAGTTGGATTGATTTTTTCATTTGCAGGCTGATGAGCTGTAATTCTTGCGTTTCTTTTGGTTGGCCATATTCTGCATTTCTATCCTGCTCAATTGCTTCTGCAAGCACTGTGCCCTGTTGAGCAGGACGATTTTTTTGAACCCGTCTATAGATGCCATAGCCGATGATTGTAAAAACATAAGCTGCAACTAAGGTCCAAAAAATATTTCGCGGAATAGCCGGGTAAGAAGAAACCAGTAACACTAAAATAGAGAGTGCAATAATGGCTTTGGGATGGGTTACATATTGCCAGACATAATTTAAAATAGTGTAAAACATGTGATTCTCATTATTTTATTTATATTTAAATGTTTTGTTTTTAGAATTAATTTAATACTACATGGGTTTAAAAAAAGCATAGGTTAAAGCCTGGTCAGCACTGTATATCATGCTGGTCAACTCTTCAGGCAGATGCATACCCAACATAAAACCAAAAATTTTTGCGAGTTGTTGTGTATGGCCCAAAATTGGTTTTGTATAGATACAATGGTGGGGTTCAATTAAAGCGGGTAAAAATGTCTGATTATTTTTTTTAATGCTTTTGATATTCATTGCATCATCTAAAACCAGTACAAAAGGTCGTTCCTGGTGGGACTGATTTGCATGCTCAGGCATCACCTGATTGAGGCAAGTCAATAAATTGTCTACGTTGCTTGCAACTTTAAGCTGCTTGATTGCGTAAATATCATTGATCTTCACATCTTCAGCCGCCAAACACCAACTGGATGCAAATTCTGCTGGCAAATAATCATTCATCAGCCACATTTTTTCATCCAGAAATGTCTGGTCAACTTCAGAATCTACATTAATGATGAATGTAAATTCCTCACTTTGTTTTGATATTTGATGCAATAACTTAAGCCAGTCGTCGTAAGCACTTTGCTGGGCAATATAATGATGTTGCAGATGGACTTGCTGCGAAATTATTCCCAACGATTGCATAAAATTAAGCAATGTTTCCCGGCTTGAATATTCATCCCAAACATGTAATACATGGTTCGATAATAAAATATGAACATTGATTCGATTTAGACGTGACACCTGTTCAATGGAGATGTTTTGATTATCAGCAGTGTCTGGAGCATCCGAATTACTCCAGGCAGGATGCATTCGGTATTGGTAGGCCAGTTCTCTATCATAAAATAATGCTGACCGCTTTAAATGCTCAGCCACTTTCATTAAGGTTTCAGTCTGTTGTTCTAATTGTTGTTGAATTAAAGCCTTTATACGTGCTAAGCGACCTGCTTCATCTTTTTCATTCTGCTCATCATCTTCTGGCTCAAACGCTAATATATGATCAAGCGTTTGAATCCTGTAGGATAAAATAGCTAAGCCATAACTGTTTTCCAAATTATAATCTAATTCCGGCGATTTAAATTTTTTTAACCCATCAATTATTGACGCATTTTCTCCCCATGCATGGCACACGGAGGATGAAAAAACATTCAAATTGAACCATTGAATCCCTTCAACTTTTGATTCGTTACTTGTCTGTGCTTTATTTAATTGTTGTTCTAATAAGGCTTGATTTTGCTGTTTTTTACGCCGTATATGTGCCCGATAAGCCTGATAAATAAAATATGGCGCAAGTATTATTAAAGATAAAAGAATGGGTAAAATAAAAAAATATGAAACTAAATCTAGAGCCGAAGGTTCATATTGAATATCACGCCAATAATAAATAATGACTATACTTAACAATAGAAACATACTGCTGAAAATCCACAGCATCAGCTTATTCATTGTATGACTCCCAATAAGCTATAACAGGTCTCTGCATGATTTTCTGTATGTCTAGCCATTAAAAAAGCCCCTTGGGCCAAGCCATGTTCTGATTTTGAATCCAGGCAAAGCGCCTGTATATTTTCTTTTTTTAATATTAAGCGTACATCTACCATTATTGTGGGACTACACCAAGTTGAAAGTATTTTCTTTAACTTCTCACTCATTTTTTGCTTGGGTAAAAAGCTGAGATAATCCATTCTAGATAATGGACCAATCTGAATCTCTATTTTTCCGCCCAGTTGCCGAATATTTTCCCCACAAAAGGTATTTCTTCCAAGTAAACTGCCATTTAAACTTCCTAAAGTTGTTCGTTGTGCCTCTTGCAATTTGAATTTTTCGTCTACCCACTGTTTTATTGTAAATTCAGTTTTGAAAATACAGTTAAGCATGGTTTTTAAAGCGTATGCGGTATTATTTTGTCCCTGCATTAAACCTGAAAATTCAGCAAAATAATCATCTAAGTCAGTCTGATTCTGTTGTGTTCTGACATAACCATTTAAAGCATGCAGGATATCCAGATAATCATTTTCCTTTTCAATTTCATACCGTATGGGTAAATGATAGTTCAAACTTGCATCAACATATTGTGCGGTCAGCTTGTGATTAAATAAGCTTAGAAAACTTAGAGTTTCTTGTCTTTGCTGACGACGGCTTTGCTTAATTTTATAAGTATAGCTATAAGGCAAAGCACCTTGTATACCGGTGATCCCCATCATAAGATTAGTGATCTGTATGTACTTGTTTTCAAAAGTTAGCGATTCTATCTCAGTCACTGGAAAATGAAGATTTAAAGAACTCTGGAATTTAAAATCATTCGCCCAGTATTGGGTGATAGTTGAATGTGGCATATGGCGCAACAAACGTGTCGCCTGAATAAACTCATAAGCTGTAGGGGTGGTAAAGAGATCTTCTATTACAGAAGTTTCTTGCCACCAACGTTCTGTACGCATTGGTATAACTCCTGTTGAGTATTTGAATCACTGACCACAAGATCAACATAACTATTCATTTGAACTTTTAAATTAAAAATATGGCTTAAAATTTGGCTAAAAATATACAGGCTATGGCCTTTAAAAATTTGTGAATCTATAGCTAAATTCACTTTAATTCCACGGACAAATAAGGGAAAAGGTTGCGCTTCCACCAATTTTTGTGTCAAAGAAAAATCAATCCTTTTAATGGCTTCAATAACGAGCTGGTTTTCTTTCAATTTAGGCAAGTTATAAAGCACTAAAAGCTCTTTAATATGGCTGAGGGCATCCCCTTTCATCAGGGACAAGGTATTTAAGGATAAATGAGAGATAATGCGCCATTGTTCATTTTTATTTTGCGCAAAGTAATACGGCTTGAACGGTCGCTTTAACATAAATGCACGCCGTGCAAGGTGGTTTCCATTCAAATGCAGAACATTATTGGCCTGACTTAAAACTTCATGGGGTAAATCCCCATTACAACAGAGTAGTTGTGTACTGATAAAATCAGACTTGGTGCTATGAGGTGATAAATGTTTGGAAACAATGGAATAACGGGTTTCACCCAGATTATTCTGCAATTGTGTAGAATTCAAGCTATAAAAATAGTGCTCATTATGCTGATGATAATGGCTCATGGAAAAAAATGGAAAAATAGGAACTGTAGTCTGATCCTGATTACTTTTTTCCCGAATCATATTCATCTCGACTATTGAATAAAGCTGATAAAATTCAGGATGATGGATATCGGTGAGTAATGGATATTCTAATTGTTTATGATTTATTTTTTGCGGTTCAGCCTGCTTATAAAATAGGTTCACTACAGGCGTTGAAAACAGTTTAAAGTTTGCAACATTCAGCTCAGTATAGTTACGGATACAGGCCTGATCATTTAAATTGATCTTTAAATGAATCAATATTTCAAATTCTGTATCTTCGCCTATTAAATGTTTTAAGAAATTTAAATTAAGATTGAGATAATTAAATTTTTCAGGAAAACAAAAGTATTCCAGCAGTAAACAGTAAGCATGATGGGTATGTTGATCAATCGGTAATAGACTTTCAGATTCAGCAAAGCCTATGACTGCAAATGGATTAGCAATTTCAATAATGCGATTGCCCGTGTTTAATGAAAATCCTGTACTGGCATGAAATATATTGTCCAAAACCTGCAAAGGGAAATTTGCAATCGCATCCAGATAAATCGGTAAATTTTCATTGATTAACAGCTTTTGGCTTTGTTGATAAATTTCAAAGCCTAAACTGAGCGTCGCATTCTGATTTAAATGCATGTGAGCACGAGGATGGGTTTTAAAATTTAGGCTCTTTAAAGCGATGGGTAATAATCGTACAGGCTGGGTGGTACTAAATTCACACTGTATGCCTTTAAAACTGCGTGACTTTAGCGAAGTCGCTTTAGGAATTTCATGTACTTCAGTCAGCTTTTTTATTTTATTTAAATCTTCAAAACTGACGACTGAACATGCGGGAAATGGCTTGAGATACTGAGGAAACATGACCTGGAATAATGAACGGGTAAAGACCTCATAACTGTCTGCCAGTTTTTTATCAATACGCGCAGCGACGAGCGAAAAAGCCTGAATCAGGCGTTCAATATGCGGATCGTCAATTTGTTCTTGATTGAGCGATAGACGTTGAGCAATTTTCGGATATTTCTGTGCAAATTCACGCGATTGTTGCCCAAATTCTTGTAATTGCTTTTCATAATACGGTAACAGTTCTTCAATCACAGCGAACCCACTTAAGATCTTGCAGAAATAACATAGTGTTGCGTTGTTGGTTTCAATAAAACGTCCAGAATGACCGGCTCAAATAAAGGCTGTATGTTTAAATAAGCTTGAACACTTAAAGATAATGCTCCCATGTTATGACCATCGCTTAGCATGGTGACCTTAATTTGCTTAAGTCGGGGTTCATGGGCAATAATCGATTGTTGAATAGATTGACAAATTTTGTCCCGATCTGTGGGATTGGCCGTTGACAACCCCACAAAGTCAATAATCCCAAATTGCATAACAGACTGTTTTACTAAAGGAAAATCATCAATGACTCCATCCAGTAGCGACATGCGGCTATTTAATAAATCCTCCAGATCCGAGGCTACAGATTCTCGTAATTTTTGAAGTGAAATTCCACGCTCATTCTGTTCAGAATCCGCTAATAGCCGCTCAAATAAAGTGGTTTTAAAACCGTAAGGATATAATTGGTCTAAGTTCATTTTTTATTATTTAATGATGAAAAAAATTATTCATAGCGACCAACGGCAGTTGGCCACTATTTGGGTCAGTACACTATGCAGCGTAAGAAGCTGTATTATTGGAAAGTGACCATTTCTTTGTTACCGCACCTTTTTGTGTACCGTTAATATCCTGCTGATTATAAGTCCACTCTACTGCAGCATATTTCAAACCAAAAGATTCGGTCGGAACCCCTTCTTCATTGACGTTTGGGGTAACGCTTGAAACAAGCACATGCTTTAACTTGATTTGAAGATATTTAATCCGCTTGTCACCATTGGCACGGTAAAAATCGATTTGAACTTCGTCAAAGGTATATCCAGCTGAACATGCTTCCCAAAGTTTTGGACTGGTTGCATCTAAATCCTTTACAAACAGCATATCTGAATGTTCGACACGTTCGGCAGTATGGCCACCTACACTTGAAGATGTCGCTGATTTAGGTTGACGGATATTGTGTGCCCAAGAATTTACTTCTAGCCAGTCTTTGTGTTCGGAGTCGCGAGATTCACCATCAACTTTATATTTGCCACGAAATTGGACGTATATATCTTTCATTTTTTTAATTTTCCTGTTTTATTTTTAAATTATTATAAAATTGCGCTCTAATTAAATTAATTAGAGGACTGAGGTAACTCAGTAACAAGTCTCAAAGAAACCGACAACTCATCCAACTGAAAATGTGGCCGTAAAAAAACCACAGATTTGTAGTGCCCAGGTTGAGCTGGGTTCTCTACAACTTTTACCGAAGCTTCGCGAAGCGGATACTGTGCTTTCGCCTCTTGCGAGGCACCATCATCTAACAAAACATATTGCGACAGCCATTCATTTAAAAATGCTTCCACATTGCCGGCAGAGGCAAAGCTCCCCACTTTGTCGCGCATCATGGCTTTTAAATAATGCGCAATGCGTGAAACAGCCATAATGTATTGAATCTGACTCGATAACGCAGAATTGGCATTTGCACTATCGCTGTCATATTTTTTCGGTTTTTGAGTCGATTGTGCACCAAAGAAAACGGCATAATCGGTATTTTTGCAGTGCACTAAAGGGATAAATCCTAAATCACTGAGTTCTTTTTCACGACGGTCAGTAATGGCAATCTCAGTGGGACATTTGAATACCACTTCTCCATCATTGGTCTTGAACGTATGCACTGGCAAACCTTCAACCAGGCCTCCTCCTTCCACGCCACGAATGGCAGCACACCAGCCATACATATCAAAAGCATTGGTTAAACGCGTCGCAAATGCATAAGCTGAGTTCATCCATAAATATTCAGCATGATTCTGACCAGTCACTTCTTCTATAAAGTTAAAACCTTCAGTAACCGTTCCATCTTTGGGATGATATGGCAGACGTCCTAATACACGCGGCATAGTCAATGCAACATAACGCGCATCATCGCTTTCGCGGAATGAACGCCACTGCACATATTCAGCAGTTTCAAAAATTTTAGAAACATCACGCGGGCGATCAATATCGGTAAAAGACTCTAGCCCCAGCATGCTAGAGCTGGCTGCAGAAATAAAAGGTGCATGTGCCGCTGCAGCAACATGGGAAATTTGTTCCAATAAATACAAATCCGTTGGCGTACGGTCGAATTCAAAGTCACCGACTAATGTGGCATAAGGTGCACCACCAAAGGAGCCATATTCTTCCTCGTATATTTTTTTAAATAAAGTGCTTTGATCAAAATCTGTTGAACCTTGAAAATCTTTAACCAGTTCTTTTTTACTGGTATTCAGCATTCGAATTTTAATTAAAGAATGAGATGGTGTTTCCTGGCAGAAATAGTACAAGCCACGCCAGGTGGATTCAATTTTTTGAAATTGCTCATGATGAATAACTTTGCTTAACTGTTTTGAAATTAAGGCATCAATTTCTGCAATTCGCTTATCGATTGACAAGGTCATATTTTCGGAAACGGTTATGGTTCCAGTCATGACTTCTTTGGCCAATTCACCAATCAGGCTTTTTGCGCGTTCATGTTCTTCATCATTACGGGCTATACGGCTTTGCTCAACAATTGAATCCAGTAAGGTAAATTCTTTCACATCTGTAGAGATGGCAGCAGCATGTAAATTATTCATGTTCTGCCTCCATGCTTAACTTCCGAACCTGGTCTGTATTTTTTAAAATTTCTTCCAGCAAATCTTCAAGACGTTCATTATTTGAAATCTTGTTACGCAAATCGGTTAAACGCTCTCGTGCTTCAACCAATTTCCGTAAGGGATCGACTTGTTGTACGATATTTTCTGGACGAAAATCTTGCATTGAATTAAAGGTTAAATCTACGGACATGTGTCCACCTTCTTCGGTCAAGGTATTCTCAACCTGAAAAGCCGCACGAGGTGCCAGCGATTGCATCACCTCATCAATGTTGTCCAAATCCACATTGATAAATTTTTTATCTTTTAATTTGGTCTTTTCTAATTCGGAGGCAGCTGAAAAGTCACCTAATACCCCAATCACAAAAGGTAACTCTTTGATTTCTTTGCCATCGCCAACTTCAACATCATAAGTCAGTTGTACACGTGGCGGACGAATACGTTGTAATTTCTTTTGTACACTTTCACGTTTAGCCATGAAGACTATCCTATTTTAGTTCTTATTAAATGAAGCAAATGGGCTTGAACCCAAAGTTATGGAGTTGTTACTTTGAAGTTTTGTGGTGGCGGTTGTATTTCGTGCAGATGCTTTTGTGACTCTGCTCTGCAAATTGACGTGACGGCTTAACGAGCTGGTTTTTCCAGCGGTACGATTCGATAAACCATTACGTTTCATCCGTTGTTTTAACCTGATCGTGTTGACAGTGACAGCTTTAGAATTGGATGTATCAGGTTCAGGTAATGCGATCTGAATATGATCAGACAATTTTTTTGCTGCAGGATACGTACTTTCCGCATTCAGATAACGCATTTCATGATTACGCATATACTGTAAATTACTTTCGGCAATCCCTACCCCGGCCAGAAAAGCAACATCAGTCAACTCTCTACGCTGAAAATTTTGTTGACGCAACTCCTCGACCCATTGCAAAGCTTTCAGATTTTTACCCATGGCTTGAAATCTTTGGGCAGCCTGAATTGATAATTCATTTTTTAATTGCATATTTTTCTTACTTTTTCTATCGCATAGTTGACGATAAATATTGAGTAAGTCTGGATCGGTTTCGTCACGAACCACAGGATAATCCTGAATGCAGGATTTTTTGAGTTCAAGAATTTTTTCGCTCGCGAAAGTGAATGGACTGACCGATAGCATGACCAGCAAAGGTACAAAAAAATTATATTTATTCAAAAGATGCCTCTAATTGTTCTAGTTATAAATGTAATTATTAGTATATGTTTAAGTAAATTAAATGATTTTAAAATTTTTAATTCATTATTTTGACTTTTTATCCATGCGCAGATTTAACAAAAAACAACCATCAAAAGTCAACAGTGATTAAATATAAAACAATACTTTTTATTGTTATTTAATGTAAAAAATACAAAAAACAGCATATATTTTTTTAATTTTATAAAAAATATGTGTATGATGTGCTCATTGCTTTTATATAAAACAATAACAAACCATTGTTTTTAAAAAATAAAAATACAAAATATAAAAAACAGGAAATTTCAGTAGATAAGTAAAAATAAAAACTGAAGTTCTTTTATAGATGTTGAGTTTGATATGAATAATTTAAAAATTTTGATTACAAAGTTATCTTCTTGTGCCCGTATAGCCCTGGAAAAATCAGCCAATAGCTGCATAGCTCAACAAAATTATGAAATTGAAATTGAACACATATTTTTAGAAATTCTACACAATCACGCAACGCATGATATTCAGCTGTTATTGGAAAACTACAAAATATCGCGCCATGAACTAATAAATGATTTAAAGAAAAGTATTACACAATTACCTAAAGGTAATACACGTACTCCTATTTTCGCAAAATCAATTGTGCGTTTATTGGAACAGGCCTGGTTATTAGCGTCGGCAGCACAAAAGCCCCAGATTCGAACGGGTCACCTCCTTGTAGCATTATTAACTGCTTCCGATCTTTATCAAATCGCTGTCCGTGCTTCTTGCTTATTTGAATTTTTTCCAATAAATCAGATGAAACATACATTTTTAGAAGTATGTACACAGAGTATTGAACAAGTATGGGAACAAAATTCCGCTTCTTCCCTAGATACCATAAAAACTGTACAGCTATCTGAACAGAGACTCAAAACACCAGCTTTAGATCAGTACACCATTGATTTAACTGAAAAGGCAAAAAAAGGTGCAATTGATCCAGTGATTGGCCGTGAGTTTGAAATTCGCTTAATGCTGGATATTTTAATGCGCCGTCGTCAAAACAATCCCATTCTAACGGGTGATCCCGGGGTCGGTAAAACTGCTGTAGTAGAAGGTTTGGCAGTTAAAATTGCCAATGATCAGGTTCCAGATGCTTTAAAAAATGTTCATTTACATATGCTGGATATGGGGCTTTTACAGGCAGGTGCCAGTGTCAAAGGTGAATTTGAAAACCGACTGAAACAGGTCATTCAGGAAGTTCAAAATTCTAGTCACCCCATTATTTTATTTATTGATGAAGCACATAGCTTAATTGGTGCAGGTGGTCAGGCTGGACAAAACGATGCAGCGAATCTACTTAAACCAGCGCTTGCACGTGGTGAATTACGTACCATTGCAGCTACAACTTGGACTGAATATAAACAGTTTTTCGAAAAAGATGCGGCCCTGAGCCGTCGCTTTCAGGTGGTTAAGGTGGAAGAACCCACAGAGGCAGTGGCAATTGATATGCTTCGCGCCATGATTCCTGTAATGACCCAACATTTTAATGTACAAATTGATGATGAAGCCATTGTCACAGCAGTACATAGTTCTCATCGATATATCAGTGGGCGTCAACTTCCAGATAAAGCCATCAGTGTGCTGGATACGGCAGCTGCCCGAGTGGCTTTAACTCAAAATGCCCAGCCTGTTAAGTTAGATCAGTTACAGGCACAATGGCATAACCTGAATCTGGAACAGGATATCTTGGAAAAAGAACAGCAAAATATGCCTATTCATCATGAGCGAATCTTGCAGTTAAAAGCAGAAATTTCTGAATTAGCCGGGAAAATCAGTGATACGCAAGCCCAGTGGCAAAATGAACTGCAACTGGTAAACAGGATTAAAGAACGAGAACAACAAAATGTTACAAGTCAGTCACATACAGATATTGCTCAATATCGTGAAGCACTGGCTCAGCTTCAAGGCACAACTCCGCTTGTTTTTGAACGGGTAAATGCGCAGATGATTCATGAAATTATTTCTGACTGGACCGGAATTCCTGTAGGAAAAATGGCCAATGATGAAATTAAGCAAATTTTGACTTTAAAAGATAAGCTTTCTTTGAGAGTTATGGGTCAGGAGGATGCCTTAAACCAGCTGGTTCAGGGGATCAAAACCTCTAAAGCAAAACTGGGAGATCCGAATAAACCTCAGGGCGTATTTTTAATGGTCGGTCCAAGCGGTGTCGGTAAAACAGAAACAGCTTTGGCACTTGCTAATGAATTATATGGTGGAGAATCTCATCTAATTACTATTAACATGTCTGAATACCAGGAAGCTCATACGGTTTCTGCATTGAAAGGTGCTCCTCCCGGCTATGTGGGATATGGTCAAGGCGGGATTCTAACTGAAGCAGTACGACGAAATCCTTATAGTGTGGTCTTGCTCGATGAGATTGAAAAGGCACATGGCGATGTCCAGGAATTGTTTTATCAGGTCTTTGATAAAGGCATGCTTGAAGATGGCGAAGGTCGTTTAATTGATTTTAAAAATACCACGATCCTGTTGACGTCCAATGTCGGCTCCAATGTCATTATGCAAGCCTGCTTAAACTCTACAGTGGAGACCTGGCCCACAGCAGAACAATTAACAGAACACTTAAAGCCAAGTTTATATCAACATTTTAAACCAGCATTTTTAGGTCGTATGCGTATTGTGCCGTACTTACCTCTGCATGATGAATTACTGCTACGCATCATCAGACATAAATTGGACAAAATTACTGCACGTCTAGAACAACAATACACCACTACAGTTAGCTATAGTGAAGGCTTGATTGAACTATTGCTCAGCCGTTGTACCGAAGTTGATAGTGGTGCACGTAATGTGGATAACATCCTCAATTCATCAATATTGCCAGCTTTGGCCACACAAATTTTGCTCGGTTTGGCGGAACAAAAAATACCACGACACATCTTGATAGATGTTCAAGAGGATGACATATCTTATCAAATCGATCCGGTAATCAAAGCCGTAAAAAAACGTAATAAAAAGCTCCGTTTTAATGAAGCATAATTAAAAAAACCAGAAGGCAAAACATGAGTTTAGAACTAGAAAAATTATTAAGAGCAATTTCAGAAGCCGTCCCATGCGGGATGGATTGTTCTTTTTCCAATGAGTTTCATGCCATTAAAAAAGCACGAACTCAGGATGATTTACTTTTAGAACAAGGTGATTGGATTGCAGAACCGAAACTAGCCGATTGGAGTTTTGTAAATGAAAAATCCACTGAACTACTGACGGAAAAAACGAAAGATATTCGGTTATATACCTGGCTCGTTGAAGCCTGGTCCCATCTGTACGGGTTTGACGGAGTAGCCAAAGGTTTAGAATTAACCCAACGTAGCTTAAGCAATTTCTGGTTATTTTTATACCCGAAAATTGAAGAGGATGATTTAGATCAACGTCTGGGCCTGTTGCAAGGACTGATTAATCAACTGCCCAAGTTGATTAAGAATATACCCATGATAAATATTTCACCTTTTTATTCTTTAATTGA
This sequence comes from Acinetobacter sp. T_3_1, assembly GCF_025377055.1. NCBI lineage: Bacteria > Pseudomonadati > Pseudomonadota > Gammaproteobacteria > Moraxellales > Moraxellaceae > Acinetobacter > Acinetobacter sp. T_3_1. The sequence continues at coordinate 215,614 of NZ_JACHVD010000002.1, read as the reverse complement.
CTATGAGGGTTTATTACATCAACAGAATTTACACCGTATGCATAGCGAAGAAAACAGCGATGTTGATCCTGCTGCCACACTGGAGCAATTGGAACAGGCATTATTAAGCACACCAAAATCTTTGCAATATCAAAATTATCAGGCTTTTTTAGAAATTTTGAATCAGTGGAATATTTTAAAGGAAGTGTTAGATAGCTTAATGGGTTTGGATGCTCCAAGTTTTGCAGCTATTGACGCTCAACTGGAATCTATTCATGGCAGCCTGAAAAAGGTTTACAAAACAGATGCTTTGGGTTCAGTACTCATGACGGGTCCATCAACTTCTATAACTGGCATGATCGCTTCACCTAAAACCTTACACACAGCAATTGATCCCACAATAGCCATAACCAGTGCACAAAAATTTCAGCCACACGCGCAGAGTCATTTAGCAAATCGTGAACAAGCCATGCAGCTTTTACAAGATATTTCCGATTATTTCCAGATGAATGAACCGCATAGTCCAGTCAGCTATCTGCTACAAAAAACGATTAAATGGAGTCAGATGCCTTTACACGAATGGCTGAGTCAGGTGATTAAAAACGACAATCCTTTAGAAACAGTACATGAACTTTTGGGTGTGCAAAAACAATCCTCATAACACAAATAATAATGAGTAAATTTAATGTTTAAAGCAGAAAAAATTCTTTGGGGCGAAGGCTTATTTTTACGTCCACAACATTTTCAGTTACAAGATGCCTATCATGAACAGCGCTTGAATCACACCATCCGTTCTACCATTCCGTTTGCTTATGGCATTCAATCTATTCAATTTGATGAGGTGCAATTAAGTACTCATGTTCTGGCTTTAGAAAAAGTGGACATGCTTTGGCAAGATGGCGAAATTTACCAGGCACCGGCACGTGACTTATTACCAGAGCCCATTCAACTGGATGATTTAAATTTACGGGGAGAGATGACAGTCTATTTGGCCTTGCCGATGATTCAGCCCAATAAACGAAATGTCTCTTTTGAGGAAAGTAGCCAGCCTAGCCGTTATCACTCACACTTTACTGAAACGCATGATTTATTTACCGATGCTACAGCCGCAGATATTACTTTATTAAGACGCCGTGCAGAATTTAAATTACTCGAATCTGGCACAGACCCCAATCATGACCTGGATGGATTTCTGTATTTAGCAGTAGCAAAAGTTAAACGGCAAAGTTCGGAAAATTTTGAATTTGATTGCAAGTTTATTCCACCGATCTTGCATATTGAGGCATCTGCGAGCCTGATGTCAGGTTTAAAACGTAGCCTGAATATCATTAAAGCGAAAATTAAGGCCATTCAAAGCAACAATCGTGAAAATGAGCAAAAACTCATAGAGTTCCGTTCCGGTGATATTGTTTCTTTCTGGCTAGTGAATGCCTTAAACACCGCACATGCCTCCCTGAATCATCTTTTACAATATCCACATATTCATCCTGAACGATTGTTTTTTGAATTACTGCGTTTAACTGGATCACTGCTGACCTTTTCTACAGCCTATGCAGTGGATCAGTTACCTCATTATAAACATCATCATTTACAGGAAAGCTTTTCACAGCTCGATGCCATTCTGCGCGATTTACTCGATACCATTATTTCAAATCGCTATATCAGCATTGCCTTAAAAGAGGCACGTCCCTCCTATTGGATTGGAAGTCTGGAATCCGACAAAATTACGCGTGACACGCGACTGTATATTGCCGTTTCGAGTGGTCTAATGCAAAGCCATGAGCTGGTTCATTTGGTACCCCTTCGTTTTAAAGTAGGTAATTCTGTGGATGTCGAACAGCGTGTTGTAGCTGCCCTTCCCGTCATTCCATTACATCATCTCATGCAGGTTCCCACTGCAATTCCAGTACGTTCTGGTGTCAGTTATTTTGAAGTTGAGCCTAACAATGAATTATATCAACGCATGTTGGATGCTGAATCCATGTGTATTTATATCCCAGCCGGCTTTCAGGATATTTCGGTTGATGTCATTGCAGTGATGAATAGCTAAGGAATCCGTATATGAATAATCAAGTGCCTTCACTATTTGAGAATGATCAAACGGGTTGGAGTTTAGACTCAACGACAACTCCATCTAAAGTCACGAGTGCAACAAATCTTGTTGATTTATTACATGAGGGTTTCTATGTGATTTTTCTATTGAAGAATCAATATATTCCAGTCAATCCAGATGAGTTTCGGGAGAAAATTTTAACCCTGTTAAATCATTTTGAGAATCAGGCGCGAAAACTGCACTTTTCAGCAGCGGATATTCATGATGCAAAATATGCTTATTGCGCATTGCTCGATGAAACCATTATAACTCAACAAGATGTACAATTTTTTGATTTACAGAACTACTGGATGGTCAGCCCTTTACAGTTAAGCCTTTTTGGCTCGCAACTTGCTGGCTATCGTTTTTTTGAAATTCTGGAATCACTACGTAGTCTGGGTAAAGAACGTCTCGCAGCCCTAGAAGTCTTTCATTACTGCATGCTACTTGGCTTTCATGGCAAATTTCGAATTGAATCCCTACAAAGTTTGAATCACCTGGTGGCTCGGGTTGGCGATGAAATTGATTTCTTAAAAGGCAAAAAAACAGCTTTTTCGCCCTTTTCTGCTTTGCCTGACCAAATTAGGCATGTCATTCATCGAGAATTACCTTTTTTCTGGATTTTAATCTTTTTGGCATTTTTTACTTTAATATCATTTGCATGCTTGAATTTTATGCTTTTAAATCAAAATCATAAATCATTATCTATTTATCAGAACATTATCATTCAGCCCGCCGAGCAAGCCTATATCACCATTCATTTACCCTAAAATTTAAAAAAGAAAATTTGAACATGTCCGCCCTAACACCAAAATTTTTAAGAATATTTCAGCCTGCAAAAGAGCCACATCGTTTAGCCGTTCCCTCTAGACGTTCAGGATTTTGTTCTGGCGATATTTTAAATGCTACTGTGGGTTATATTTATTTAAACAGTTTAGATCATCAGAAAATTCAAGGTCATTCTGTATTTAGCAGTATGGATCTGTCCAGGCAAGAGGTTTTAGAATATAAGAAAAATAGGGACCAAACATACTCATCCCATAATAACAGTGTGGCTCAAATGGCGACAAAAAGTATAATCGCCACCTCTATCGCAAAAATAAGACTTGTGAATCAACCCGTCAGCTCTAGAAAAAATCCGGCAAAAGATTTTGAACCGGAGGAATTGTCACAAGCTGCTATAAAAATTTCTGAGGCTAAAACACTCTTCATACTCGCAGAAACCGCCGTATCTCCATGACGATTACTATTTTTACTGGTTTTATTATATTGGCGTGCAGTCTGGCCTGGTTATTTTCCTCTGATTTACGCCTTAAAGCACAAGACTTTTTTTTCGTTCTTATTCTGCAAAGTAAGAAACAATTCTATTCTGCCCGGGAATTTGCTCAGCAGTTCAATGATGCAGCTGCACCTAAACAACTCCAGTCATATTGGCATTTACAACAATGGTGGATACTGGTTGCGGGTCTTTCACTATTTTCCAGCATCTTGATTTTTGCTTTTACCCGTCCCGTAACTCCCACTAAAATTGAAACAGATTATTTAAGGTCAGTTGATCCTCAAATTTATGCATTGCTCGATGGGCAAATACTTGCACCGCCTCCTGAAGTAGAACAATCCTTGATTGAAGAAGCCATTATTTCTGCACGTCATATTGAGGCTAGTCAGTTCAGTGTTCAGGCAAAAACATTTAACTCCAATATAGAAAGTTTAGCGACTTCACATTTACATGGTGATCTCGTATCCGCCGATCGTAAATGGCATAAAATGAATCCACGTTATAAACAACGTTTATTGATGGTATTTAAAATCATGCAACAACGTTATGGCTATGAAATGGTTTTACTAGAAGGTTACCGTAGTCCAGAGCGCCAGAATGCCTTGGCTGGCAACAGTCATATTACCCGTGCCAAAGGCTTTCAAAGTTATCACCAATTTGGCCTGGCTGCCGATATTGCATTTAAACGGAATGGTAAAGTGGTTATTTCAGAACGTGATCCTTGGGCAATGCAAGGTTATCGGTTATATGGAACAGTTGCAGAATCAGTCGGTTTAACTTGGGGTGGCCGTTGGACATCCATTCAAGATTATGGTCATAGTGAGTATCGTATGCCCGGACTCAAAAAAACAGCCGCAATGGCTGAACAGTTAACTGCGGACAGTCAACTGTTGGCCAATCATCTACATGACGCTTTTGAATAACAGCAAATCTATTTGATATCTAAACTTAATTTAGATATTGATTCATTTCATCCAGAACCTGTTGCGTTTTTTCAGCGTGCAGCCAGTGTCCCGCATCTTCTATCACTGCTATTTTGGCATGGGGAAATTGCTGCTGGATTGCAGCAAAATGCTCATCCTTGCTTATATAGGCGGATTTTCCCCCGCGAATAAACAGGGCCTCTTTTGGCCATGGCTGGATCGTCTTCCAATTCAGGATTTCTGAATAATGATGGAATAAAGCATCGACATTAAATAACCATTGTCCCTTATTAAAGGATTTCATTAGAAATTGGATCACCATTTCTTCATGTAAATACTCACGCATAATTTGGGTCGCCTGTTGCCGACTTTCAATCTGGGCATTTTTGACGGCAAATAAAGCTTTAAAAATTTGCTCATGATGACTTTCCTGATAGGCAAATGGTGCCATATCCAGAACAATCAATTGTTCTAATCGCTGCCCTGCCTGACTTGCCAATTGCATGGCAATTTTTCCACCCATGGAATGACCAATAGCAGAAAATTTTTGAATATTTAAAGAATCTAGTGTTTCCAGAATATCTGCTGCCATGACAGCATAATTCATTTCTGTTGCATGTGCTGAATGACCATGATTGCGGACATCAATTTGAATGACTGAATGAAAGTCATAATATGCACGTGCCAGCATGCCTAAATTAGTTAAACTGCCAAAGAGACCATGAATAAATACCAGCGTATTTTTTGCTGTAGCGACTTCGTTAAGATGTATTTGGTGATTTAAAATCATGGACGTTTTTCATTACTTTTTAGATGAAATTATTTTTGAGTAAATCAGGAATTTAATCAACTGCCAATTTTTTAAAATATTTTTTTGCTTAGGCTATTTATGGAGGTAAAAAATGAGTAATTTGTGTTGTTTGGGCAAGCAGTTCAAAAGAACATTGAAGTAAAATTTTAAGATGACAAAATCAGGCTCAATGTTCTTTTTAAGCCTAATGTTTACTCTAAATTTAATTATTTAAAATAATTCAGAGGCAATTTTAAATAGCGGATACCGTTGGCTTCAGGTGCAGGCAACCGCCCTCCATCCATATTGATTTGAATTGCAGGTAAAATCAGTTTAGGCATGGACAAAGTCGCATCACGGCGGTTACGCATCTCAACAAAACCCGTTTTTGTTGTATTTTCATTTAGGAAAATATTTCTTGTATAGCGCGTTATTCTTTTCTAACTTGAGGTTAATAATCGTGACAACATGACAAAGAAAAAACCCGGAGTTGATTATTCAACTGATAAATTTTTGAATGGAGTTGAATCAAGTAACTGTACTGCCCTTTTATAAGAATTACACAATAATTGGTATGGAAATAAACTTCAAAAAGTCATTTTGCTTAGGCTATTTTAATGTGCATACTCTATGATTAAATCAGCCTGCATTGTTTTTCTTGTTGCTGACGGCGCATCATAATCCACTATATTGTCATACCTGCTCTGGATCATTTTTTATTATTCTATAAATTCTTTGAGTACTTTTTCTGCAAACCACCACGGTAACTGTTGAACTTCCGGATTCATTTTCAATGTTTCGGCCGATTCAATTTCAGCAATAAAAGCCGCTTTTTCACCGTTAGAAGAGTTATCAAACAAATAGGTACGATCACTGGCATCAATCGCCTGCATAAGCAAATCCATACTGCGGTAATAACGCTCCACAATCTTTTGCTCTGGAACAGAATGTCCACCCACACTCACCCGGTATTTCACCCGCGCAATATTAATTCGTGGGTCAACCGTAGAAACATAATATAAATAGGTTTTAAAACCCTGCAGCTGCGCTTGTTGTAAAAACTCAACCTTAGAGATATGCGACATTACCGTTTCAAAGGTAAAACTGATTTTTAAGCGCAAAAATTCCAGGCGGATATAGTCAATAATCCGTGCACAAAGATAAGAATCGATTTCGGATTCATGAAACTGGATATTCGATTCATCAACTACCCAAGGCTCTTGTTGCAGTAAAGGAATGAGTTGCCCGGATTGAGGGCGTTTTTTCTGCTTAAGGAAAGCAATCAAAGCTTGGGCCGTTAATGCGGGATGATAGGTCTTTAAATCCAGGCGTTGACTCAAGCGAAGATTCTGTTCCAGTTCATCGGCATTTAAATAAGCCCCAATATGATGGGGCAATAAATATTCCTTGACTGTGCTCTTTCCAGACCCATTCGGACCGGCAAACATCCTTATTCTTGGTGGAGGCATTCAGTTATACAGCTGCCTCTTGTTTTCTCTTGCGTTTTAAAACTTTAGGAAGATCATTCACATTTGTATATGCCTGATGCAAGTCCGCAATCACGGTTTCCTGTCCATTTACTTCGCGTTGTAACAGTTGCTGTTCTTTTGCATACACGACCGTTGCTGCCGTACATGCTTTGTTAAAGGCATGACGGAAAGCATGTATGGCAAGTTTAGGAATCATCTCATCCTCATATTTGCCTGCTTTCATGATGGTATAAGCTGTCATGGAACAACTCCCGTTACACAAGGTGTATTTGCTTATTATATTAACATAGCCGCAATAATTGTCTATAAATACACCAACATAGAAATGTAACGCTTTGCAGTGAATCTGATCCGAAACTACTGATTCAGCGGCTCATGCATCATTGATCTTCTTTCCACACATCTTCATAGTCTTCACGATCAATCATAAAACGGAAACCTTCAGCCAAAGCCAGGTATGGGAGCGCTTCAGGTAAAATATCCTGTAACTCGCGAACCGTCATGGTCTGGAAAAAGTCTTCTCCTTCTTCCAGCTCGCCACCGTAAATAAACCAGCCAATATTTTCATCTGTTTCAGGCTTTTTACGAATCCCGACAATGGGTTCTTTATTTAAGGTTTGAACTGCAACGGCGACAACATCATCACCACTGACCTGGATATAGGCAGAATCAAATTCTTCACACAATAACTTTTGTTCTGCAATCAGTTCTTCTAAGGGTGAAAGTTGTGGGGATTTTTTTGACATTGCATTTCTCTGGCATATAAAACCGAATAGCGACAGTTTAACTTAGAACGATTTAGCATGGCTAAACTTTTTATTTGCAGGATTTTTTGTTAAACTTGAAAAAGTTACAAAATCAAAAAAGATTAAAATGAAACTTCAAGATACAACAGAATTCGCAAGCAGCACTGGGCATGGTCACGGCGGTAGACGTAAAAATTCCGGCCGCAAAACCCAGTATCAGGAAAAAACCGTGGTGATGCGCGTACCCGAGTCTAAAGTATCTGAAATCAAGGCATGGTTAAAGCCCAAACCTGCCGATGACCGTAGTCAAAAGATCGAACTGCATCCTATACAGATTCAAACCCGACTCGATATTCCCTATCCGCTGGAATCGGTTGCTGCCGGTTTTCCCTCTCCGGCTCAGGATTACACTGAAGATGTCATCGATTTGAACCAATACCTGGTGCATAACCCCTCAAGTACTTTTGTATTACGGGTCAATTCATTGTCGATGAAAAATGCAGGCATAGACATTGATGACCAGATTCTAATTGACCGTAGCTTGAAACCAGAACACGGCGATATCGTTTTGGCCTTAATCAATAATGAATTTACCGTTAAACGGCTGATGAAAGAGAAACAGAAAAATGGGGAACTGAAAATCTGGCTAAAAGCAGAAAACCCTGAATACCCGGATATTTATTTACGCAGCGAAGAACAGCTGACGATCTGGGGTGTAGTGACCTGTATTTTAAAAAAATTACGCTAATAAATTTTATGAGTGGGTATATAACCGGAACAGATCAAAATTTTACTTTTAACATAAATAGACAGATAAAAGCCCCAAGTAAACTTGAGGCTTCATCATAAATCCTAAGCAAGCTTTAGGATTATTTTTGCTGTTGAGGGTTTTTTTGCTGCTGTTGGCGTTGATTGCCCTGGTTTTGCTGACGTTGATTGTCTTGCTGCTGCTGTTGCTGTTGATGCTTTTGATTTTCGCTTTGCTGATTCGATTGTTGTTGATTAGCCATTTTCATATCCATCCTTTCGATTGATTACTAGCGTGGAGTGCTAGGGATATGCCGTATGTATTACGACTCTTATTAATCTAGCGGATATTTCCCGTTAACCAACCCGCAAACTGTATCGACTTAATTCATTGTAATGATCAAAATATTAATTTACTGATTTTTAGTGCATCGACAAATCTCATCTTTACGCTATTAACGCTAATTACACTGAACCTTACATGCTGCTCAAGCTCTTTATCGAATGGACTCTTGATTCTCTGCATTTTTAAAATTTGAAATTTATAAACGATTTTATTATCCTTACTTGAAAACGTTACAATTTTAAGAACAAAAAATGAACCAGAAACTTTTTGCCTTAATTGATATCAATAATTGCTATGTCAGCTGTGAACGGGTATTTAATCCCCTTCTAAATGGCCAGCCTGTGGTTGTACTCTCCAACAACGACGGCTGTGTGGTTTCCCGAAGTAATGAAGCCAAGGCCTTAAATATCGGCATGGCCGTGCCTTGGTATGAGGTCGAGCAACAGGCTTTGGCAGCAGGTGTAAAAGTATTTTCCAGTAATTACGCTTTATATGCAGATATGTCACGGCGCTTTTTTTCGATTCTAGAACAGCATTTCCATCCGGATGACCTGGAACCTTATTCGATTGATGAGTGCTTTATCCAGCTCGGCAGTTATGCAGAATATTTTGATGTAGAGCAATATTGCCGGGATTTAATTCAGCGCATTGAGCAATGGTTGGGTTTGCCTTGCTGCATAGGCGTTGGCACAACCAAGACCCTAGCCAAACTGGCCAATTATTTTGCAAAGAAAAGAAGCGGCTTTCAGTCGCTCTGTTATTTACCGCATGTAGATTTATGCAGTTATGAAAGCCTGCTCTTAGAGACACCGGCTAGCGAGATTTGGGGGATTGGTCGTAAAATCAGCAAACAGCTTCAAGACTATGAAATTTATAGTTGCTATGACTTAACTTTTGCCAATGAACATCATCTTGGCAAACAATTTTCGGTGATGATTGCACGGACGATTCGTGAACTAAAAGGTCAATCGTGTATTGCGCTCAATGACCCTGCAACACCGGCAAAAAACATCCTTTCATCACGAAGTTTTGCTTCTGCATTAACAGAAAAATCAATCATCAAACAGGCGGTCATTTTTCATGTCAACCGTGCCCATAAACGCTTAACCCAACAGCGACAACTTTGTGCCTGCATACATGTTTCACTCTATGAAAAAATATCCGTCCCACCCTATAAAAAGAAGCTTTCTTATGCGCTAGGCCTGGAATATGCAAGCGATGACTTACTTGCCTTAAATGGCGCAGCATTAAAGCAAATAGATGTTTTATTTAAAGAAAACAAGAAATATATTAAAGTTGAAATCATGTTGAGTGCCTTGCATATTAAACAGCACTATATTCATGACTTATGGCAACCTTTAGCCCTGATTCAACAACGGGATAATTTAATGAACACCCTGTTGAAAATGCAACAACGCTATGGCTCGGATTGTATTCAGGTAGGCTATCATTCTGCCAATCCGGCCTGGCAGATGAAACAGCAGCACCGCTCTCCACGCTACACCACCTGCTGGAAGGAACTGCTTACAATTCATGACTCTGCCCTGACTGTTACACAAAATAAATGAACTGTTTTGGTCAATTTAGCTTACAATGTAAGAAATAGTAATAATTATAAAAAATGTCATTTTTTAACATTGCCAATTACCTGCAAAGTTCTCATTATATAGCTCAGTTCTGACACATAGCTCTCGTATCAATTTAAACAACTTATAATAGAAATACGGGAATATATGCCATAATACGCAAACTTTGCTGACATCTTGCAAGGTATATTTGCAAACTTATAATTGGAGCAAGCTGAATGAGCTTAACCATTTTGGTTATTCATGGACCGAATCTAAATTTACTCGGTATGCGTGAACCTGAGGTTTATGGAAACCTTACTCTAGACAATATAAATCAAAAGCTCATCGCTCAAGCTCAAAATGCATCTCTTTCCCTAGATACTTTTCAAAGCAACTGGGAAGGTGCAATTGTCGACCGAATTCATCAGGCACAAAAAGAAGGCGTTCAATTCATCATTATCAATCCTGCAGCTTTAACCCATACCTCTGTTGCAGTCCGTGATGCGCTTCTTGGTGTTGCCATTCCCTTTATTGAAGTTCATTTGTCCAATGTACACGCACGTGAAGCATTCCGACATCATTCATATTTATCCGATAAAGCCGTTGGCGTGATTTGTGGTTTAGGTGCAAAAGGTTATAGCGCTGCACTGGACTTCGCCATCGATAAAATTCAACTCTCTACGCAATCATAATTAGGAATACTGTCTCATGGATATCCGTAAAATCAAGAAACTCATCGACCTGATGATTGAATCTGACTTACAAGCGATCGAAGTTAAAGAAGGTGATCAATCCATCGCCCTCACCCGTCGCAATCCTGTGGTAGCAGCAGCTGTTCCTGCAATGCCTGCAGCTGCACCTGCCGCACCTGCTGCAAAAACACCGCGCGGCGCAGTTGAAACTTCTCCTATGGTTGGTGTGTTCTATGCAGCACCAAACCCGGGTGAAGCACCATTCGTCAAAGTGGGCCAAACCGTTTCTGCAGGCGAAACCCTAGGTATTATTGAAGCCATGAAAATCATGAACCCGATTGAAGCGACTCAAAGTGGCGTGATTGAAGAAATTCTGGTGAAAAATGGTGAAGTAATTCAATTCGGTCAACCATTGTTCCGCTATCGCGCCTAAAACCACGGGGACTCACAATGTTGCAAAAAGTTTTAATTGCAAACCGGGGTGAAATTGCTTTACGCATTACCCGAGCTTGCAGAACTTTAGGAATTAAAACCGTAGGTATTTATTCCGATGCCGATAAAGACCTGATGCATTTACGCTTTTGTGATGAAGCCGTATGTATCGGTCCGGGCGCAAGTAGCGAAAGCTATTTAAACATCCCGGCAATTATTACTGCTGCTGAAATTACCGGTGCAGATGCCATCCATCCTGGTTATGGCTTTTTGTCGGAAAATGCCGAGTTTGCAGAAATTGTTGAAAATTCTGGTTTTATCTTTATTGGTCCACGTCCAGAACATATTCGCTTAATGGGGAACAAAGTTTCCGCCATTATTGCCATGAAAAAAGCCGGTGTACCAACCGTACCGGGCTGTGACCATGCAGTGACTATTCACAATGCTCTTGCAGAAGCCAAAGAAATTGGCTTTCCACTGATTGTTAAAGCCGCTTCCGGTGGTGGTGGTCGTGGTATGCGTATTGTTGAACGTGTCGACACCCTGCTTGAGTCGGTTCAGGCGGCACAGCGTGATGCTGAAATGTGGTTTGGTGATGATACGGTTTATATGGAACGCTTCCTGCAAAAACCGCGTCACGTCGAAGTTCAGGTTTTGGCAGATGGTAATGGCCATGCCATTCACTTGTATGATCGTGACTGCTCACTACAGCGTCGCCATCAAAAAGTACTGGAAGAAGCTCCTGCTCCGGGTTTACCTGAAGAAGCACGTGCTGAAATTTTAGAAGCCTGCGTTAATGCATGTAAACTCATGCAATACCGTGGTGCCGGTACATTCGAATTCCTGTTTGAAGATGGTGAATTCTTCTTCATTGAAATGAATACCCGTGTTCAGGTTGAACATCCGGTAACCGAAATGGTGACGGGTATCGATATCATTGAGCAACAATTACGTATTGCTGGCGGTCTCGGTCTTGAAATCCAACAAGATCAAGTGGAAGTACGTGGTCATGCCATAGAATGTCGTATCAATGCGGAAGATCCAACTACATTCCTTCCATCTCCGGGCAAAATTGAAAATTATTATGCCCCAGGTGGTGCCGGTATCCGTATGGATTCGCATATTTACCCAGGCTACAGCATTCCACCTTACTATGATTCAATGATTGCAAAACTCATTGCCCATGGTAAAGATCGTGAAACGACTATTGCCCGCATGAAACAGGCATTAGAAGAAACCATCCTGACTGGAGTTAAAACCAACATTCCTTTGCATAGGGATTTAATTCTGGAAGATGAGAATTTCTGTAAAGAAGCGATGGATATTCATTATCTGGAAAAACACTTGTTGAAAAAGCTGGAAGCTTATCAAGAAGCATCTTAAATAAAGCATTAAGACTAAAAAACCGCTCTTTATGAGCGGTTTTTTATATTTATGAGCATATATTTATAAAATCATGAACAATGATTAAGGCAATACACGGCGCAAGGTGGCAAAACATTGCTCGGCCTTTTCATTACTGCAGAAATTGATGGTCGAGGCATTTTTCCACTGCACGAAATATTGGGAAATCTCTCCAGTCTGATCTTCCTGCAAACCGGAACAATCCTTTTCATTATTGTCATACTTTACTTGCAAAACCAATGCAGACAATAAAGAACGTTCCTCTTGAGCCGGCTGAAAGTCATAAATTCCGGATGACCACTCCTGCCCACTTTTAATAATGACATTGTTATTCGCTTTAAAATTATAATATTCAATGCATTTATTATTGTTGGCCACTTGCATCCCCCATAAGCCCAAAATTTCTGGACGAGTCACAATACGAATGGTATTCGAATTTTCAGCTCGATCCGTTTCTTCTGTTGCCACTACCGCTTGATTGTCATTTGCCATCGCAACAGATGCGCACAATGTAAGTAAAATTGTAAGATATGTTTTTTTCATGCATTCATTCAGTGCTAAAAATCCTTTGCTATAACTTAGCATATTTTTATGAAAAACCAGTATTTATCACCATATTATAACAATATAATTTCGTACTCTAACTGCACAGGAAAGCAAGTGGCTAAGTTGAAAAGAATCAATGCTTTTGGGAGATACTGAAGCAAGCCTCCCACTAATGATGCAGCGGCATCATCAATGTTCATTCGTCTTGAAAATATTTCTATTTAATCGTGAATATAGCAAAATAATTTTTTTAATACTTCTGACTAAGTCACCATCTTAGAGTGACAAGGATGTGATCTTGCATATTGTGCTGACTTCATCTAAATCATTTTCCATACAGCAACAGGTGAATGCCTTTTTTATCCTGGGTGCGGTGGTCCTGATTTGCTGTTTATGCGGGATTTTATCCAGGCCTGTCACCTTTTTAGCCTATCTATGGCCAGCAAATGCGGTTTTGCTAGGTCTATTTTTACGCTTTAAGCATTTAAACATCTGGGGTGGATGGTTAGGTGCATTTAGCGCTTACATGCTGGCAGATTTAATGACGGGCAGTTCTTTGCAACTGACCTTTATTCTTAGCCTCGCAAATCTGATGAATGTCACGGTTTCATTGTTTCTTATCAACTTCTGGACATTGAATTATCGCAATTACAATCAGGGCTTTACCTTCTTATATTTATTTATCATTTGTGCTTTAGGAGGCAGCCTGGTCAGTGCCCTGTTTGCCATAGCTACAGTTCCTTATCTTTCTGATACTTTCATGTCCACGCAACGTCTTGGGGTGGACTTTGGCATGTGGTGGGCCGGTGAAATTGTCAATTATATTACCATTTTGCCAATTATTTTATTTTTTCCCACCCTGAATGAAATGGGTAAAAAATTTAAAAATATAAAGCTAAAACAGTTCCGGTTAACTAAACTGCTCCCGCTGGTTGCCATTGTGATTTCCGTGACTTTCACCCATATTTTCTTTGGACCGGGTGCCTTGCTTTATCCTCTGGCTGCATTAATCTGGGCGGCCTTAAGTTATCCCATTTTTAGCGTTGCCCTGATCAACAGCATTGTCTGTTTAGTGACCTATCATAGTCTGACTTATTTTTACTTATCGGAGTCATCATCGGCATATTTAACCACCACCATTTCGGTACGTATTGGTCTATGTATGCTCGGTTTAGCCCCACTCATTCTTTGCATTATTACAAGTAATCGCCGTGAACTTTACAAAAAAGTGTTACATCTAGCCAATCATGACAGCTTGACCAATACCATAAACAGACGTCATCTTTTTGAAAAAGGTGAAAGATATCTAAGTGAGGCTAAAAGCCATACGGTTTCATTGATTATGCTCGATCTGGATCATTTTAAAAGAATGAACGACCAGTATGGACATCATATCGGGGATTTGGTGCTCAAACATTTTTCGCAACTGGTGGAAGACAATATCCGGACCAATGAACTTTTTGCCCGTATAGGAGGTGAAGAATTTCTAATTCTCCTCATGAATACGACTTTACAGGAAACCCAAACTATTGCTGAAAGAATCCGGATTAAAACCGAGCTAACCCCGATGCAACTGCCTGATGGAGATTTATTGTTTATTACCACCAGCATTGGTATTGCCCATCAAAGCTTGCCTACCGAGCTGAGCTTGCAACATATTATTAATCAGGCAGATCACGCCCTGTATCGCTCAAAAGCTTTGGGACGCAATCAGATCACCATTGCTTCTTGATAAAACCGGTTGCATACTGCCCAGAACCATAGCACAGCAGCAATCTTGTCATTGACCCCGTAGAATGCTGACTTTTCTTTACGGCTTTTTTTTAGCTTTGCTGGATATCTTTCGGTAGCCAGCGCACAAACAGCAAACCAACAGCTGTTGAAAGCCCAGCCAGAACAAAAACCATTTCGCCAGAGATGACTTGCCAATATCTTCCTGCCAAAATGCTTCCTAAAGCCACACCTAAACCCCACATGGTGCTGTACATAGCCTGACCACGACCTTGCTGACCGGCAGAAAAGTTTTGAAAGATAATGCGCATGGCAATCATATGAAACAGGCCAAAACTAAAAGCGTGAATACTCTGGGCTAAAAACTGTGCCATAAATAAATGAGGCAATAGTCCCACAACAATCCAGCGTGCACCGGTCAGGACCAGACAAACACTGACCAGACTGCGCCATGAAAAACGGGTTAAAAAAATATGCGCAAAAGCAAACATAATAATTTCCGCAACCACCCCCACTGACCACAACAGGCCAATTTCAGTGGTCGAAAAACCTGTTTGATGCAAGTAGTTACTATAGAAACTATAAAATGGAGCATGGGAAAATAATAAAACAAATTCAATAGCAAAAAATGCAGCAACTACAGGTCGTTTTAATATCGGCATTAATGGTTCTAGTTTTTGTTGTGATCGCGGCGCTGTGCTGGGTTCTTTAATGCTAAAAGACCAAAGAAAAGCCAAAAATGCAATACACAACAACATTAGCGGCAGCATGGAAATAGGGACAATTTCAAGTAAGGCACCAATACCGAAAACGCCCACAATAAAACCTACCGAGCCCCATTTTCTTACTTTCCCATACAGCTGAGTACGCTTTTCAGCCAGCCAGAACAGCGTAACCCCTTCAAATTGCGCTAAAATGGCATTCTGAAAAAAGCTGAAAATCAGCATCAGCAATGCCACAGACTGGAAGGTATTTGGAATCAGAAAAATCATGAACCAGATACAGGCTTCCATCCAGGTGGCTATACGGACCAACAGCATTCTTTTGCCCGATTTATCGGCAATCCATCCCCAAATGAACGGCGCGAAAAAGCGGGTAATGATTGCGATTGAGGATAACAATCCGATTTCTTGATAATTAAAGCCCTGATCTTCCAGATACAAATTCCAAAAAGGCATGAACGTACCGACTATGGAATAGTAGAAAAAGTAGAATCCTGCCAGTCTATGCTGAATTGAAATAGGCTGCATTACATTGCATATCCTTGCATTATCAATAATTTAGATTCATTTAGGGTTGCATATATTTGCATATAACTGTCTATGCCTGTACTTTAACATTATAAAAAGTCATTAATTTTTAATATTTTATCACCAAGTACAGTACAGGTGAAAAATTAAAAAAGTTGCAACATCATATAAAAAACCGCCCTTTCAGACGGTCTATTTTATATAAGTAAATTATATTTCTGCTGTGGCATCCTTTTCAGTTCAAACAAGCGCAGAAATGGTTTGAACAACGAAAAAAATCAGGACAAAAAACTGGAAAAGTTTAGACCTTAACAGCAATGGTCAAATATATGATTGCTTGCCGGGTGGACATGCGAAGAAATGTCTAAAGCAGAAAAAATAGGACTGAAAGCATGGAAATAAATTTAAGTCAGCCCGAATGAGGGTCTCGCTTTTAAAAAGTAATTTATAGATGTAAGAGATTAAAGCCAAATATAGCATGGTATCTGCCTATTTTTATTTAATTTACAAACTTTGTTAATAGTTCATTCAGAAAGACAAGTAAAAACTGGTACATTAAAAATGGTATTATAAAAAAGAAGGATGGTGCAAGTGATGAAAATTAAAGACCTTGTTCTCAAACTGACGGTGAGCTGCCTATGTTTAGGTTCAACATACGCAATTGCCTCTCCTGAACTTTCCAATAACAGTAAAATTCAAATATCAAATCTTTCCGCTAAAACACCCGGCACCCTATTATCCATACAGGCACAAAATACCGACCTATTTCCGAATGCATCACAACGCTTCCTAATTACCTATCGCAGCCGCGGAATACAGTCGGAACCAATTGTAGCTTCCGGATTTATTTTACTGCCTAAAGGAAAAGCACCAAAAGAAGGTTGGCCTATTTTAGCCTGGGCGCATGGTACAACAGGTGTTGCCGATACTTGTGCCCCATCGAGTGATTATGTGGGTGGACCTGTTCATATATATCAACAAATAGCAGCAAAAGCCTTGAATGCCTGGCTTGCTCGTGGATATGCGGTGGTCGCACCAGACTATCAGGGCTTAGGTACACCAAGCGGACATCCCTATATGAATGCTCAAAGCCAATTGCATACTGTAGTGGATGCTGTAAGGACGACACACCATTTAAAACCTTACAAATTTAATAAAAATTGGTATGTCATGGGGCATAGTCAAGGAGGGGCTGCATCTCTTGCTGTTGCAGCGTATGGACAAAAAGATGCATCCGAACTTAATTTGCGCGGGGCAATTGCCCTTGCTCCAGGCGGTTATCAATATGAAGGAATTGCAGAATATGTAGCAACCCACTCTCAAATTGACACCAGTGTTGCAGCATTTTTTCCAATCGTTCTTCTGGGAGCGGAAGCTGCAGACCCTAGCCTCGCTCCAGCAAATTTAGTTAGCCCGGAAATGGTGAAAATTCTTAATCAGGCACGTAGCCGCTGTTTATCCGAATTACAATCTGATCTGAAGCAAGCACCTAAAACTGTCTTTAAACCGAATGTAAATCTGACACCTTTGACCACTTATCTAAAGAAGCAGTCTATTGAGAATATGATCCCCACTGTGCCAGTTATGGTTGTTCAAGGTGAGAAAGATCAGTTAGTGGATTCACGCGGTACTTATGCCTACTATCAACAAATCTGCAAGATGGAAAAACCTATTGCGTTTTATCCTTTGAAAGAAGGCGACCATCGGGACTCCTTAAGACAAAGTGAATTTTTAATTGGAAATTTTATAAACTCAATTGAAAATAAAAAAAGCTTAAGCACTTGCAGTGCAAAATAGCTTAGATGCAATCTTAAGAATCAAGGTTATACGGGTTATTTATGGAATTCATAGACAGCATTTTGAATATAATGGATGTCTATGAACAGAGAAATTCAACAAAGATTCCTATAGGTCAAATTATTTGAAGAAACCAATAATGCTGGATGAGTTTGTCGGAGATGTGGTATTTCCAGACAGCTTTTACGCAAATGATGGAAACCATATACTGAACAAGGCATTGATGAATTAAATATCCTGCGTAAACGCCGTTAAAATCTTCTAATATCAAGTCAATGAACTGACGGTCTTCATATTAGAAATGCATTGGGCTAGAAATCTTGGGCTCGACCTTTACAAACAGAATGGATGAGGCTTCATGGAATCTCGCTGGCTTTAAAGACCATCCCTAAAGTCTTATCTCCCCCTCAAGTCAAAACGATTAGAAAATTCGTCCTAAAAATGAACGCATTCAAAACATCCCTTACAAAAGGATTTAAAGACCGCTAAATTGAAACGATCTATATGAATCATACACAATTTTTAAATTAACTTAATTGAAAGTTAATTATTTTAAAATCACGCTTTCCAGTTGACTATGATACCTGCAATTGCATGATTTGAAATGCATAATGTCAAAGACCTTAATGCTCTATTGCATTTTTAAAAATCAGTACAGATATAAACGGACTCACTTAAAAATTGCTGTTTCGTTTGAAAAATCCATGTTTATTTTTCGATCAGTTTATGTGGATTATTCGTTAATAATCAAATGAATTGAGAAATTTTTTATAAAATTATCATGTGTTGTTTGTCTCACAATTATCTTTTAGGTAAATCAATTGGAGAAAGCAAATGTTAAATAAAACGATGATCGCAAGCAGCTTCGCTGTCTCTATAGTTTTGGCAGGTTGTACGTCCTCAATGCTGAATCCTTCTACCGAAAGAAATTTAGCGAAATTGCAAAATAAAAACTGGGTGATGACCGAAATTAATCAAATGAATTATAAAGCCGACCCTACCTTATCCGCAGTTCCAACGCTTAGTTTTGGTCACAGCCAACTCAGCGGCAGTGATGGCTGTAACCAATTTATGGGTGGGTATGCCATAAAAGGCAACCAGATTAAATTTTCAAATTTGGTCACTACCGAAAAAGCCTGTTTAAATCCAACCGATTTACCGCAAAAATTTTCACAGGCGTTAAACCAGGTGGTCAGCTATGATGCGACCGATAGTGAATTAAAGCTCTTGGATAACAATCGTCGCGTGGTACTTAAGTTTAAGAACCTTAAATAGAGAATACGGATAAAACTTAGCCCTCATCAGAGGGCTTTTATTGATCAATCCTATTACCTGAATCATTCAAAAAACGCATTCCGCTTAAGAACAGAACAACATGTTATTTATGTTGTTTTTGCGGATTGTTTTGTTGATTAGGTTGTTGCTGCACATTGGACTGCTGGTTTTGCTGATTACCTTGCCGATTCTCTTGTTTTTCCTTTTGTTTGTCGCGATCGCGCTCTTGATTATGCTGGCTCATTTGAAGAGGTTGTTGATTAATCATTTGCATGTCCTTCCTCAATTTAGAATCTACATGAGCTAATCTACTATTTAATCTTTTTTATCCAATCTTAACTTTGTGTCAATTTCATTCAATGTAATTTAGATGCATCTATATGATTGATCTGCAACAAGGCTGTTTTAACCCTCTTAACATTTCTTTATGATATGACCGTTTTATCTAAGACAAAATCTATTCCTCTCCAATCAAATTGGAGTAAGTTAAACTATTCAGAACTGTCATTTTCGCTTGAGTTAACCGCTAAAATGCCTTAGTCATTTTTACCGCATTTTCGACATTCCTGGACGTAGCCGTGCTTGTGATCCCAATTGAATTCATAAACATGAATACAAAAAAGTTTACGAAATGTATTAAGCATATCTTTCACCTCACCTGCCGGTTCAGAAAAAGGATTAATACTTAATAATATGGGTATAATCAGCATAACTTTCAAATAATAAGATCAAAATTTCAGAGCAAGATACTAAATAATTTGGCAATTTTGGACTTTACTGATCTTTATCCATGGAATGAGGAGTGGTGGTTTTATCTTGCTGCGTCGTATCATTATCCTGTTTTTGACAGGCACTTAGACCTAGCATAAGCACTACTCCTATAAATAGCATTTTTTTCATCATCAATCCTTATATTCTTTCTATCAAAATTAAGAATAGAAGAGTTACTGAATTACACGGTTCAATTTTTACAGCAAAAATGTAAAAACGGCTTATTCATTCAATTTTTATTTACGGCTTTTTGAGTAAAAAATCACTCAGGATAGGAAAATTTTTATAATAACTGCCAATATTTCTCTCGATGCTCCACTGTTGATTCGGACCATGAGAATATTTTTTTAAGCGAGAAAATTTAGATCAAAATTTCCCATAAGATCGAATTTTCTGAAGTTTCAACAAAGCCGATTACTTCATCATTTTCATTCAGCTTGGGAATAAACTGATGATTATCCATATCATAATAACCAGCATGATCTTGTGCCTGAGCCAAGGTGACTTCATCGCCTAAAACCTTGTTAATCATTCGTTCTTCGCCTGAATTGGGGTTTCTAATTTTAATCATAACCATTGATCTTCATTTATATTTTGATCTTTATCATAAGAAATTAGAGCTTAAAGTGTGAATTAATTTGTTAGCTTGAATGTAAACTGGTTTAGCTTTTTAGTTTCCAATCTAAAGAGAAAAAAATAAAAAGAAATATCCAAGTGTATCGTTGATAACTTTTTATACATTATGTTATTTAATGTTTGCCTCATCTAAATTCATCTTCTAAAGCTTCTAATATGTTTTAAGCATTTAAAAAAATAGTGAAGCAGAATATGAACAAATATCCTAAAAGCCCATCCATTGAAGTCCAAGCCCATCAACCGGGTATTCAATCGCAAATGCATCCCCAGCCCGAAGTCATCAAACCCAACTATCAGGGAAGCAATAAATTAAAAGACAAAGTTGCCCTGATTACGGGGGGTGATAGCGGCATTGGCAGATCAATCGCCGTGCTGTTTGCACGCGAAGGTGCAGATGTTGCCATATGCTATCTGGAAGAAGATGGAGATGCGGAAGAAACCAAGAAAATGGTAGAACAAGAAGGTCGCCGTTGCCTGCTGTTGAAATGCGATTTGCAACATCACGATGAAATAAGCAAGATAGTTGAAAGAACGCTGCAAAAATTTCAAACCATCAATATTTTAATTAACAATGCCGGCGTTCAGTACCCGCAAAAACATATTACAGATATCAATACCCAGCAACTTTTTAAAACCTTTGAAATCAATATACTGGCTATGTTTTATCTGACCCAAATGGTGATTCCGTATATGAAACAAGGCGATGCAATCATCAACACCAGCAGCATCACCAGTTATCATGGCCATGATCTACTCATCGATTATGCAAGCACCAAAGGTGCAATTACCTCATTTACCCGAAGTCTATCCACAAATTTATTGAAAAATAAAACCGGAATTAGAGTCAATGCAGTCGCTCCCGGACCGATCTGGACACCGTTAATACCAAGCAGTTTTGATGAAGAACAGTTAAAAGATTTTGGTAAGACCACGCCGATGGGACGCATGGGACAACCCAGTGAAGTGGCTCCTGCTTACTTGTTTCTAGCCTCGGATGAAGCAAGTTATATATCAGGACAAGTCATTCATGTTAATGGCGGTAGCATTATTAATGGCTAAAGCATTTAAAATTACCGGTTGGAATTTTATTTAACCATTTAGCCTGTAAGAATAATTTGAATCATGATGAATCAAATCCACACCAAACCTTGACATATTATTACCCACCATTCATTTTTTTTTGCTTAAATGAATGAAGCTGTAAATTCAAAGAGGGATTCATTATGCCTAGAGGCGATAAATCATCTTATACTGCCAAACAGAAACGGCAAGCCAAACATATTGAGGAAAGTGAAAAAGAGCGTGGGCTTTCCGAGGAGGATGCTGAACGCATTGCTTGGGCTACCGTAAATAAGCAGGATGGTGGTGGCAAGAAAAAAAGACACCATTAATAGTTATTTATAGTTTTATAAAGCTCTTTCATCAGAGCTTTATTTAATTGACCCACCTATCATCAAGCTATTTTACCATTTGTCGGATAATGTCATTACAAAAATAATATAACAGCATGATTATTATTAGCTTTAGAAAATATATGCGTCTGCTGTTCACAATTTTTAAAGATTCCCATGAATCTACTCCTTTAAAATTCTAATTTACCCGTCAAAGGGGTGATACAGATGACACTCTATTGCATTAAAAAGAATCAGCATTTTCTCGCTTATCGAGATCAATTTGATGACTGCCATAATTGGCAAATGTCTGACCTGGATTTAGCCTTAGCAAGCCCATGGTACTGGACGACCGATAAAAATGTAGCAAAAATTTTTATCACACAAACTGAAGCAGAAGTTTTTCTAAATACCTATTATGGAGAGTCTTTTATCCAGGCAGAAATAAACTTGTACAGATATGAATACGATGAACTTTAATTTGTCCCCCTATCTATGATCTGCCCGACAATTTTATTTAAATAGCTGTTTATTGATCAAAATAGCCGGGCAGCTAGAACTTATCATCAACGACATTACAGGTTTGAATACCAATAGTGCTAAATTTGTAAGAATGAGGAAGCCAGCCCATGTTTTTTGCTGTAATGAGGATCAATAAAAATAGGAACTGACCTATGTGCGCAAATTTTGAAGCAATTAAAAAAAATAGAGCATTTCTTCTCGGTCTTTCCGAGCCACAGTTCCAATATCCTGACCATATTTATCCCTTATATGATGCCCCAATTTTAATTCATGGTGCAGATCGGCCAGAATGGGACCTTGCCAAATTTGGCTTGATTCCTTCGTGGGCAAAAGAATTAAAATATGGTCGTCATACCTACAATGCACGAACTGAAACCGTGTCTAGTAAGCCCAGTTTTCGTCATGCCTAGCATAAAAATCAGTTTGCTCTTGTACCTGTCGATGCGATCTATGAACCCAAATATATAGATGGCAAACCGCACTGGTACGCCATTTTTCGTAAAGATGAACTGCCCTTTACCCTCGCTGCCATATATGAAAATGCAGTAATTGAAAACAGGCAAGTTCGCTCCATGAGCCTTCTGACCATCATCCCTTTATGCGTCAATTTCACACACCCAAAGATGAAAAGCGCTCAGTCATTGTTATTCCCGAAAATGCGAGAATGGACTGGTTGAATTGCCAATATAATGAAGCGAGTCAATTTTTCTTTGAAATGCAGAATGAATATGTTGCTGTCCCTAAAAATCGCGCAGTCATGACTCGACTTTAATGTTCACTATTGATCGTAAGTCATCATTACATTCATTTTAAATGATAAAAATCAGGCCTATTTAATTTAAAAATTTTTCTCAATCATTATTTTCTTCAACTTAAAATGATCAAAAAGAGAGAACATCGAATACTGAGTTTCGCTATAAATTTTAATAAGACATAAATTTTTTTCTAAAGCTTGATATTTATGCACTAAGGTAAAGTTGCTTAAAGATTTGTTCCCTTTTGCATATATATGGCGCGAAAGATGAGAGAATGTCTTAAATTAGAAGGTGCAAGATTACCGCTATATAGGAGAGGTATGAAATGACTACTATGAACGTAAATGACATTACCAAACATGCAGATGTAATTGCTTCAGATGGTCAAAAAGTAGGAACAGTAGATCACCTTCAAGGTACAGATCAAATTAAGTTAACAAGAAATGAAGAAGGTAGTCATCACCTTATTCCACTTTCATGGGTAAGTGAAATTAAAGAAAATCAAGTGATGCTTAATGTGGATGCCGAAGAAGTCAAAAGTCATTGGATTACTGCTTAAACAGTTTAGAACACCTTGATATAAGCCCTTTCTTCGCTCTGGAGGGCTTATTTAAATTTGATCCCTTAAAATTTAACAATATTAAAACAGCTTGAGCTGACCAGCTCTATTTAATTATACTAAAGCTTAAAATATTATTTTTCTGATTTTAATGTTTTTAATAGCCTTTTTTATTCTATAAATTTCTTTATATTTTATATTTAAAAATCAGTTTTTCATAAAATTAAACCTATTTTTATTTAAAATTATCTTTACATACCCAAACTTCACCATCTATACGTACTCGGTCCGGTCCAATCAAATCCAATCTATGACCATAATAATTGGTCAGATTGAGAAAATTTCCATTCTTGTCGTAATTCGCCCATACACCTCGTTGAATATCCGGGCTATCGAGTTTATAAAATGTAATGAGTTTCTGTGGATATGTAGTTACTATATTATTCATTTTACCTGACCTTGTTAATTAGCAAAATAAGGTACATCCTCTTCAATAAAGAATACCTCACCTGTAGAATTCAAAATCCATTGATTGGTGCCCATCATTTTTGTCAATTGTTCTTGGGATGAATCATATACATTCATCAAATGATTCTCCTCATCATATTCCCCCGTATAAATTACGGTGGGTGATGTATCGAAATCCTCATTCATTTTATGGGCTTTTACAGGTCTGATATTCATGATTAACTCCTTTTATGTTTAAAGGGGCTTCGCTCCCTTTAAACTTCAATGACCATAGCAATGACTCCTGTTTTATTTTTCATTTTGAGACTGCTTTTCAGTATCTTTCTGCTGATTATGCTTATGGTCTTGCTGTGGTAAATGATGGGGTTGTTTTATCGGTTGATTCCTTTGATTCATATCTGTTTGATTTTGAGATTTTGACTTAGACATAACACTATTCCTTCTTGTCATTATTTGATGCCAATCGATTAACAACAATTAACGGCCTAATTATTTATCACTCTATCAGCATATACCCAAGTTAACTGAATAAAAACAATGATGATGTATCAAAATATAATATTACAATAGTAATACATTAATAATATTAAACATCCTGACTAAACAAAAAAATTACTCAATTACTAAATAAATTATTAATACATTATTTTTAATAGTAATCCACATACAATTCCAACACATACATAAAATTCAATATTTTATATAGATTTTAAATAATATTTATTTCACAAAATCTAAAACAATACATAAATAAACATGCAAACAAAACCTCTATATTCATCAGTTTATTGATAATAAATTCTATTATTTGATTAAAAAAATAGAATGTGTAATTAAATTATTAAAAGCCCCTAATGACTCATCCTTAATTCCTTGGCTAGACCATAGAAAAACACTAGCAAGTCAATTTTTACAAAGGATGTGCACTAAAAAACCCATCGTGAAGATGGGTGTTTTATGAAAGATAAATGCGAAAATATCATGATTTAAGCTGGTACAGTGTCGGCAATAGCTTCACGCGACCACACCCGATGATGACGAATCAGGGTTTTAAACTGTTCCTGTACAGCGGTAAAATCCTCTGCATTTAAAGTCCCTTCGTCATGCGGCAATTTCAGCTCATGTAAAAGTTTTTGTTTGTCGCCCAACAATACAATCGGTTTCAGGTGCTTATAGGCCTCCAGCAGATAATGTTTTGTTACCCCATCTTTTAAAGCTTGCGGGTAATTATCACCATCTACAAGGACGACAGCATCATAGGCAATGGAAGGCTCAGCTTTTTGCATGCCATCTGATGCAACGGGAGACTGCTGTTGATTAAGCACAGGGCCCGGCGTTGGGGTCAATATATGCGCAACAGCTTTTTCAGCCTTAGCCCATTGCTGAATCGCGTTAATATTGGCTTGACTCACTCCATCATGAACCAATACGGCTATTTTTTTAGCTTGAATATCTTCAGGAATAAACGCCGTCATAGTAAGACGCGCCGATTTTTCTACTGAAGAAGTTTTTGCCGGATTTTGTGGGGCAGTGACTTCTATACCCAGGTTTTTACCCACCTGTTGAGCCAGATCCAGATCTATATTGGCCAACACTTCCTGCACTTCGCGTTGGCGGATATGTGGACGTTGTACCTTACTCAATTCGAAGGTGTATGCATCCACCACATGTTTTTGTTCATGCGGCGCCAAGCTTTGATAATAGAGACGTGCTTGCGAGAAATGATCTGAAAATGATTCACTGCGCTGACGAATTTTTTTACCGTCTATGCGTTCCTGATAGCTCTCGAAACCGCCTTCCTGGGCAGCAGGCGGAGTTTCGGTTGGCCAGTTGTTATCAATCGAATTGGGTTGGTAGGATGCCTGACCGCGATGAATAAAGCTTTGATGCATGGCATCACGCTGGTTGTTATGAAATGGACAAACCGGTTTATTAATGGGCAATTGATGAAAGTTTGGCCCACCTAAGCGACTCAGCTGGGTGTCGGTATAAGAAAATAAACGTGCCTGTAGCAAAGGATCATTGGTGAAATCTATACCGGGTACAATATGGGCCGGGCAAAATGCCACCTGTTCAATTTCTGCAAAAAAATTATCGACATTACGGTTCAGTACAAACTTGCCAATTGGCGTGACCGGAACCAGTTCTTCCGGAATGATTTTTGTTGGATCAAGCAAATCGAAATCAAACTTCATTTCATCTTCTTCAGCGACAATTTGAATACCGAGTTCCCACTCCGGATAATTCCCCGACTCAATCGCTTCATATAAATCCCGACGGTGAAAATCCGGGTCTTTCCCTGACAGCTTTTGCGCTTCATCCCACAGCAGCTGGCTTAAACCCTGTTTTGGTGTCCAGTGGAATTTGACAAATATGGCTTTACCTTCAGCATTGATCATACGGAAAGTATGGACACCAAAACCTTGAATCGAGCGCAAATTACGGGGAATGGCCCGGTCCGACATCGCCCACATCACGGTATGGGCAGACTCTGGTACCAGGGAGACAAAATCCCAGAAAGTATCATGGGCTGACCCGCCGGTTGGCATTTCAGTATGCGGTTCCGGTTTGACTGCATGTACAAAGTCTGGAAATTTAATACCATCCTGCACAAAGAAAACTGGAGCATTATTGCCGACCAAATCGTAATTGCCTTCCTGCGTATAAAATTTAATCGCAAAACCGCGAATATCCCGCACGGTATCGGCAGAACCGCGTGGGCCTTGTACGGTAGAAAAACGTACAAAAATGGGGGTCTGTATATTGGAATCGGTCAGGAAGCCCGCTTTGGTATATTGTTCATTGCCCGGATAAGCCTGAAAATAACCATGTGCCCCTACACCACGCGCATGCACAATTCGCTCAGGGATACGTTCGTGATCAAAATGGGTGATTTTTTCCCTTAGGATAAAATCTTCCAGTAAGGTCGAACCTCGTACACCTGCCTTTAAACTGTTTTGATTATCTGCAATCTTTACGCCCTGATTGGTGGTCAGTGCATGATCAGTAGCATCACTGCGTGAAGCATCTAACTGCTGGGTTTTTGCACTTTCATTCTTTTTGTCTAAAGCATCGGTGCCTGCAACTTCACTTTGCTTAGCTTTATGATTCATATTTACGCCTCTTTTCTATTCCATTAAACATGTGTTTGATAAAATGAATGCGATGATCAATAGACATTCGCCTTTATGATTGAAGTTAATGAGTAAACTTCTGATTGCTTAAAAAGGGAAACAGGTAATCGGCAAAACGTTGGGTACACCAGAGACCTGTTTCATGATGATGGGCATGAGGAGCTAAATAAGGCAGCAGTTTATTGATCTTCATGGCCAAATTGCCGGTTTCATAAATCTGGTGCTGAATATCTTCCAGTTCCCCATCGGATAAAAAACTGAACATAAAATCAGTTTGATCTTCCTGTTCAAGTTGGATTCTCCGAGCATTTAAATCAGCATCTGGAGCAGATTCACCGGCAATCCAGTCATAAATGATCTGCTTTTCAGTAGCCGTAAATACGCCAAACATTTTTCCATCTTCCTGGCTAATCAGCTTCCAGAAGCGGCTTTCTTCTGGATTTCTACCCAGCCTGATCCATTTTTTATCAATGAGTACATCAACAAATTCTTCCACTGACTCGGGTGATGCAAGCCAAGAATTAATGGTTTTGTTATTAAAGGTGCATTTATCATTGTGAATGACATTACCGACCAGGGCTTTGCGTTTTAAAATCTTAATCACCAAAGTGTCTAGATTTAGGTTCTTGATAATTTGCCTTGAGGACAAGCCCTTATCACTCAAAGCAAAACCGGCCTTCATTTTTTCTATAAAAGACCGCTTATCATTGAATTTACTGTAAATTTTTTCAAATGCTTTAATGGATAAATTTGCATGTCCATTATCAATATTGTCGATGGTAATATGCAGATTGAAATATTTTGAATCTATACCTAATTCTTGCAGTTCATAGTTGGTGATCAGCAGATGTAACGGAAGTTGCTCATAGGCCAGATTAAAGCCAATGATTTCCGGAATGAACTCGGGGGGCGCATAAGCCAGCGCGAGTTGAATTGCAGCTTGATGATAATATTCATCCTCCAGATCCAGTACAAAATGTTCCAGTCCTAAATTGATAATAAGATCATTAAATAAGCACACATGATTAGATTTGGCTAAGCCCAAACCCAGCTCTTCCAGATAAATCTGTATTAGATCCCTGAAAACGGGATCATTCCAGTAATGGGTAATGCTAAATAACCAGGAACCGTCTACTTGCTTTACAGGCGCAACTTTAATCAGAAACTCGAATGCCTGCCCCACATTTTTAAAATATTCTCGCCCTGCCCCGCTATTTCTT
Organism: Acinetobacter sp. T_3_1; assembly: GCF_025377055.1. Lineage (NCBI taxonomy): Bacteria > Pseudomonadati > Pseudomonadota > Gammaproteobacteria > Moraxellales > Moraxellaceae > Acinetobacter > Acinetobacter sp. T_3_1. The sequence goes on along the minus strand of NZ_JACHVD010000002.1, from coordinate 187,071 downwards.
CTTTCTAAATAGGCTTGGTATTCAGCACATTGAAGCTTATTATTCTTTAGAATCCAGTCTTGGATTTTACTGACATCAGCGGGAAAATCGATGGAATTATAATTTAGATTTTGAATTTCTTTTTTTAAAAAATATGAGGATTTTCTTTCCTTTTCCTGAACAGGAACATCTCCATTAAGAAAAAAATTAACCAAATCAAAATAATTCTGATGATTTTTATCTACTGATTCTAGCGGCTGTTTTTTTACTGCTACTGGCATTTTTATTCTCCAAGCGGTAATTAGCATATAACCTTAATCTACTTGCGATTCATGAAAAAACCCTATAATTGTTATTCATTCGTTTAATTTATGTTGGTTCAATAGCAATCAAATCTGATTAATCAAACAGTTAAAATTATAATCATGCTTTAAAATGAGAAATGGTTCTCTTTTTAAAATATTTTATTGTTAATATTTTATTTATTATCTAAAATAAAAATATGATATTAAAATAAAGTGAAGAAATATGACTACTCAATGCTGTAAATTACTGGCTAAAAAAAAATTAAAAGTGACTTTCATTGAAAGTGCTTCAGCAGGTTATTTGGCTTACCGTTTTTCACTCACCCCATTTTCTGGCGAAATCTTAAATGGAGCTCTGGTATGTTATGATTTAAAAGTCAAAGAAAAAGTACTTAAGATATCTCCCAAGCTCATAAAAAAATATACTGCAGAATCTATTGAAATTACTGAAGAATTAGTAAAAAAAGCAAAGAATATATTTACCTCGGATATATATGTTGGATGTACTGGATTACTCAAACCCGGCGGTTCTGAAACTCCAGAAAAACCTGTAGGAACTTTTTTTTATTCAATTTTATACAAAAACAAAATATATAATTACCGATGTTTATGTAAAGGAAAGAAAACAGAAAAATTAAACAAGCTTATTCAATCCATATGTAAAAGCCTCATTAAAATTATTAAAAAAATTTAAATTAATATAATTAAAATTTAAATTTGTAAATATGAGGCTTTCCAATAAACCATATATTTCATGGATATAATATATAAACGAATCATTATAATTACATTTCAAACATTATGTAACATCCCTTTTATTTTTTAATGAAATATTCATGCTAATAATAATTATATCTGGTTAAACAGATGTTATTAAAAAATATATATGAGGTGTAGAGATGACTAATCCAAATCAACCCCAACAACAAAATGATCAGCAACGCCAACAGCAACAACAGAATGATCAGCAACGCCAACAGCCTGGTCAGCAGCAAGGCAACATGCCACAACAGCAACAGCAGAATGATCAGCAACGTCAACAGCCTGGTCAGCAGCAGGGCAACATGCCACAACAGCAACAACAAAATGATCAGCAACGTCAACAGCCTGGTCAGCAGCAACAACCTAACCAACAGCAACAGCAAAATAACCCGCAGCGCCAACAAACTGGTCAGCAGCAAGATAACCTGCAACAACAGCAGCAAAATGATCAGCAACGTCAGCAAACAGGTCAACAGCAAAATTTTAGACAAAATCAGAATGACCAAAACAATCAACAGCAATAATGCGTTGATTGAACATTCACTTTCACATTTTAGATTGTGAAATTGTCTTTCATTGCTTGGCTATTGATTCAAAAATGAGGAGCTACACAGAATGACTGATCCCACTTTAGAAAATCAAAACCGTACGTCAAATAGTGAATCTGATCGGTATTGGCGTGAAAATTATACCAGTCGACCTTATTATCAAGATTTACAGCGTGATATTCCCGATATTGATTATGACAAGGATTTATCCTCTGCTTATGAATTTGGAAAACATTCACGTTCTGAATACGGCGAAAATGCCCGTTTTGAAGACTCGGAAAATGATCTTCAAAGTAAATGGGAGCAGTTTAAAGCGAACTCTCGCTTAAAGTGGCAACAAGCGAAACATGCCGTAAAAGATGCATGGGATAGAATGTAAAGGAATGAAAAATTTCCATTTAAATTCTACTCGTTAAAAAAGCACCCTCGGGTGCTTTTTTGTGCAATACTTTTCTGATTAATTAAACATTTGTCCAAATGCATAGATTACAAACATCAGCATCAGTGCAGATGATGAAGTTACAAGGAGTTCTATTGTTTTCATAACCCACTCTCACTTCCTTATCGTGGAACACTCTTTATACACTGAGATTTTTTGTCAGACAATAACAATTATTGACATAAATGTATCAAAAAATACTAAAAATATAAATATCACATTTTAAAATCTACACTTTCTCTTATCACAAATACAAAAATTCATTGCAAAATATGTCTCTTGTTTTTACAGCAGTTTATTTATTTAATATATATCTATTTTTCAATGATTTAAAATTTAAGAATTTAACTTTTTCAACTTTTTTATTTACATTCAAATATTCAGATCCCCCTATATAATTGAACTTTCCTGTTAATTTTTGCTACTCATTTTTAAGGGTTTTAGAATCGGATTTAAATTTTTTTACAACTTGTAGACTTTCGCTCTTCTTCACTTACTGCTGCCTAAAGGTCCATCGAGCAAACATTTCCCGATTTGTTCAACAGTCAAGCTCAAGTAAAATTTTCAGGCATTAAAAAACCGCCTTGAAGACGGTTTTGGTATTGTTCTCACTCTTACACGGCATTTACATGGGCATTAAGCCGGAACATTTCATTTACGCCCGTATAGAAACTGCGGCCATCAAGATTCAACTCAATTTCAATACCGGATTCAAGCAAGACTTTTTTGCCTACTTCAACCCATTTAAAGCCATCACGGGTATTTTGCATTTTTTTCAAAGGAATCAGCGATACAACAATTTCACGGCCATTTACAGATTTTGCAACTAAATTTTCAGTTTTATTCAACATTTACACCAATTTTTTAATACAGATAGAAAAGCCACCATTGGCATTTCAAAATAACAACCTTAACTTGGGATCACTCAAATGAGCGGAGATTACTCGTTTACTAATTTTGAACGAGAACATTTTCATGTCAGTTTTATTGTTGAAATTATTATAACAGAAATATTGATTTAAGATACATTAATATATCAGTGTTATGAATTACAATTGTATTTAAATATTTCAGGTTTTTTAGCCCTCACTATCCTTAGAAACCGAGAAATGCAGGAAGTTATTGATATACCCTTAAATAGTCTGCAATCAAACGTGATGCCCAAGATTCCGGTTGTTTAAAACCTTCGTAAAAAATACAGTGGCTACCTTTTTTAGTGGTCACAACGACAATATTCGGCATCTTCTGAAGGGTTTCCTTATAAGGTTCCAGATTCCGGATATGACACACAGGATCATCTTCCGCATTTAAAATCATCAACGGAATTTTGACATTTTCGAATACATGAATCGGATTGGTAGCCTGATTATAGTCTTCAAAACTGCTATAGCCTGCCAGTTCAAAATAATGAGATTGAAACTCCAATAAATTCCTGGAAGCCAGCACTTTGGGCAAGGAAGCGGTTTGTTGCCATGTTTCGCTATAAGGATGAATAAAGGATTCAAATAGTTTTTTCGTCATCACTTTACTATAGAAAGGATGCACATTTTGAAAACCCAGTTCAGTGTCATAACCGGGACACAATGCAAATGCTGCCTTGAACGGTGTTTGCTCGCCTTGTTCTCCTAAATAGCGGACCAATAATCCGGTGCCCGCAGATGAGCCAACCGCATACAAGGTGGAATCTGGAAATTTGCTTTGAATATACTGAATCTGTTCACGCAAATCATCGGTCGAACCAAACATGGAAATTTTGGGAACAGGCAGCGGTAAATTAGCATGGCCACGGCGCAAACATAAGGCTACACGCCATCCAGTATGTCGATGCAAGTCACGGACCAGTTCGGCCATACTTTCCGGTGTACCCGTCAAGGTAGGCATCAGCACAATGGTGGGCGTATCTGCAGCAACATGAAGGCCATACCAGGCAATGGCGGTGACCCCACCATCAGGCATCTTGAGATGTTCGATCACATCATATTGGAGTTGCACCGCTTTTTTTTTGATTAAGTCAAAATAGATCAGATGCAGATGTGTATTGGACAACCACGGGGTTGGGCGGTATTTCTGTTTGAGTTGGGGCAAAATTTCAAGCATCTGCCCTGCTTCACCTTGTGGATCATAGTACAGGGTAGGTAATTCAGCCCCTGTCACCTGATCGACAATTTCTTGCACCAACTGACTGATTTTATTGAGCACAAACTTCATATTCGGTTTACCTCAAAAATGATGTAACGCAAAATACTTAGTACATGTCACTCCATTAACAGCATATATCTTTACTATACTCTTTATACTTTTGGTATAAAAGCAGCCATACGTTGCCCCATCTGTGCCGCCAATGCTTCCAGACCACTCTTCGGACGCAGCATCACTTCAAAATCAATAATTTGACCTTGTTCATTCAACTGAATCATGTCGATGCCTTTAAGTTTTTTCTCACCGACATTCGCAGAAAACTCCAGTACCACATTCATGCCATCTTCGGTATAGAATTCGCGGTGGTACCTAAAGTTTTCAAAGATCTGAATGACATTACTCAGAATAAAAAACACCACCTGTTTGCCCGGATAAGGTTGATAGGCGACTGGTGAACGGAACACCACATCTTCAGCCAGTAATTCATTTAAAATAGACATGTCACGTGTTTGCAGCATGGCGTGCCAACGTTTAATGGCCTGTTTTGTTGTTTGAATGGTCATTGAGGCTTCCTTTTTTGTTGTGTATTTAAAAAACTCCTCCCTGAGCAAGTTTTAAAGCATTGCCTTAAAACGAAGCGCAAGGAAGATTGGGAAGGATTAATTTTTAGCATTCATTGATAAGAATCCCTCTAAATCCCCCTTTTATAAAGGGGGACTTCATTGAAAGAAATTAAATCACTGCCGCCAAATCTGCACCCTGACGAATGGCACGCTTGGCATCCAGTTCGCCGGCTTCTTTGGCCCCCCCAATCAAATGCACATTTTTACCATCGGCTTTCAGTTGATTGAACATTGCGGTGAAAGGTTCCTGACCGGCACAGATCACGACATTATCAACTTCTAAAACAGTCGGCTGACCATTCACTACAATATGCAAGCCCTGATCATCCACCTTTTCATAGCTGACACCTGCCAGCATTTTTACTTCCCGGTGTTTCAATCCGGTACGGTGAATCCAGCCCGTCGTTTTACCCAGACCTGCGCCCACTGAACTTGCCTTACGCTGCAATAAGTAAATTTCACGATTGGACTGTTCTACTTGTGCGTTCTTCAATCCCCCGACATTTTCATAACGGGTGTCAATACCCCATTCATTATAGAATTTTTCAGGGTTCAGGCTGGCACTATCTCCTTCATGGGTTAAATATTCCGCGGTATCAAAGCCGATACCGCCCGCCCCAATAATCGCGACACGTTGCCCTACTGGCTTGCGTTCTTTTAATACTTCGAGATAAGTCAGTACTTTCGGATGGTCAATACCTTCAATTTCTAACTGACGCGGAGTGACACCGGTCGCTACAACAATCTCGTCAAAATCAGAATGGCTTAATGCTTCATAGGTCGCCAGATGATTTAAAAGCAGCTTAATATTGGGCTGTAATTCAATTTTACGTTTGAAGTAACGCAAGGTTTCATAAAACTCTTCTTTACCCGGAATGGTTTTGGCAATATTGAACTGCCCCCCAATTTGATTGGCGGCTTCAAAAAGAGTGACCTGATGTCCACGTTCAGCCGCATAAGTGGCAAAGCTTAAGCCTGCCGGTCCTGCACCAATCACGGCGATCTTTTTCGTTTGCGACGTTTCTTTAAAAATCAGCTCCGTTTCATAGCAGGCACGCGGATTGACCAGACAGGATGCAATTTTCATCGAGAAAATATGGTCCAGACAGGCCTGGTTACAGCCAATACAGGTATTGATTTCATCACTGCGGCCCTGTTCTGCTTTTTGCACAAAGAAGGCATCGGCAAGCATGGGACGCGCCATGGAAATCATGTCGGCATGACCCGAAGCCAACACATGTTCTGCCATTTCCGGGGTATTGATACGGTTTGAAGTAATGAGAGGAACCTTGACCAAACCCTTGAGTTTTTCTGTAACCCAGGTAAATGCTGCACGTGGCACCTTGGTGGCAATGGTCGGAATGCGCGCTTCATGCCAGCCAATCCCGGTATTGATAATGGTGGCACCGGCTTTTTCAATTTCCTTGGCCAGTTGCACCACTTCTTCAAAAGTAGATCCGCCATCGACCAGATCCAGCATCGATAATCGGTAGATGATGATAAAGTTTTCACCTACCGCTTCACGGGTACGGCGTACGATTTCAATCGGGAAACGGATACGGTTTTCATAGCTGCCGCCCCATTCATCATCACGATGGTTGGTCCGTGCCGCAATAAACTCATTAATCAGATAGCCTTCCGAACCCATGATTTCTACGCCATCATATCCGGCATATTGCGCCAGTTTTGCACATTGGGCAAAGTCAGCAATCGTTTGTTGTACTTCTGCGCTGGTTAAGGCATGCGGTTTAGTCGGGTTGATCGGTGCCTGAATAGCAGATGGTGCAACCAAGTCGGCCTGATAGGAATAACGCCCGGTATGTAAAATCTGCATGGCAATTTTACCCCCGGCATCATGCACCGCCTGGGTAATCACCTTATGTTTTTCCGCTTCTTGTATAGAGTCTAATTTCGCTCCGCCCGCGAAAGTCAGGCCTGCATCATTCGGTGCAATCCCGCCCGTCACAATCAGCCCGACACCCCCTTGTGCACGTTCTGCATAAAATGCCGCCATACGCTCATAACCACGTGGAGCTTCTTCCAGACCGACATGCATGGATCCCATCAGAACGCGGTTTTTAAGTGTGGTAAAGCCTAAATCTAAAGGCGCTAATAAATGCGGGTAATTAGACATACAATCTCCTTGGCGTGCTTTCTCAGCTGGCAAATATCTTTTAATGCAACTTGTTGCATAACTTATATTCCAGATTTGTTTTTTATGCAACATGTTGCATAATGAACTTGTAAAGATTTATTGACTGAGCCGTTTATGTCCTTAGCCCATGTTTTATTGACCAGCCTGATTGAAAAACCCAGTACCGGTATTGATTTGGCTCGTCGCTTTGACCGCTCCATGGGATTTTTCTGGAATGCAACCCATCAGCAGATTTACCGTGAACTCAGCGCCATGCAACAAAAGAACTGGATCTCCACGCTTGAAGATCACAATTCCAATACCCGCAAAAAGACCTATCAGGTTGAAGCATTGGGGCGCGCCGAACTGGCCGACTGGATGGTCAAACAAAGTCCACCTGCGCAATTGCGTGACGACTTAATGGTGCGTTTGCGTGCCGAAGCTCAACTCGGTGGCAATACGGTGTTGCCTGAACTGGAAAGGCACCTGATCTTGCATCAACAAAATTTGAAAATTTACCAAACGATTTTCGCCAAGGATTTTGCCGATGCACAGGATCAGGACCGGACCCTGTTTATTCATAAAATGATTCTGCAACTAGGGATTGACCTAGAAATAGGCTGGATCAAGTGGTTAGAGACCATGATTCCACAGTTAAAAGCATTTGAACATAAGAACTAAAAAAGGACACACGCATGCCACATTACCTGATGCCTGATAATGAACAACTGTTTGTTCGCGAGTTTGGACAAGGACAACCAGTCTTGGTCATGTCAGGTCTGGGGATGCAAAGCTGGCAATGGCTTCCGTTTCTTTACCGGCATGCTAAAACGCATCGCTTTATTATTCCGGACTGGCGCGGTTTTGGAGGTTCACAAGGGTGTGCCATTCCCGAACTGGATGCGATTTCCAGTCACTGGCGTGATATTGACAGCCTGATTGAACAGCTTCATTTAAATGATCTTGTAGTGATCGCCTATTCCATGGGTGCAACCACGGCCATGCATGGCATGCAATATGGCAACTTTTCCGAACAGATCGCAGCCTATTTACATATTGACCAGACCCCTAAAATTTCGGTAGATGATATCTGGGATTATGGCTTATTTGGTCCACAGCATCAGCTGTTTATTTCTATTCTGACCGAGCTGTCGCAGTTGCTGGCTCAGCATCAAGACATTCAATATATAAAAGACCTGAATAGCCAAGCCCGCGGACAGCTTGCCAAGCTCTGGCTAGAGTTTATTGGCCTGCAAAATAGCAATAGATACAGTTTAAAGGCCTTTGAATGGGTACTCAACCAGTCGCGATTGCAAAGCTTATTACTGCCATCTCACCGGGTCGACTACATGACCTGGTATATCAACAACTATCTGTACCATCAGGAAGATTACCGCAAAGCCCTGCAAAAGCTGCAATGTCCGGTAACTTTTCTCAGTGGCACGCAATCCAGGCTTTATCCGGTGAAAGGTCAAACCTTGATTGCACAAAGCATTGCCCATGCCAAACAAGTCCGTTTTGAAAAATCTGGACATACCCCCTTGCTTAGCGAACCGCTAAAGTTTGCGCGAGAAATTAGCGCATTCTTGAAAGCCAATGCAGCTCATCAACCTTAAACTGCTGAATCAAGTCAGGAGCCAAAATGAAAAAACTGGTGGTCTTTTCCGGTGCTGGCATGAGTGCCGAAAGTGGCATCAACACTTTTCGGGACAGTGATGGCTTATGGGAGCAGTACCGAATCGAAGACGTCGCCACACCTGAAGCCTGGAAACGTGATCCGGAACTGGTCCAGCGTTTCTATAACCAACGGCGCAAACATATTCTCTCTGCCAAGCCCAATGCCGCCCATCTACTGATTGCCGAACTTGAAGAGTTTTTTGATGTGCATGTCATTACCCAAAACATTGACGACCTGCATGAACGCGCTGGAAGCAGCCAGGTCATTCATCTGCATGGCAATATTCGGCTGGCGAAAAGCTCCGGTCCAAACGCTGAGTACAGCACTGAATTCTATCCGGTCGAAGGCTCTGAGCTGGATTTGAGTAAACACTTCTGCAAGGATGGCTATCCTTTACGTCCACATGTGGTCTGGTTTGGCGAGGCTGTGCCTGCTTATGCCGATGCACAAGACTGCGTACAGGATGCGGATATTTTTATCGTGATTGGCACCAGCCTGCAGGTTTATCCCGTGGCAGGCTTAATTCATGAAATTCCAGCGAATTGTAGCGCTTACTATATTGACCCCAAGGGGGACCGGCAGCAGCTTCCACCACAATTCCAGAAAATTGTGATGACCGCTACTCAAGGCATGCAACATCTAAAAGAATGGTTAGGACAACAACACTAAACTATTCAGTTCAATCGCAAAATGACACAGCAGCCATTGACATAATGCAACAATAAACTTTTAATCTGCTTATTGTTGCATAAATGGAATTCTTAAATGCTGTCCGATCTCGATGATTTTTATTGCTTTGCCTTGGTGGTGGAACATGGAGGGTTTAGCGCAGCAGAACGCGCAACCGATATTCCAAAATCAAAATTAAGCCGCCGCGTTTACAATCTGGAAGAACATTTAGGCGTGCGGCTGATCCAGCGCAGTTCCCGCCATTTTGCCGTAACCGACATTGGCATGAATATTTACCGCCATGCCCAGGTCATGATGAATGCGGCCCAAGCGGCCCACGATCTGGTCGACCATCTCAGCATTCAGCCACGCGGTGTGATTAAGGTCAGCCTGCCTGTTTCAATTGCGCAAAATGAAATTGCCAAGATTTTACCGAAATTCCTGAAAACCTATCCTGAAATTAAGGTACAGCTCATTGTCAGTAACCGCCGTGTCGATATCATCAATGAAGGCATTGATGTGGCACTCCGGGTACGTTCCAATCTGGATGATGACCCGAATCTGGTTTTACGCAAATTTGAAAATATCGAACAGCACCTGTTTGCCAGCCAGGCCTATCTGAATGAATTTGGCGACTTAAAACAGCCGGAAGATTTAAGCGATCATCAAATTCTCAGCATGTCGGATGAACATTTAGACCAGTATATTATTGTACATGATCATAAAAAACAGCAGAAGAAAATCAAGGTCAATCCCGTGGTGATGGGGTCTGACCTGATGATGCTGGCACAACTGGCACGACAAAATTGCGGCATTGTGCTATTGCCTGACAGCATTGTTCAGGACTATGTTCAAAGTGGTGAACTGGTACGTGTACTACCGGACTGGAAAGCACCGCATGGTATTTTTCATGCAGTCTATCCTTCACGCCGTGGCTTGCTCCCGGCGGTCCGTGTCTTTATCGACTATTTGGTGGAACAGCTCAGCAAGTATTAATACCTATACCTCTGCTTGTAAAAACAATCTTGGAAAACAATCAGGTTTATCTTCAAGCCAGCGGACAATGCCTTTGAGTTGTTAATTGCACACTATAAACAGCTAGCCTGATCACAAAAAAGTAAAATTCACTTGAGTAATACAAAATTTTAGGCAAAAAAAAGCTTATCCGAGGTGGATAAGCTTATAAACTTTAAATAAGGAAAAATAAGAAACTACAGCTAGAATCTATAGTTGTATAGTACAAAGAAAAAATATATAAATCTAATATATAAAATATATTACAAAATAATAATAAAAATAATTTTATTATATAAATTAACAACTTAAATTAAAATTAATAGATTTTAAAACTTTATTTGAACATAAAATCAACAATTCTATACCAAAGTATAAAACAATCTATTTCATTTTATCTTTCTCGTTTAAATTTCAGGATATGTACCGGTACCTTCTGGCCAAGGAGATAAAAGCTCAAAACCGGTATCTGTTACAGCAACCATGTGTTCCCATTGGGCGGTTAAGGAACGGTCAGCAGTCACTACGGTCCAACCATCTTTAAGCTCTTTGACACGCGCCTTGCCTGCATTGACCATCGGTTCAATGGTAAAAACCATGCCCTTTTTAAGGATCAGACCTTGACCAGGCTGCCCATAATGCAGCACATTCGGCTGTTCATGATAAACCTTGCCAATGCCATGACCGCAATACTCACGGACAATGCTATAACCTTCACGATGAGCCACCGATTGAATGGCAAAACCGATATCGCCTAAAGTTGCGCCCGGTTTCACCGCATGAATGCCGGCCACCATGGCTTCATAGGTGGTTTCAACCAGTTTTTTCGCTTCCGGTTTTACATTTCCGACATAATACATCCGGCTGGTATCGCCAAAATAACCATCTTTAATGATTGCCACATCAATATTGATAATGTCACCATCCTGCAAAATGGTGTTTGGCGATGGGATACCGTGACACACCACTTCATTTGGAGAGATACAGGTGGTTTTGGTGTAGCCATAATAGCCTACATTGGCCGGAATTACTTTTAAGGTATTCACAATAAAATCATTACAGATATCATCCAGATACTCCGTACTTACTCCAGGCTTGACATACTTCCCTATCATCTCCAAAACCTGAGCAGCCAAACGTCCGGAAATACGGAGTTTCTCTAAATCTTGCTCAGTTTTAATGGTAATAGTGGAAGCTTTCATTGCATCATCCTCAGGAATAAGGCTTATGATTATAGTCCTTTTACATTAATTTTGTTTAATATGAGCAGATAAACAGTGGAGTTTTGAACCTTTTTAGCCAACTGTGTGATTAATTTATATACATTTAAATAACCCTAACCGAAAATTAAAAAATTACTTAAATAATTAAAAAAGAATAATATTTTATATTTTTTTATTTTTTACCCATTAATCAAATATATAAATAGACTTAAATTTTCCCAGTTGCTCATTTTAGTGGATGATTAAATTACTAAAATTTATAAGTCTCATAAAAGGAACTATAAAAAAGCGCGGATATCCTCTAAAATCGCTTTTTTTTTAATTCCTCTCCCCATTTATGACAAATCTCCGTACAAGGGATATTATTGCCTTGGGTTTTATGACTTTTGCACTTTTTATTGGTGCGGGCAATATTATCTTTCCACCAATTGTCGCTCAACAAGCGGGTGAACATGTATGGTTAGCTGCTTTAGGTTTTCTGATTACCGCAGTTGGTCTGCCTGTTATCACCATTATGGCACTGTCACGTGTAGAAGGATCAATCCAGAATTTAAGTTCGCCTTTAGGTAAAGTCGCCAGTCTGATTTTAACCATTGTATGTTATCTAGCTGTTGGTCCTTTATTTGCAACGCCTCGTACAGCCACGGTTTCCTATGAAATCGGTTTTTCTTCTTATTTTGGAACATCAAGTAGCAGTCTGCTCATTTATAGTGCAATTTATTTTGCAGTCGTCACTGCTATTTCCTTATACCCCAATAAACTGCTCGACACTGTCGGTCATTTCCTGGCACCTTTAAAGATTATTTCTTTGGCGGTATTAGGTATCGCCGCATTTGTCATTCCTGCCGGATTCATTCCACCTGCAATTAACAATTATGTTGCTGCCCCGGTTTCTGAAGGTTTTGTCAATGGCTACTTAACCATGGACACTTTGGGTGCATTGGTTTTCGGTATTGTCATTATTCACGCGATTCATTCACGTGGCGTAACGGATAAAAAACTGGTCACCAAGTATGCCGTGATTGCCAGCCTGATTTCTGGTGTAGGTTTAACTCTGGTTTATTTAAGCCTGTTCAAGCTCGGTTTAGGCAGCCATGAAGTCGCGCCAAATGCAGCCAATGGTGCAGTGATCCTGCATGCCTATGTGCAGCATGCTTTTGGTGATATTGGCTCGGTGTTCCTGACCGGCATGATTTTCCTGGCCTGTATGGTCACAGCGATTGGTTTAACCTGTGCATGTGCAGAATACTTCTCGGAACTGACCAAAGTTCCTTATAAAATTTTGGTTTTCATTTTAGTGGGATTCTCTTTCATCATTTCAAACCTCGGTTTAACCAAACTGATTGCAGTATCTGTGCCTGTTTTAAGTGCCATTTATCCACCGGCAATTGTGGTGATTCTACTGAGCTTCTTGTGGAAATTTTTCAACAAGCCCGCTTATGTGGTTGCACCCGTCACTGCAGTGGCTTTGCTATTCGGTATTTTTGACGGCCTGAAAGTTGCAGGACTCGAAGCATACTTACCGGGTTTCATTCAAAATTTACCTTTAAATGCACAAAATTTAGCCTGGCTGATTCCCTCTATTATTGTGCTGATTATTGCCATCGTCATCGACAAAGTTAGAAAATAACCGCTGTTGATAGGATTAAAATCTCGTTTTACCCAAACCAGATTTTAACCGTGATCAATAAAATGCCATGTTTTACCCAAACTGGGTTTTATTGTTTACATTCTCATCGCCCCAATACGGTTTGTTAAAAATATAAAATCAGCCCTACCAGGCAAATTATCCCTGTAATCTCCTTTCAGACATTGATGCACTTCCAGACTGGCATCAATATTGCTTCTTTATATTCACTATTGTTGTAACTTTAATGGTTTTTCATTCACAAGCAGATGATAAGCATAGATATATGCTTAAAAATAGCCAATATTCATGTGAATAAAGTCATCATGTTCATTTATGCATTAACATGCTTTTATTACAAAATAATGACATTTGCTATTGAAATGAAATGAAATAACAAGTACAACATTAGAAACTAATCTGACTAAAACAATTAGGTTTAGGTCAATAAACAACCGGAGGGGTGGAGATGTTATCATTACATTTCAATAAAGAAATCTTCATTAACGCTCTAAAAGCAAATAAGAATATGGTCACTTATCTGAGTACCACTGCTGCTCTGCTTGTGACGCTCATTATTCATGGTTTAATTCAAGGCAATTTAAAGCCTGAATTCTTCATATATGCTTTTATTGTATCGGTAGCTTTCTATGTGTGGGCTATAGTCGATCAGAAATATCGTTACCAGAAGCAGAATACATCTACAGAATAAAAGATGGGTGAACTATCACCCATCTTAAAAAGAACTAAAAAGATTAATGATCAAATACTTAAAATAAAAAACAAACCATCAAATTAAAATCTTGCCCAAGCCCATCATTGTACCCAGCAATAATCCTGCTGTAGCCCCCAATTCCCCGATGATCAGCAAAATCATTGCACTGCTCAGCATCCATTTCGGTAAATGCCAACGTCCCACCTGATGCGGTTGCTTAAACTGATTGGTGGTATCTTTCAGCCAGCCATGCAATATATAGCTTAAAATTGAAAAGCTAAAAAAGAAAAGATTGATCAATACCAAGATTAAATTGAGCAGTTCATTCCATACTGAAAAATAGGCTAAAACTGCAATAATCAGGCTGGCAGGTGCATAGAGCAGACTGCTTCTATGCGCAATATCGACATAATAATGCGCGCGTGCCTGTGCTGACTGCCTGATTTGATAATATTTCCATATTCCGGTCAGCATCCCCACCCAAAGAAAAATACCGCTAAATAGCACTGCCCAAGCTACGGCCTGCGTTAAATTTTCCGCTTCCATTGATTTATATCCTTATTTTTAGACCGTTATTTTGACTTTAAAGTCATTCATTTTACAAGTTTCTTTTTAGAACTTAGCTACAGTAGTCATCATACCCACTTATCCTATATTCCCTCATATGAACACTTTTGAAGCATTAACAATTACCTGTAAAGATGGATATTCACTCAGCGCTCGCTTTTATACGGCCAGCGCTATGCAAAAAAAGAATTGTCCCGTCCTCATCTGTCCAGCAACCGGGATTACCCAAAATTTTTATCAAGCTTTTGCAGAATGGTTAACCACGCAAGGCTATGATGTTTTGATTTTCGACTTCCGCGGAATTGGCCGTTCTTTACATGGTCCGGTTAGCCAATCTGAAGCCAGTATTGTAGATTGGGGGCAACTGGATATTCCTGCTGCAATAGAAACCTTGTTATATAAAACTCAAGCAGATCAGGTCATTTTAGTGGGTCACAGTGCTGGCGGTCAGCTTTTGGGTATTGTGCCCAACCATGAAAAAGTAGCCAAAGTCGTCGCGGTTTCAGGTTCAACAGGACATGTTAAAGGCTTAAAAGGCCGCACCAGATTGCTCGCTCCTGTCATGTTTAATGTCATTTTTCCATTGGCACGTATCGCCAAAGGATATGGCCCAACCCAGGCTATCGGCATGGGCGAAAACTTGCCTAAAGATGTGGCACGTGAATGGGCACAGTTCTGTAGTAAACCAGGTTATATCATCAACGCGATTGGTAAAAAAATGGCATCCGCACATGATTATCATGCCCAGATCACCTGTCCGATTACTTCCATCTGGGCAACGGATGATGAGATCGCGACTCAAGCCAATGTGAAAGACCTGCTGCGTTTATATCCCAAAGCACAAACAGAAATGGTTGAACTGCAACCCGAGGAATACGGGCACAAAGGCATAGGTCATATGCTGATGTTTAGGAAGTCTCATCAAAACTTGTGGCCGGTGATTGAACAGCACCTGTCTGTCTAGTTTCCTTTTTCATTCTTCACCATGTGATCCGTCATCTGCTGCAATATTTTCTATTTTCGTCATTCAAAATGCATACGGCACCTGATGTATTGCTACACAGGTGCCGTATGCACACTCAAGGTTATTGACCCAAACAACCCTGAGTTGATGTGCTTATATTAGCAACCTTTGCACCAATAATTTTGCCTAATTTTCCAGGATTTTTCTTTTAAACAGCATACTCATGCTATAAATAACATTTATTCAGAAGAATCTTTTGCAGTTTGTGTTATGAAGGAAAATAATTACAGTTTGGACAAGGTTGACCGCCGTATTCTTGCTGAACTCCACCGTGATGGCCGTTTAACGGTGACGCAACTGGCTGAAAAAGTCGGTTTGTCTTCCTCTCCTTGCTGGACGCGTCTTAAGCGTCTGGAAAACCTGAAAGTCATTGATAGCTATACCGCCAATATCAATCCCAAGGCGATTGGTATTAATGAGCTGTTTTTTATTGAAATTACCCTGGAACGTCATGATGATGAAATTCTGGAACAGTTTAGTGATGCCCTAGCCAATATGCCGGAAGTGGTGGAAGCCCATTTGGTCACGGGGGATTATGATTATCTGGTCAAAGTTGCAGTAAAAAATTCGGAACACTATGAGCGTTTTCTGCGTAAAAATTTATATTGTATGAATGGAATCCGCCACACCCGTTCAATTTTTGCCTTAAGGCCTTTAAAACTGGCCAATACGGCCGATTTAATGATGATTGAATAATCTGAAAGATTAAGAATTTCAATCACACAAGCGGATGTATTTATGTTTTAATACGCGCAGTATGAGATGACCCTCTTACAGTATGTGCCTTGGATGTGCATACGACTAGCCCCTAACCATGGGGCTTTTTCATATCTAAAATAAAATATTTTAACTGCCTTTGCTTAAACTGCTTTCGTCTTTAAGGCATGCCATGAGCAATATCATTCCATCAAAGGATTCATTGCCATATCAACCACTGGCTCAAACATAACAGCGTTTACAAGGATATATTCTGAAGTAATCAAATTCAATTTATTTGACACATTTGAAATACCGCCACCCAATCTGTTTTATACATAATTGATATGGTTGACTATTTTCAAAATCATCAATTAATGACATTCCATCACCCACTTGTTGAATTGTGCAAGCTTTAAGGAACAATTGGAAGGAACAATGAGATAGCCAACTCACTGAGATTATTCAGCAGCTTTTTCAAAATTATTCAATAATCATCTCTACATTGAAATAAATTTAACTATAATCATCATGATAATAAAAAAGGATATACCTTGTGCGCCATTCATATCATCTTGAAAAACATTATATCGAACGTGCCGGATGGTTACGTGCAGCTGTGCTGGGGGCAAATGACGGCATTATCTCCGTCACCAGTCTGGTGGTCGGAATCGCGGCCAGTGGCGCATCTACCCATACTTTACTTGTGACCTGTGTCGCCGGATTAATCTCTGGGGCGGCATCAATGGCTGCCGGTGAATATATCTCGGTTAAATCACAACAGGACATAGAAAAGAATGATCTGGAGATGGAACAGCGCGAACTGCAACGCCATCCTGAGCCAGAATTGCAAGAGTTAAAGAACATTTATATACAACGCGGATTGCAACCCGCTTTAGCTGAAGAAGTTGCCCGCCAGCTGACTGTACACAATGCCTTAGATGCACATGCGCGTGATGAAATTGGTATTTCAGATCATACTTCTGCCCAGCCCTTTCGCGCGGCCTTCTCTTCAGCTGCTGCATTTACCATCGGCTCACTCTTTCCTTTAGTTTCAATTCTGCTGCTGCCCGAGCAATATTTAGAGAAAGGCGTGATGGTAATTGGGGTATTAAGTCTCGGCATTATGGGGGCATTAGCGAGTTATGCTGGTGGGGTCAGCATCTGGAGAGGCTCAATCCGGGTCATGCTTTGGGGGATTATCGCCATGTTATTCAGCGCCTGGATCGGATCATTATTTAATGTGAGTGTCGCATAAGACCGCTTTTGATATGTTTCCCAGTCTCTGCCCATGATGGACATAAATCCTCAGTCTATAGATAGAAATATGTGACATGCTTTATATTGATCAAGCATGTCATTTTTAGTTAAAAAACATCTTTATTTTAATGCATTCAGCTCCTGTGAAATCTTGCTCGCATCCCATCAGCATGATGCTTGCCCAAGCAAAGCTATCTTTACGGGTCACTTAGCGCTATTTAAAAATACTGATATTTACCTGCCGCCGGTTTTTTCTTGCATAATCATATAAATGCTCAGGTCATGGTATGAATCGTGTCTTTAAAGCGTTTCCAGGCCACATAGAAAAACAGCACTGCAATGCCAACCAGCCACAGAAACGACGGCCAAACGATATTCAGTCCGGCATTTCGATACAGAATGGCCTGGGCCAGTTCAACAAAATGCGTGGTCGGGGCAATCAGCATCAGATACTGCAATACCTCCGGCATACTTTCACGCGGTGTCATCCCGCCTGAGAGCATTTCCATCGGGATCAGAATCAGCATCATCAGCAAACCAAACTGCGGCATCGATTTCGACATGGTAGCCAGATAAATGCCCATCGAGGTGGTGGCAAACAGGGTCAATAATGCCCCAAAGAAGAACAGCAGCAGGTTCCCTTCAACCGGAACCTGCAAGGCTAGCTGTACCACCAGTTTCAGCCCGGTAAAAGCTGCAATCAATACCACCAGGCTCATGGACCAGACCTTAGACATCATAATTTCAAACACCGTAACCGGCATCACCATCAGGTGTTCTACCGTACCGTGCTCACGCTCGCGGATTAACGCTGCTCCGGTCAGAATGATGGACAGCATCGCCACGTTATTGATGATTTCCATGACACTGCCGAACCATTTCTGGTCCAGCAACGGGTTAAAGCGGGCACGCATCTCCAGTTCAACCGGCATGCTGCTCACTTCCCTGTTGTGCAACACATATTCACTGACTTCGGACTGAATAATCTGCTGAATATAGCCAGCCCCGGTCATCGCCTGAGACATGCGCGTGGCATCGACATTCACCTGAACCGCCGCTTCTTTTCCTGCAAGCACATCTTCCTGAAAATTCACCGGAATATTCAGGGCAAAGGTAAACTCACCGGCATCCATTCCCGCATCCATATAATTCAGCTCAGTGCTTTGTGGAATAAAATAAGGCGGATAAAATGCTGAAGTGATTCGCTCGGACAAGGTTGAATGATCTTCATCCACAATCGCAATCGGTGCCATGTTCAGGCTGTCGGTCATGGCTGTGGCTGCCGTATAAATCGCCACGGTAAAGGTGTAGATGATCAGGATCAGCATGACCGGGTCACGCCATAGACTCCACAATTCCTTGCAACCGAGCTGGTAGATATTCTGTATTTTCTGGCTGAACATCCTAGGACTCCTGTTTTTTTAGCGCAAGAATTGCCGCACACATAATGACCGGCACCGACAGCAGGATGACCCAAAGAGACTGATGCAAGTCCTGAAAACCTAAAGCCTTGTTAAACACGCCACGGCTGATGTTCACCATATGTGTAGCAGGATAAATCCCGCCAAACCAGCGACCAAAGCCTTCCAGTGAGGAAACCGGATTAATAATACCGGCAAACTGCATCACTGGAATCAGCGTGCCAAGCATGACCAGAAACATCGAGGCAATCTGGCTTTTGGTCAGAGCGGAGGCCAGTAAACCCGTACCCGTAGAAAAAATAATAAACAGGAATGAAGCCAAGGTCAGGGTCAGGAAACTGCCTTTGATCGGTACATCAAACATCAGCACAATAATCAGGCACATCAGGACATAGTTCAGCATGGCCAGCACCACGTAGGGAATCTGCTTGCCTATCAGGAATTCACTGCGGGTAACCGGAGTAACATACAGATTGACAATCGAACCTAGCTCTTTTTCCCGCACTACAGACAACGCCGTCAGCATGGCCGGAATCAGCAGGATGAGCAGCGGAAATAAGGCCGGTGCCATTGCCGGCAAGCTCTTGATATCCGGGTTATAGCGGAACCGGGTTTCCACATTGACCGTACTTGATATTTTATAGCCGCTTTGCTCCAGTGCCTGCTGCATCAACCAGTGTGCATGAATGCCCTGTACATAGCCCTGGACCGTTTCGGCACGCTGGGGCATGGCACCGTCAATCCAGGCGCCAATTTTGACATCTTCGCCCCGGGCCACATCCCGGGCAAAACCCGGCGGAATCTCGATAGCTAAAGCAATATCGCCGCTGCGCATACGCTGGTCCAGATCATCATAACTTTGCAAAGGTTCCTTTTCGACGAAATAAGGTGAACCGGCTATACTCATGTTGTAATTCTGGCTTAGCCCGGTCTGATCCCGATCCAGCACCGCAAAAGTCAGATCATCCACATCCATGGTGATGCCATAGCCCATCACGAACAGTAAGATAATGGATCCGACCAAAGCCATGGTGGCGCGAATCGGATCACGGGCCAGTTCCAGTGATTCCCGCCAGGCATAGCTGAGCAAACGTTGCAGGCTAAATCGGCTAGATTTTCTCTGCTGTGTCCCGGCTGGCTGAAGATCAGCTGAACTACTCCCCACCTCTTCTTCAGCAGGGGGCTGGCTGCCTGCACCGGCATCCAGCAGATAGCCAATAAATGCCTCTTCCAAAGACGCAGCCTGCCGATTCTGCATCAGTTGTGCCGGTGCAGCACTGTCCAGCACCCGACCGGCATGCATCAGCGACATACGGTCACAGCGCTCGGCTTCATTCATAAAGTGGGTAGAAATAAAGATGGTAACCCCATCTTTGCGCGACAGGGTGATCAGATCATGCCAGAATTTATCCCGGGCAATCGGGTCTACACCGGAGGTTGGTTCATCCAAAATCAAGATTTCCGGATTATGCACCAGTGCTACCGCCAGTGACAGACGCTGCCTGATCCCGAGCGGCAAATCGTCAGGCAATTTGTCTTTCAGTTCCATCAAATCGAAACGCTGTAGCATCTGCTCAACACGCGCATCAATCTGTTCTGCCGGCACATGAAACAGTTTGGCATGCAGTACCAGGTTCTGGATAATCGTCAGTTCACTGTAAAGTGAAAAGGATTGCGACATATACCCAACACGCCGACGGGTAGCAATATCACTCCCTTCCACCGGTTGCCCGAACAACCAGGCCTGCCCTTCCGAAGCCTCCAGCAATCCAGTCAAGACCTTCATCGTGGTCGATTTACCACAACCATTCGAGCCTAAGAATCCAAATATTTCCCCACGCCGGATTTGAAAATTGACATGATCCACTGCGGTAAAGTCACCAAATTTGACTGTCAGGTCTTTGGCTTCCAGCGCATAGCCATCCGAACCATCATCCGCTAAAGGCGGAATCACCACCGGCTCATAACCCTGTTTCTTTTCCACGGGCAAAAGCTTGATGTAGGCTTCTTCCAGACTGCGTCTGTCGGTCTGTGCCAACAGTTCCTCGGGACTACCAGTTTGCAGGATGCGACCTTCATCCATCATCGCCAGCCAGTCAAAACCCTGTGCTTCATCCATATAGGCAGTCGCCACAATCACACTCATCTGTGGGCGGACGCTACGGATACGGTTAATCAATTCCCAAAATTGTGCACGCGCCAAGGGGTCAACCCCGGTGGTGGGCTCATCTAGGATCAGAAAGTCGGGATCATGAATCAGGGAACAGCACAGGCCAAGTTTCTGCTTCATCCCGCCGGACAGTTTTCCGGCCGGACGATCGAGAAATTCATACAGTCCCGTACTTTTGGTCAGTGCATCAATACGTTTTCGGCTTTCAGCAGCATTATGTCCAAACAAACGGGCGACGAACTGCAGGTTTTCTTCAACCGAAAGGGTTTTAGACAAGTTCTTGCCCAAGCCCTGCGGCATATAGGCAATATGCGGACAGACTTTTCTGCGGTGCTTTCGGTCGGCAATATCTCCACCAAGCACCATCAAGCGGCCTTGCTGGACCACCTTGGCACCGGCCAGTAATGCCAGCAGGCTGGATTTTCCCACGCCATCCGGGCCGATCAGACCAATCATGCAACCCGCAGGCAATGCCAGGGAAATCTCCTTTAAGGCTTGGGTTTTGCCGTATTTGAGACTAACCTGCTGAATGTCGGCAACAATGGCGCCCTGTGCAGATGCTGCTGTCATGATTTAACCAGATTGCTTAGGAATGCAGGCCAAGGCGCATTCTCGTCAATTTTGATATAGGCCACACCCGGAAGACCAGTTTTGACTTGCTGGATGTATTTCTGCAACAACACTGGATCAATTTTTGCCTTAATACGGAACATCAGTTTCTGACGTTCACTTTCAGTTTCCACCGTCTTCGGCGTGAATTGCGCAGTATCCGCGACAAACGATACCTTGGCAGGAATCACCACATTTTTGGCCGCATCCAGCACGATACGGACTTCAGTACCTATCGCGATACGTCCAGCCACGGTTTCCGGCAGGAAGAAAGTCATATACACATCAGACAGATCGATCAGGTTCATGACCCGTCCACCTGCCGCAATCATTTCACCCGGCTGTGCGACCAGAAACTGGACACGTGCCTTCAAGGGTGCCTTGAGCTGGGCATCTTCAATATCGAAATTGATCCGCTCGATTGTGGCCTTAATGGCATCGACTTGCGAGTGTGCACTCGACACCTGGCTGCGCGCGGCTACAATCGCACTTTGTGCACTGTCCACTTGTGCTCTTGCCGCACTCAGCACGGCTGCAACACTTTTGACATCAGCACGCTCATCATCCAGCTGCTGTTTAGAGACTGCCCCATCTTTGGCCAAAATTTCGGTTCGTGCCAGACGATTTTTAGCAGCGACCAGTTCGGTTTCACGCTGCTCGACCATGGCTGCAGCTGCCGCTTTTTCACTGATACGCATAGCCACCTGGGCTTCTGCGGTCGCAATGCCATCCTGTGCCTGACGCTGCTGGGCCTGAATTTCACGCAGCTGTGCTTCCAGGGTAGAAACTTTAATCCGTGCCAAAACCTGACCAGCTTCGACAAAGTCACCTTCCTGCACAAGGATTTCTTCCAGCTGGCCAGACAATTTACTGGAGATATTGATTTCAGTCGCTTCAATCCGCCCATTGCCACTGACTAAAGCCTGTGTATCCGGCTGGTTCATGTTTTTCCAGACCAGATAGGCCACCAACCCCAGCATCACAATTGCACCGACAACAGAGAGTTTCTTTATATTCATGTGCCTGCTTACCCAAATTTTATTCTAAAGACATCTTTCAAAATTATTTTATAGGAATCATGTCACCCTCAATATGCAGCACAAGGTGACAGTTGAGCGGATAAAGCGACTTTTCGCTGTCAATCCACTGTGGTTTAATGCCCAGTCGCTTAAGTTGTGTATCAAATACCTTCAAGATAAATTAAACAGGGTCCATATGAGTGATGACATCAATCACCTGATGCTTCTTCATCACCCGATTTCTGGCATTCACTGAAATATCATGTCCTTGACGCACACTCAAATTACCATCGACCTCAATATGTGCATCCACAATAATCATATCGCCCATTTTGCGGGTCCGAATATTATGCACCCCCAGAATACCTTCAGTAGAGAGAAATGTCTGTTCGATTGCATTGATTTCATGTTCATCTGCCGCCCGGTCCATGAGATCACTTAATGCTTGCCAGGCAAATTCCCAACCCATTTTTATAATCATCAAACCAACCACCAAGGCAGCAATCGGATCAAGAATGGGATAGCCCAACAGGTTGCCGGCAATGCCGACCAGCACCACCAGAGATGAAGCAGCATCAGAACGGGCATGCCAGGCATTCGCGACCAGCATACTGGATTTGACTTTTTTGGCCACTTTCAGCATGTAACGGAACAATAATTCCTTCCCTACCAGCGCCAGCATTGCGATATACAAGGCCACTACCTGCACTTTTGGAATGTCTTCAGGGTTAAGAATTTTGTTCGTTGCCATAATCAGCATGCCGATACCGACTCCCAATAACAGCAGGCCGAGAATAAAAGAGGCTGCTGTCTCGAAACGGTGATGGCCAAAAGGATGATCTTCATCGGCTTCTTTTTTGCTGTGATGGTTCGCAAACAGGACAATAAAGTCCGCCACCAAATCGCTGAGGGTATGAATACCGTCCGCAATCAGGCCCTGGGACTTGGCAAAAATGCCGACCACAATCTGAAAGATGGATAAAAACAGGTTAACAAATACACTCACCCAAGTGGTTTTACTTGCTGCCTGTGCCCGGTGTTCTGGATGAATTAAATCATCTTCATGGGTATCATCATCGAAATGCTGTACAGACATCGCTGCTCCAGTCGCTCAGTTCACTTGATTGTAATCAATTATATATCAATATGATGGATTCTAAATTTTTTCGAGTGCCTATTCTTCTTTAATGAGACATTCCATAATATTTTCGGGTGTAAAAATATGAGTAAGCCCATTTGCCTCAACAACCGGAGTGGCCAATTCATTTGAATAATCAATCAAAATGTTTTAAATGTTGCTATATGGAGCCTCAAATAAGCTGGATTAGATAAGCTCAAAAAACTCAGTGTTCCTTACGGGTATGCCTTTCACAGGTCGCTTTTTGCTCAGTTCTATAGCATAAATCCCGAAAATTGCACCGATTCTCAGCTCCAATCTTTGACCTCTGCTTCAATACCCTACAAGTCTATTCAATATTTTGAGTGTATTGAATGCCTGCTTAATCATTCTATTTCTATTATTGATGGTTCGATTACAGGTTCTACTCCGCCGGATACAATTTACAGCGTGTTTTGACTGTGAAGGACAATATACTGTTGCAATGCAACTGCGTGAATACACTGTTTAGCCTTAAAGACAAAATTCTACTTTCAGCCCCAATGATGGTTAGGATTAAATTAGCATCGTTTAGGCGAGTGGTTTAAATTAAAGCCTGATTATCTATAAGACTTTCTGATAATTATGTGTGAAGGTTATCGTATTTTTGTTATATTATTTATGTGAGATTAATAATCAAACTTTAGCTCTGGTTTTACGTAATTTCGCTTGAGAATCTATCAAAAATGCGCCATACAACTCAAGGACGGTATGCTATATGAGTCAAACAGCGAGTTATTTAGATACTCAATCTATCTTTAATTTAATTGGGCAACATGCAGACTTAGCAATCATCTTTCAGACCGTCAGTGAATGGTTAGAGGCCCGGATACCTGATTCAATGGTCTCTATCATGTTGTACTCAGAAACAGAACAAACTTTAAAGTTAATTAGTGGTAGCCAGCATTTTTCCAACCGATATATAGAAACCGTTTCTGATTTAAAAATAGGTCCACATGTGGGAGCATGTGGTGCGGCAGCTTTTCACCGAAAACTGGTGATTTGTGAAAATTTAGCCACTGACCCCAACTGGGAAGCTTTCCATAGCCTGATTCAAGAAGAAAATCTGAACGCCTGCTGGTCAACACCTATTATCAATGCGCAGGGAACCCTCTATGGAACCTTTGCAACCTATTATCGTTCTCCTAAATGCCCCACCTCTACTCATATTAAGTTAATTTCTCATGCCGCATCTCTGGTTGCCCTGAGTATGGACCTGCATGCAGAACGGCAACAAAGACTGGCGCTCAATGATAAATACCGTTCGTTCTTCACCTACCATCCCGATGCGATTTTTGAACATAATCCTGAAGGCATCATTATTGATGTCAATCTCGCCTCTGAAGAGATCACTAAATTTAATCTTGAACAGACTCGGGGCTCACATTTCTCAAAATTTATTTGTGCTGACTTTCAGTCAGTAGCTCAAACTGCATTTGAACAGGCCTTGCAAGGCCACAGTCAACACCTGGAAATCCAGGCACAGAATGCCTTGGGGAAATGTTACTGGCTAGACCTCACTTATTTACCTATTCAACAAGCCCAACAGGTGGTCGGTGTATTTGGGATTGCCCATGATATTACCGAACGGCATGAAACCGAAGAAATGTTACGGCTACTGAAACGTAGTGTCGATGCCAATCCTCATGGCATCGTGTTGACTAAGGCCACCGCGGACCAGGCCATTGAATATGTGAATCCTGCTTTTGAAAGCCTGACGGGTTATAAAAAAGAAGAAATCACCGGTAAAAATTGTCGCTTTCTGCAAGGTCCCGAAACAGATCCAGAGGCAGTGTATAAAATCCACAATGCACTTCAAGAACAGCAAGAAATCCAGGTGACCTTAAAAAACTATCGTAAAGATGGCAGCTGGTTCTGGAACCAGCTCATATTAGGACCCGTTTTTGATGATAAAAATTTTTGCACGCACTTTATCGCGATTCAGCAAGATATTACCCAACAGCGGGCGAATAGCGAATATATTGCCCGTCAGCAAACCCATGACAGTTTAACCGGATTAATTAACCATCATACTTTTGAAAAAATACTGGATGTTGCCTTCCACCTTCAGCATGACAATCCTCGCTCCCTGATTGTGATGTATGTTGATTTAGATGGATTCCAGCCTTTAAATCAAAGTTTGGGGCACATCATTGGTGATCAACTTCTGATTGCTGTAGCAAATCGCCTGCGTCAGGTCATTCAAGAAGAAGATATCATTTCCCATTTTTCAGCAGATGAATTTGGCATACTTCTGAATAAATGCCATGATTTAAAACAGGTCGCTGTTATTGCAGAGCAAATATTAAAAAGCCTGTCAGCTCCATTTGAGCTTGATGGCCATAAAATTCATATGAGTGCGAGTATTGGCATTGCAGATGATGACCCTCAAATAGAAAAATCGACTCAATTACTTCATCATGCGATACATGCCATGAATGAAGCGAAAAAAGAAGGCGGAAATGCCTGGCATTGGTATGCGTTTAATTCTATCGGCACACCGAAAATCGATTACGTGCTGATGCGCCACGAATTAATGGTTGCCATGCAAGAAAAGCAGTTCAGGTTAGTCTATCAACCCGTTATTGATGCTCGCTCAGGCCAATTAAAAAGTGTCGAAGCCTTAATCCGTTGGCAGCATCCACAAAGAGGCTTTATCTCTCCGGTAGAATTCATTCCGTTTGCTGAAAAAACCGGCCAGATTGTCGTCATTGGCCAATGGGTGTTACAGCAAGCCTGTCAGGATATTGTAGCGTGGAACAAGAAAAACGGAGCTAACCTGAGTGTAGCTGTCAATCTTTCCCCTTTACAATTTAAGCGCACAGGCTTTTTGCATGAATTGCAGGAAACGCTTGCAGATACCCAGTTACAGCCCGAGTTATTAAAAATTGAAGTCACCGAGACCATGTTAATTGCGGGTGCTGACCGTTCTTTAGAAATTCTAAAAGCTGTTCGTGATTTGGGCATCAAGGTTTCTGTCGATGACTTTGGCACAGGATACTCGAGTCTGAGTTATTTACGGACTTTACCTGTGGATGAGATAAAACTTGATCGCAGTTTTATTGAACATTTACCTCAAAATGAAAAAGATGGCGCGATTGTCGCAGCCATTATTGTTATGGCTCATCAACTCGGATTGCACGTGGTTGCTGAAGGAATAGAAAATCAGGATCAAGCCCAGTTTCTAAAAAAATATGAATGTGATGATTTTCAGGGCTACTATTTTGCCAAACCAGCTGCTCTTAGGGAGCTTAAACTTAATTATAAGTAGATAGGATGAGTATGAAAATAAATACTGTTCCACTCTAATAACGAATACAGTTACGTCCGCTATTTTTAGCCTGATAAAGTTTATTATCCGCCATTTTAAAAACTTCGCTCACATCGGTTGAGCTTTTAGGCCAAAATGCGATTCCAATAGACAGGGTAATTGGGCCGATAGTATTGCTGTTGCTTGATTCCATTGTTTTTCTTAAGCGTTCCGCAGCATTGTAAGCAACCTTAGGGTCTGAAGTGGTCATTAATACAATAAACTCTTCGCCTCCTGTCCGACAACAGATGTCTTCGTCCCTGAAGTTATTTTTCATCAAACTGGCCAGGGTTTTTAAAACGGCATCGCCTTGATCATGACCATAGCTATCATTCACATTCTTAAAAAAATCGATATCAATTGCCAGCACAGCAAAACTTCTTCCTAAACTCACCAAT
This sequence comes from Acinetobacter sp. T_3_1, assembly GCF_025377055.1. Taxonomy (NCBI): domain Bacteria; kingdom Pseudomonadati; phylum Pseudomonadota; class Gammaproteobacteria; order Moraxellales; family Moraxellaceae; genus Acinetobacter; species Acinetobacter sp. T_3_1. Next base: position 159,586 of record NZ_JACHVD010000002.1, on the reverse strand, counting down.
TCTTTCAAGAAAATCTGCATACCGCGCCGATTATATAAACCCGTCAGTGGGTCAGTATTCACATGATGACGTAATTCAGTAATCTTTTCACTGAACGTTTGCGAGCTGAGTAACAATGACGTTCTAAACTTTAAAACTTCAAAATACCAGGGATCGACTTGTTTGATTTTATCTTGAATGTCTGGTTGATTAAGCATGCTGGCCATTTTTGCCAAACTGTTTAAAGGTGAAGAAATAAAGCGTGACATTCGCCAGACAATAAAAAAGATAAACAAATAAAAAATTAAAATTCCAACTGAAACTTTTAAAAGAATATCATTCGCCTGTTTGAACAACTCTTCCGTCGGTTGCTGGGAAACGATAATCCAGTTCACACTGGGAATATCTGCAAAACCTGCCAAATTTTCGACACCCCGACTATTGATTAACCGGACACTTCCCATTCGTGTACGTGTCATATAATCCAGGCCAGTATTATTAATAATTTTTTCTCCAATTCTGCTCGGATCAGGATGAAAAATAATTCGATTCTCCTGATCAATGACATACATATAACTTTTTTTAAAGTCATACTCGGTTGAAAGCATTTTCTGAATCAGATTATTTTTTTGTAAATAAATTGTGCCCCCCACCATACCCAGATAATTTTTATTCTGGTCATAAATAGGTTGAGACAGCAGCACAACAAGATTATGTCTAATTGACCAATAGGGAGGAGAAATATACGTGCTTTTATGCTTTAAAGATTCAACAATTCCCACTGATTTATATGAAATATGGGGGCTCAAATTTAAACTTTGCGGTGCAAAAGAGATGACTCTTCCCTGTTTATCAACAATTAATAAGCTATTAAATTTGTTGGACTGATTTTTAAGACGCTTTGCTTCTTGTTGTATTAATTGAGGATTAGAAAAATCCTGTCCTAACAGGTCAGCACTATACTTTAACTCTTTGAGCATATCATCGAAATGCTGATCTGCGCTGTTGGCAACTTTTGAAGCATATTTGACATTCACTAAAAGTGAATTCTGAATTAATTGGTCTTTAATGACATAATTGAGAATAAATACAGAAACAATAAACAAGCACGAAACACTGATAATAATTGAAATCAGGATCAGTTTGCGAAGATTTAATTTAAGTGCCAAGAGAATCTGTTTCAAAAACCTGATCCCGAACGAGTGTGACTTTATTTACATTCTATAACATATTTAATGATTAATTTAACAAATTTATTTGAAATAAACTAGATCATTTATGCTTTTAAGCTCTGGTCTTGAGTAACTGGAACCAGAGCTTAATGCGTAAATCACAGTATAAATTTAAAGCTGAAAAATTGAAAAACTAAATTATAAATTGGCTCAAAATTTACTATCAGCAGTCCATTTTACATTCGCATCAGCCCAAGGCTGCTATGAAAAAGCCATACCTAAAATCTCTGCATACGTTTGTTGTGGTGGATTGATATTTGACTTGGCTGTCGATGAATTCTGACTGTCGAAGTTTCCACCACATGTGGACAATAAAAATTCTGAAAGTACGGCTAATACCGCTTAGGATTCAAGGCTCAAATCATTTTTACGATATGAACATTTGTTTTAAAAAATATATTTACCGAATAATCTATTAGCTTGATTCGATGTCATACACCCAGTTTTTGGCTTGCTGGTCAGTGATACTTTCACAGACATAGTAGTCATGATCCCATGCATCTTGATGGAAGATTTCTTTTTTGCTGTAAGCCACCTGTTTACCATTTTCGACACAGACAAATCTGTCGCCTTGGTCTTTGACTTGGGTTCCGTTAAGGAAACCACCAATACAGAGGAAGCGGGATTGTTTGGGCATGTGCTTAGATCAACTTTTTAAATCACTACAACTTGCGTGATTAAACGATGTATTGCTACAACTGTAAAGTGTATCCAACAACATGAATATAGAAACTTTTAATCAGACCAAGTACATCTTGATCTGATAATTTAAAATCATATTCAATACATATGAATCCGAGTAAAAAATAATAGAAGATGTTGATTTTCTAGCTATCCTAAAAATTCATCCGCTGTTAAAGCATGCTTTTCAATAAATTGTGTGTATTCTCTTAGTCTTGCAATTGTCTGGTCAATATTAACTAAGCCTGTTTCCTTATTCTTCACAAGATATTTTGTAGTGAGGATAGTCATTGTTTCTCCCTTCCCAAATCTTGCTGGTTTTTCGAAACTTAAACCTTCCTGCTTAGCTTTATTTAAATAGTGTTTATAACAAATATCTCTAAATTTTTTATCATTTTCAGCTTTATTACTATTAATTTTTAAAACCAAATCATCTTGTTGGATTTGTAAATATTGTAGACAAAATTCATTTCTTTGAAATGCCCACCAATAACCCATAAATCCACCATTAGGGTTAGATACATACCCCCAATCTCCACGCTTTAAGTCTTGTTGAAGATATTTGAAAAATCCAATCCAATTTTTATTATTCCACTTTTCTTTAACCGCAAATGCATTTACTTCATTTTCAATAGATTTAATATAATCTTTGAAGTCATTAAAAATGTCGCTTGATACATCTTCAAAGTTATCTAAAACTGCAATCAGCTTATTTCTAGAAAAGATTTTAAATCCATCATTGATTTCTTTTTTATAATTTGATTGATCATGGGTTTTAAAGAAGATAGCTAATACATTTTCCTCTCCAACTTCAGAGGCTATTATATTTTTATATCTAGTTAATTGATCACCATGTGCTTTTGTACCAGTCTTATCCTCAATAATGATAGAAAATTCATTTATTTTAAGTAGGATATCAATATTTTTATATTGTTTAGAAAGACTGAAGTTTTCAAATTTCTCAGGCATTTCTTTATTTTCTAATTTAAAAAATTCTGAGATTAAACTTAAAGCACAATTTTTTAGATCTTGATTAACATGCATATATTTAGGATTTGCATGATCTAATAACCAAAAAATAAAAGCATCTTGCGATAATTCTTTTGTTGCATATTTAAAAATATTTGGCTTATCCATTTTTATACTCAAAAAATAAGGGCTGATAAATCAGCCCTTATTTTTAACTCATTTTATCTTAATTTTCAATCAATTAAGACAATTGAGCAGCAGCAATTTTCTTGGTATCGATGTCTTTAGCAGCATCTGTATACTCGCCCATCTTGTCGAAGTTCAAGTATTGGTAGATGTCAGCAGACATGCTGTCGATTTGAGCTGCATATTGTTGGTATTCTTCTGGAGTTGGTAATTTACCAAGTACAGCAGCAACAGATGCAAGTTCAGCAGAAGCCAAGTAAACGTTAGCGCCTTGACCTAAACGGTTCGGGAAGTTACGAGTAGAAGTCGATACACAAGTCGTGTTCGGAGCTACACGTGCCTGGTTACCCATACATAATGAACAGCCTGGCATTTCAGTACGCGCGCCAGCTTTACCATAAATGTTATAGAAACCTTCTTCCATCAATTGGTGCTCGTCCATACGAGTTGGAGGAGCCAACCATAAACGAGTAGACAATGAACCACCAGGTACTTTATCAAGTAATTTACCAGCAGCACGGAAGTGACCGATGTTTGTCATACATGAACCAACGAATACTTCGTCAATTTTCACGCCTTGAACGTCAGAAAGAAGTTTAGCGTCATCTGGGTCGTTCGGGCAGCAAAGGATAGGTTCTTTGATGTCTGCAAGGTCAATTTCATACACTTTAGTGTATTCAGCATCAGCATCAGCTTTAAGAAGTGATGGGTTCGCTAACCATTTTTCCATGTTCTCAACACGGCGAGCCATAGTACGCGCATCGCCATAACCTTCAGAAATCATCCACTTAAGCATGGTGATGTTTGAACGAAGGTATTCAGCAACTTTCTCTTCAGAAAGCGTGATTGAACAGCCAGCAGCAGAACGTTCAGCAGAAGCATCAGAAAGTTCGAACGCTTGCTCTACAGTGAGGTCAGTTTCCATTTCTGTTAAGTCGATTTCTAAGATACGACCAGAGAAGATGTTTTTCTTACCTTTCTTCTCTACAGTTAAGTCACCTTCTTTAATTGCGTAGTAAGGAATCGCATGTACAAGGTCACGTAAAGTGATACCAGGCTGCATTTTACCTTTGAACTTCACAAGTACAGACTCAGGCATGTCAAGTGGCATAACACCAGTTGCTGCAGCGAACGCTACAAGACCAGAACCCGCTGGGAATGAAATACCGATTGGGAAACGAGTATGCGAGTCACCACCAGTACCAACTGTATCTGGAAGAAGCATACGGTTTAACCAAGAGTGGATAATACCGTCACCTGGACGTAAAGACACACCGCCACGGTTCATGATGAAATCAGGAAGCGTGTGTTGCATTTGTACGTCAACTGGTTTTGGATACGCAGCTGTGTGACAGAAAGATTGCATAACGAGGTCAGCAGAGAAACCTAGGCAAGCCAAGTCTTTCAATTCGTCACGAGTCATTGGACCAGTTGTATCTTGAGAACCAACAGTCGTCATCTTAGGTTCGCAGTAAGTACCTGGACGAACACCTTGACCTTCTGGAAGACCACAAGCGCGACCTACCATTTTTTGAGCTTGAGTGAAGCCTTTACCAGTATTCTCAGGTTGAACCGGAGTACGGAATAAAGTTGAAGGTGCAAGACCTAAAGCTTCACGTGCTTTAGCTGTTAGACCACGACCAACGATCAGGTTGATACGGCCACCAGCACGCACTTCGTCTAGAAGCACTGGAGTTTTAAGTTCAGCTTCAGCGATTTGCTCGCCATTTTTAGAAGCAGTCACTTTTGCAGCGGCATGATCGATGTTAAGAACGATTTCGTCGCCCATGTTCATGTTAGCAACGTCGATCTCGATCGGTAATGCACCAGCATCTTCCATCGTGTTGAAGAAAATCGGAGCGATCTTAGAACCTAAGCAGTAACCACCGTCTTTTTTGTTCGGGATGTGAGCGATTTCATCACCGAAGAACCAAAGTACAGAGTTAGTTGCAGATTTACGAGAAGAACCTGTACCAACAACGTCACCTACATAAGCAACCTGGTTGCCTTTCGCGATGAGTTCTTTGATTTGGTTTAACGGACCAACTTCACCAGGAACTTCCGGGTTGATACCGTCACGTACGTTTTTCAACATCGCATTTGCATGTAATGGGATGTCTGGACGGCTCCAAGCGTCTTGAGCTGGAGACAAGTCATCAGTGTTGGTTTCACCAGTAACTTTGAATACTGTTAATTTGATTTCTTCTGGAACATCTTTACGGCTTGTGAACCATTCAGCATCAGCCCAAGATTGAAGCACAGCTTTTGCATTTGCGTTACCCGCTTTCGCTTTATCAGCTACGTCGTGGAATGCATCAAATACAAGAAGAGTTTTTTTCAGCGCTTCAGCAGCAAGCTCACCAAGAACAGCGTCATCAAGTAAAGCAACTAAAGGCGCAACGTTATAACCACCAAGCATAGTACCTAGTAAGTAAACCGCACGTTCTTTAGAAACTAATGGAGAAGTTGTTTCACCTTTTGCCACGGCAGCCAAGAAAGCAGCTTTAACATAAGCAGCTTGGTCAACACCTGCTGGAACACGGTTTTCAAGCAAGTCAACTAAAAATGCTTCTTCTCCAGCTGGGGGATTTTTTAATAGTTCAACCAAGTCAGCTGTTTGAGCATCGTCAAGTGGCTTCGGTGGGACTCCGAGTGCAGCACGTTCTGCAACGTGTTGGCGGTAAGCTTCTAGCACGGTGTTATTCCTCTTTTTTAAAAAATTATTTACGAATTCCAGCTTATTCAAAGCTTCGCAAATAATATGGACTGCTAAATTTTACTAAAATTCCAGTTAAAAGTTAATGCAAGTACAGTGTTTCTTTGTGATGCCCATTATTTTGTAGCTAAATGATGCGCATATCGATTACACAATAAGCAAATCCTTCACTTTTAAAGCTTTTTAATGATGAAAATTCACTTTTAATGGAACATTAAACATAAAAAAGACAACCCTATGTTGCCTTTTTTGCTTTTATAAAAATATTCAACCTTAGTGGACAGTGGTTGCTGTTAAATATTGAGCTAATTCCGCGCGATTCCCGGTAAATTTAACGGCACATTCATCTTCAAATAAGCCCTGATACTGATTACTGGCAAATGAAATATCAACCAGATAGCGTGGATAATGCTGATCTGCCAATTTTTTGCGCAGAAACACTTTATCTCCCACACTCAGGACATAATTTGCCCCACCAATAATCGCTACACCATGCTCATCTTCCAAGAGCAAATCTTCATGATGCAAGTAGCCAATCACATCCATATTTCTACTCCAGTCGTTATAATTCTTTATCTCATTATTCAATAACAAGATAAGCTTTTCTATATTTTTACTTAAGCAAATGTCACAATTTATTTTTTAATTTTGCTTAGGCTATTTTATAGATAGATATAAAAAAACCGTTCATTAGAACGGTTTGTAATTTGGCATCTTGTCATGCGGCGTGGCGATACATTTTTCGGTAATTTTCTGCTTGAATTGATTACGGCTGGCTTCCGGATCTTGAGTGATTTCCTGCAATGGAAATGCATAAACCTGTTCAATAATATCCAGAATAAAGGTTTTGGTGATTTGATCTTCAATCTTGTTGGCGTGTTCTATAGCTGCCTCTTTGGTAATGGTATTTTGACGGTCATACATAATATTGTTTGCCGCATTACCCATACTCGTACAATAGCCTTTCCACTGCTCTTCAGGTGTTAATGGCTTCTTTTCAGTACAGCCCACCAAAGCAACCAATGCCATCAAAGTGAATAACTTTTTCATCAATGTCTCTCCTGTTGCCTCCTATCATAATCAAAGTTAGGCAAAATACGAAATCATGGGAACCGGATATCCAGAAACATCATGAGCGAAATAAGATGAATGATACAAATAAGATAAACCCTATTTTAGGTTAAGGTATTCAATAAATACGTGGAATGGAACCTGCATATGTTTTAACTCACCCGCTTTAAATGATGCACTCCATTTCAAATAATCAGTCAGTTACAAATTTCAGTTATAAAAAAACAGCGATAGGTAGTCTATTCATTTGCATAAGCTCAAACATAGCTGTATGCTTAAGGATAACTAGAAAAATAGTTTGTTCTGGTAAATCTTCTTGTATTTCGCAGTTTTAGTCATAATCCTTCGTTTTTCAGATTTAAAGTTCCATTCTTCTTTTCAAGTTAAATTATCTGGCTTTTCAATAAGCTAAAAGCTAAAAACATTTTTATAGGATTGTATTATGTCTAACACTGTAAAAGGCACTGTTAAATGGTTTAACGAAACTAAAGGTTTCGGTTTTATTCAACAAGAAAATGGCCCGGACGTTTTCGCTCATTTCAGCGAAATCACAGGTTCTGGCTTCAAAACTTTAGCTGAAGGCCAACAAGTTGAATTCAGCATCGCTCAAGGTCAAAAAGGCCCGAATGCTGTAAACATCGTAGCACTATAATTTTAAAATCACGCTTGCCTGCTGCGAGCATGATTTTAAGAAGCGAGAGTCAAACTCTCGCTTTTTTTGTGCTCTATAAAACGCTTATGCGCTACATCATGGCGTTTTATTTAACAATTGATCTACCAGTTCATTAATTTTAGTTTCGGTACTCCGCCATTTATTTAATGCAAATCCCCCATTGCCTTTTAATCTGAAGGATGCTTCAGACACCTGGCGGCCATTCTGAATCAAGTTAAACCGTGCAGACACCATATATGGCGCAAGATCCCATGCTCTTAAAGCCGTATAATGCAGTGTAGTCTGACAGAAACTTAAATTATCGGTTTCTTTGTAGGTTTGTGCCTGAATGTTGTAGCGTGCAAAACTCTTCACAACCAATTGATCAAAATTATTAATGATGACTTTTGGATTATGAACAATACATACCTGCTTAATCGACTCCGGATGAAATCCAGTGCTGTTATTCACCTGAATAGCCGTACAACCGGTCAAGCCACTCGCCACCATTCCCACAATCAATAATTTTTTCATTCTAACCCTTCTTATAATTAATAATAAAACAGTAAAAACAATATTTTATATCATAAAAAACCGCCCGAAGGCGGTTAATGATGAAAAGAAGATCACAACGCTAAATTTAGAAACGCCAGTTATAGAACACGTCGATCGCACGTTCCAGCGATTGGCTCGCTTCCAGATATAAACGCTTGTTCATTTGATAACGCAGGGTCAATTTGTTGACCGGTGTAAATACCCCTACACCATAACGGATAAACAGGTCCGGCGTAATATAGCCTGTCACGCTGACCTGAGTATCATCTCCCGTTCCCTGTGCATCCAGCGCCAGACCGCTCAGACCAAAAGTACGTCCAATCTGGTTGGTGAGAGCACGTGTACCACCTAAGCCCATACTGATTCCGGCAGCCGCAATGGTATTGTTGACATCGGACCTAAAGCCCGCCTCCTGACTGATACCACTAGCCCCCTCATTAATACGGCCGGTAATAATGGCATTTAAGGCTTCCTGTTCAGACAATCCGGCATCGTTATAGACCTGAATATTCGGACTGGTTGCAGTACCTGTTACGCGCACCCCAACCAGGCTGCCCTGTACGGTCTTATTGGCATCGATATCCAAAGTCGGGTTATATAAAGGACCGTTAAAACGTGCAATCGCACGATTCAAATCCAGGCTTTGCCCATACGCTTCAATTTTTACCCGTTGGCTGACCCCTATTGCACCATTGGCACGCATAGCGGTTTCAAGTCCACGTTGTGACAGATACAAACGCCCTGCCAGTGGAATACGGCTATCAAAGCCCTGGAAAATCACCTGATTACCTAAGTTAACCATAACATCGGCACGGATATCCCAAGGTCGGGCTGCTCTTAATATGGCCAGCTGATCTTGTCCTTCACGCACGATTCGTACATCTGAAGAGACATTGATTACCGGTGCAGAAGCTTCAGGCATCGAGATTAAGGCACGTGGCACATCCACCTTACCGCTTAAGCTTAATTTCTTCTTAAACGGCAGCACATCTAAAGACAAATCCGGAGTAACCACAGCGGTGATTAACGGCGCCTGACGCATAAGCAGGTTTTCACCTTTTAAATGCAACTGAATGCGGGGATCATCTTTCCAGTTTACACTGCCGGTTAATGCGCCTGCACCTTGACCACTGTTAAATGCCCCGTTAATGGTGGCATGATCCTGGCGAATGGAAGAATAGACCTGAATATTGGTTAAATTCACCGGCAAGGAAATCATGCTGATGGCACCATCTTTCAGGCGCATTTCACCATTAAATAAAGGCTGCGTTAAGGTACCTCCAATCTTTCCGGCAAAAGACAGGTTGCCAGCCATTGAACGAACATCTTGAATAAAAGGCTTAAAGACTTTCAGTTGTACCTGATCGAAGGCGATCTCACCGCGCATCGGCATACTTTTTGTATAAGGATCTATAATGACATTGGCATAACCGGTACCGATTTCAGGGGTTTTTACATCTAAACGAAGCTGTAAACCCTCAGCGACACTTTTTGCCACCACTGCAATTTCATTATACTTCAGTGTAGAACCCACATCTTGGGGATCTTCAGCTGCCAGCCCGATCACGCCACTACGTGTCACCAGTCGTGCATCAATTTTTGGTTTAGCGCCTTTTACCCAGGCGGCTTTGGCATAGCCATTAACCTTACCGGTAATTTCCAGACCTTCCGGCATAAAGGCAGCAAAATCATTTAAATCGACATTTTGGGTAATGAATGAAACATTACCTCTGGTTTTACTGACCCGAATCGGTTGGTCAAAACACAACTGGCTTTGCTGACTCGACCAGCAATGTGCACCGACAAACAATTCGCTTTTGGCAGAACTATAAATCACAGAAGCATTTTGACGTTGGACCAAACGTGCACGTAAAGAATCAAAATCACCGTTCTGGATTTGCCCCAGCCAGTCATTTTTCGCATTAAAACCACCAGCCAATTGCACATAGAATTTGGAAATCCGGTTTTGCGCCTGTATTTTCAGAATGTGGGCTTTACGTGTGCCCGCCAGTGAAATTTCACCATGCTGAATCTCACGCGCACCGCTACGTAAGTTATCCATTTTCGCAGTCATCAACGTCGGGGTGAGCTCTGAAGTCGGCAATTCACCTTGTATCCGTAACTTTTTAACACTGAATAACTGGTTAAACCCAAAATCATCAACGGCCAGATTGGCCGTCGCCTGCAAGCGTGGCTGGGATTGCACATTCAAATAGCCATAGGCACGACCACGCAGACCGCTGTAAATTTCATACAAGGCCGGTGCATTGATTTTCAGTCTTAAGTTCTGTGCATTGCCTGTGGCCTGAACCTGATTTTTTGCGTAAGAAAGATATAAGTTATTGGCTTCAAACTGTTGTGGCAAAAAGCCTTTTTGATTTGAATTAATCACCATTGCCAAATTTCCTGTTCCGCGAACAGGTTTATTGTTGATAATACCGGCGATATTCAGTTTCTGGATATTAATACGTTTTAAGCTGTCCGACCAAACCCCTTCAGTTTTCACATTACCGGACAATTCACCGCGCACAGACGAGACAAAATAATGCGGTTTAAAACGTACCAGGGATGCATTGATATTCCAGCCCAAACCATTTTTAAGATGGAGCAGACCACTGGCATAAATTTTCCCAGCAATACCTGAATGTTTCAATTCATCGACTTTAACAAGTTCGGGCGTACCGGAGATTTTGAACTTGAGCATGCCTTCGCTGGCCGGAATCTGACTGGCATTGAGTGCACCATCATAATTGACGGCAAAACTTTTAAATGCGCCACCTGCCTTCTGATCCTTAAACAGAATCGCGACCGTACTACGTCCGGTTAAACGTACCGTTTCGTTATTATTTTGCTGCGCCAGACGCCCGGTTAAATTAATTCCGTTCAGATGGATAATCTGCTGATTCGGTTTGGCAAAACCATTGGCTTTGACCTGCCCATTGAGCAGATTCACCGGTGCAGCCGCTGCAACCGTTTGCGGATTAAAATCTTTGGCATTGAGAATGGCATTCCATTTCAATTGACGTTTTTTGGTCGGCAAATCTACTTTGGCACTGCCGCTTAAACTGCCTTTACCCGCCACATAACTAAAAGTCGGGATATTTAAATCATTATTTTTGAAATTGAGCTGTGCGGTATACAAGCCTTCAGGCAACCAGCCCTTATCATTTTTGCTCACCGCAGTGGCAACATGAATATTCTGCCTGCCTTCAACCAGCGCCAATTTTGCGTCGCCCGATTTACTGCTTAACCAGCCCACATAAGGCACGGCGCGATCAATATTTTGCCAAGCCACATTCAGCAGCATCGGATTGGGTTTTTTATCTTTTTGCTCGTCCTGATCGAGCTTTAAGTTCCAGGTTTCATAACGGTCAAAATCAACCAGTGCGGTTAAATGCAGGCCATTTTCCAGACGGCCTTTAGAGGCAATTTTGGCATCCAGACTAGGCGGAAAGAAATCCTGGATGATTTGCGGAATCAATTTGTCTTTGGGATTAATTTTATCGACACGGCCATTCATATCCCAGGTGACACGGTCTTTCCAGCTTACCACACCTGCAACATTCACCGCCCCATTCATCAGCTGGCCATTTATATTGCTAATGTCGAGCTGATGCACCAGGTCGGTATGCATGCTGCCGTTATATTGGCCTTGCGGAATGTTCTTGCCACTTAAGTCCGTAATCGCGTCGATATTTAAACGCTTAATGCCCCCATTAAATTTAGCCACGCCTTTCTTGGTATACAGTTTTTGTTCCGTCAGCAAAGGCCAATGGTAATTTTTAAACTTTAACTCGCCAAACATCGGCACATGTTTACGTACCGGATGCAGCACCACCCAACCGGTCAATAAATCTGGGGTATTGGTCGCCACGCCTGCCTGAATCGTATCTAAGGAACCTGTTGCCACCACCTTGATATCATGAATATTCAGGCTTTTATGCAGTGCAGGTATGTTCAGATCCCCTACGGCATCTAAAGGATATTTCCCTTCAAATTTCATGTTTCCGCTGGCATTTTTGACCGAAAGATAGCCCATATCCATCCGGGAATCTTCAAACTTCAATTCGGTACCGGACCATAGCGCATTATTCAGGTGGATATCGTGGAACTTTACACTGGAACTAGCAGTTTTAATCAACAGATGATCGACATCTGCCGTATCTAAACGCAAAACAAAGGGCAAACGGATTTCATTAAATTTAAATGGTTTATCACTCGGTGGATGTTTGCTGATAATTTGCAGATTGCGCACATCGGCACGATTCAGATGAATTTCTTTTTTCAGGATGGCACGCCAGCCCAGGGTGACATCTGCGCGGTCAATTTTAACGTCGACAGGTTTGAGCGTGACTAAAATATTTTTTAAGATGATGCCACTGAGCAGATTACCGCCTTCATATTCATAATGAATAATCTGCTGACGCTCTAAAACACGGTTCAGCAGGAATTTGCTGCCTTTATCGGTACTAAACATGACGGCGAAAGAAGCAATCAGCAACACAAACACGATAAGCAGCGTAAACAGTACACTCCTTAAAATACGACGCTTTTTCGGTCTAGGTGTTTCCGTTTCCGGTTGCTGTTCTACTTCAGCCATAATACTCTCTAAAAACTAAAATTTATAAAAACCAGCATTTATAATTGTGAACCAATAAAGAAATGCAGACGTATTGGATGATTGTCATCAGAAATACCTGAAGCCACATCTATACGGATAGGGCCAATTGGCGATGCCCAACGCAGCCCCAAGCCCACACTGTAGGCAGTTGGCGTATTAAAATCTTTATCGTAAGCATTGCCGACATCACTAAAAATGGCTGCACGCCAGCCTTCTTTAAATTGATAGTTATATTCAAGTGATCCCACAGCCAGGGCCTGACCACCGATTTTAAATCCATTTTCTTCCGGCGATAGACTTTTATAGTCAAAACCGCGTACTGTCTGGTCACCCCCGGTAAAATAACGCAGGTTATATGGCACCTTGCTAAAATCCTGGGTCAAGATATAACCTAAATCGCCACGCCCGACAAACTGGTGACTATCATTTTCACCCAATGAATAAATAAAACGCCAGCCTGCGTTGAGAATGGCCATATCGGCATCGGACAATAATGACTCGCTGCCAAGTTCCACTTTATAGGTCTGTTTAAAGCCCTTACCCGGGTTTACGCGTTTATCACTCGTGGTCAGTGATGCTTCATAACCCAACAATAAGGATTGCTGCTGGTCATTGGCATTGGCAATAAATGCATCCGGAATTTCATTGGCATTAATGGTTCCTTGCTGGGAAATCTGGTCCAAACGATAGCGAAGACCAAAAGTATGTTGCCAGCTACCACGCGGTCTTTTAATAATTCTGTCAGCACCTGCCACAGCAGATTCAATCATCAAGCCATTGCCCTGTGCCACGTCATCACGTTCTTCACGTTCATAACCACCCACGATACTGATATAGTCATTGATAGGATGGTGATAGGGAATATTATAACGTCCGTCTATAGACTGGCGAATTTGCGAAATTTCCATGTTGGCATCAAAAGAATGCCCACGACGGTTGACTATGGCACGGCGGTACTGAGCACGCAATCGTGCTCCGGTATCGGAACCATAACCCGCCCCCAGTTCTGCACTATTTAAACGGTCCGCATTCAAGGTCACGATTACCGGAATCTTTTTCTCTTCACGTGCCTGAACTTTTAAACGTTCTTCTTCAGATTGTTTGGTTTCCTGCTCTGCACGCATTTGACGCAGATTCTCGTCACCTTCAGTTTCATCTCTACCCGCAAACTGGGTTTCATCGGCTACAGATTGGGTCACTTCTCTGGCAGAAGCGACCTGTTTTTTATCCTGAACCGCAGCTTCACTTTCAGAGATTTTCTGCTGATCGACCAGAGCCTGAATATCGGGTGGCAGTTCCAGCGGTTTTTCAACTGGATCTGGCCGTATTGCATCCACCAAGGTGTAATTAAAATAACGCGAGTTGGTGAGGTTATTGGCTAAGCCATTGACACGCCAAAAGGTATAATCGGCACCATCTTCCCAGGAAACCATGCTTTGCAGAACATCCATGTCAATCGGAAATGGCTGTGACGGATCACTCATGCGGAATTCAACTGGACCTAACTTGTAGCGGTCTCCCGTTTCATAGCGCAGGTTCACATCGGCCGTATTTTGCGGCTGGGCTACTTTGACATCATGCAGGCGCCAATAGCTGTCAAAGTAACCATTATTGGTGGCAGCATCGCCAATGCGGGTTTTGGTTTCTTCATATAGACCATGATTGAAAATATCACCTACATCCTGATCGGGCAAAAGCCTAATCACCTGAAACTGGGGCTGATTTTGTCCTGCACCGCTAAATTCAATATTCTGTGCTTTAATTTGTACCGGTGCATTTGCCGTCACTCTGACCCGGACACGACTCTCACTGAGTTTCTCGAATTTAAATTCGGCATTGTAAAAGCCGACTGCTTGTGCAGCCTGATTCGACAGCGTTCTCAGCTGCGGCAATGCTGAAGGAAAATCACTGAAGGATTCCCGGGTAAAGCTGGAAAGTTTGGCCCTGATATTTTCTTTCAGATTTTCCATAGCCTGCGCATAAGCTTTGGCGGACACATCGCTACTATTGGGTGTAGGAACAATAATCACATCGGCACTGATACGATCCAGCTTGGCGGTGTTGAGTTGTCGCGGCGGACGTATTTTATACAACCAGCGTTTAAAGAAATTCGGTTCTTCAATTTCATCAGTGGGTGCCAGTTCAGGCAAGGTTTTACCGGCTGCATTGGCTTCAACCACAATCTGGCTATCGGCCTGAATATTCGACATCAGCTGATCAATATTTACCGGTGCCTGATTGATTTCAACCAGTTCCTGTTGCGTGGCATCTGAAACCACCGCTTCGGTGCCCTGACCTGCACGGTATTGCTGAGCTTCCTGTTTCGCCTCTTCAGCCACCCGAAAAATTTCATTTGCCATTTCTGCACTGACAGGAGTAATCGGCAGCTCTTCCAGATCCTCAAATTCAATCGGCTTGAATTCTTCCAGCGGCTGTGTTGCCTGCTCTTGCTGCTCCAGCATTTGCAGGCTGTCAGGTTCAGGCGGGTTTTGTTGAAGGTTTTCCAGTTTTTCCAGTTCTGCACTGCTGCTCATACCCTGCTGAACAGCTTCATTCTTGAGCTGTTGCTGAAATTCTGCTTCAGTGAGAGGAGGATTTGGCTGATTGACTTGTGCAAAACTGTGCTGAGCCAGTAACATGAATACCAGACTGAGTCCGAATCGTTTATGCTCATTGTTCCACTGTAAAATGGAATTGACACTTAAAGTAAGTGCCGACTTTTTAAAATTCGGTTTTGAAAGCATAAAAAACTCTAAACTCATATAATATTTGTAATGGAAACGTCCGATGAAAGCTTGCTAACAAACTCAAATCTATTGGAATTTTCCCAAAAGTATAGGTTGAAAACATCATACATGATTTTTATTGTGTTTTACCAAATGCTCACATTTCTTAATAAAACTTAATGAAGCCCAGAAACCATGGAAAAAAATGAACATCTCTTAGGCACACGTCGATTTTTACCGATGTTTGTTACTCAATTTTTCGGGGCCCTGAATGACAACGTCTATAAACAAGCCTTGTTACTGGTCATTACCTATGGTTGGATCAATCAGCAAGCGGCCAGTGTCAGTACCCTGAATAACCTCGCAGCCTTGTTGTTTATTTTACCCTATTTCATTTTCTCTGCCACAGCGGGACAGATTGCCGATAAATACGAACGCTCACAACTGGTACGGGGCATCAAGATTCTTGAAATCGTGATTATGCTGATTGGCTCTGCGGGCTTTCTACTGGGACATTTGTGGCTGTTATTGGTGGCTTTATTTTTAATGGGCACTCACTCGACCTTCTTCGGTCCAATCAAATATGCCATTTTGCCGGAGATTTTAAAGCCCAATGAACTGATGTCGGGCAATGCCTTATTTCAGTCGGGAACCTCGATTGCTATTTTGGTCGGGATGATTTTAGGCGGTGCAGTCATTTCCGCATCTGACGGTAATCTGATCTGGATTAGCCTCACCATCGTAACCATTGCCGTTTTAGGTTATCTCTCCAGCCGTTTTGTATTAAAGCAAAAAGTGACTGCACCCGATGTCCAGATAGACTGGAACTTTTTTAGAACCAGTTTTCAGACCCTGGGCTATGCCAAAAGTTTACCGGTGGTGTTTCTGATTTTATTGGGCAATTCCTGGTACTGGTTTTATGGCGCGACCTATCTCACCCAGATTCCGCAGCTGACTCAACAAAACCTGCATGCCTCTGAAAATGTGGTCAGCCTGCTATTAACCTTCTTTTCTGTCGGGATTGGCGTGGGTTCGTTATTGTGCCGCAGAATTGGCGGTACGGAAATCAATTTGAAGATGGTTCCCATTGGGGCAATTGGCCTGACTGTGTTTGCTTTTTATCTGGCAGCAAGTTTGGCTTTTGTTCCTGAACGTACAGGCGAGATGCTCGGCTTAAAAGATGTCTTTACCCAAGGCTGGAGTTATTATCATGTCATGCTTGCTGTGACATTGCTCGGCATCAGTGGCGGTTTTTATATCGTACCGCTTTATGCCATGATGCAGGCCTTTTCGCCACAATCACACCGTGCCCGGGTGGTTGCTGCAAACAACATTCTCAATGCCGTATTCATGGTATCCTCTGCAATATTCTCCATTATCATCTTAAGTATATTTAAGATTGATATTAAAATACTTTTTAGTATCACAGCGATTCTAAGCGCCATTTTCACTACATGGCTCCTGTTCAAGCTCAAGCCCATGCTTGCTGCACAGCAACAAGATGCTTTAGAGGATTAATTTTATGCGCCAATATACCGGTATCGACAAATTTATTCATTCGTTTGACCAGGCGCTACGCAGTCTGGTTCCCGGAACAACCTCTGCACATCGTGAAAATCCAGGCCATGATGCAGAAACCAAATTAGGGGTTAGCGAAGCACGCCATGTCGCAGGTTTAATGCGAGTCAATCATAGTGGTGAAGTGTGTGCCCAGGCGCTTTATCATGGTCAGGCACTCACTGCAAAACTTCCCAATGTACGCCGTGAAATGGAACAGGCAGCAATTGAAGAACAGGATCATCTGGCCTGGTGTGAAGACCGTTTAAAAGAACTGGATAGCCATACCAGTTTGCTCAATCCGGTTTGGTATGGTCTGTCTTTTGGCATGGGTGCAATTGCCGGTATTGCCGGTGACAAATACAGCCTGGGTTTTGTGGCAGAAACCGAACGTCAGGTCAGCTTGCATTTACAGCATCACATCAGCCAGTTGCCTGAACAGGATGAACGTTCACGTAAAATACTGGTGCAAATGAATGAAGATGAACTGCACCACAGAGATACGGCATTGAATGCTGGCGGTGTAGATTTGCCAGTACCGGTCCGGATTACCATGACAGCCATTTCCAAACTGATGACCAAGACCAGTTATTATATTTAATCTGTTTTGGCATGATTGAGCTCACTTGAATGTGGGCTTTTTTATGCCTATTTAATTGAATGTTTATGCTGAATGAGCAACGTATAAATCATCCGCGCCAGTAAAATACAGCCCACCACAGCCAGCACAATATAAATATCCTGATGATAAGGCAGTATTTTTGCCCAAAATGCATGTAACCAGTGACTGATCTGCAAACCTACACTCACAACAACAAAATCCCAGATAAAACAGGCCAGCAGGTTAACTAGGATATATTTCCCTAGCGGATAAGCTTTAATTCCAATAGAGATGGGTAAAATGGTTCTAAGTCCCCACGCGAATCGCATCAATAAAATAGTCAGCACGGGATAATTGTCGATGACACTGCTGGCCTGAGCAAATTTTTGCCCCAGTTGCGGCTTGCTTTGTATGATTTTCTGGCCATAACGCGCACCAATCTGATAGTAAAATTGATCGCCAACAAAACTACCCGCCATCGCGACCATTATAAGCAGCCAAAAATGGAAAATATGCTGATGCACCGCATAGGCACCGAGTATCAGGACGGTTTCACCTTCAAATAGGGTGCCAATAAAAATGGCGAGATAACCATAATGTTGCAGCAGATCAGCCCAGTTCATTTTTTTAATGTGCCTGATAACAATTTTACTATCATCGCCAGATCACTCTTCATTACAAAGATCAGTCTGGTTGCTTTATTAGGCATTTATATTTCATCAGTAAAATAAAGTGATTTCTTGATCGATCTCATCAAGATATGTTGCTTGTAGCTTAGTCATGGGCATGACATTACTTATAGATCTTATTTATCTTTAATAAACTGTTTTTAAAAAGCTTTTTCACCCAAAAAAAATGAATCTAAAAATATCCCCAATAGACCTGTTTTCTTGTAAGTTTTAACTTACAGCGCGTGTCTAAAATCTAAGTGGGATAAACAGGCTTTTATAGCGCCATTTAAAGCTTTTATTTTTGTAAAATTTATACAATACGATGACCAAAACATATAAAAAAATTCATCCGTATACTTTATAAAAATAAATACAAGCTGCACAAATAACAAAAAAACCAACAACAAAAATAATTTAAGGAGCAAGGTATGTCTACCCAGTTCAATTTTGTCTCTGTCAAAAAAAAATCTAACATCCATTTTGATGGTTGTTCTATCAGTCATGTGATTGAGTTGAAAGATGGAACCCAAAAGACCTTAGGTGTGATTCTTCCCACAGAACACCCTCTGGTTTTTGAAACGCTGGTTGCTGAACGCATAGAAATAGTTTCAGGCAAGTGCTTAGTTCAGATTGGCAACAATCAACAGAGCCAAACCTATTATGCGGGTGAATCTTTTTATGTGCCTAAAAAAACCCAATTTAAAATTATCACGGATGACATTATTGATTATGTTTGCCATCTGGAAGATCGTTAAATTTGGCCATGAATCAACCATAAAAAAGCCCGACATCCTGTCGGGCTTTTTCGTATGGGTTCGCTCGGTATAACTCCTGTCGTACCTTACAGTCCTTGTGCGTATCGTTATTCTTATTATTGTGTGGAACTTCCTGTTCCTGATGAATCCATCATAGGAAATTGCAGCCAGGTCGTATAGGCGCAAAGGACCGTAATTGTTGTGAGCATATGCGTACAAAGCCGATTAAAAACTGTCCCAGGTTTATCCGCAGAAATTGGGGATATTTTTCGCCCTGGAAGGGCTGAGGACATTGGAAAAATTCCGAAATTGAGCGTTTTTTAGCCGATTTTATTGGCTAAATATTACAGATTTGCTTAAAAAACACACGAGTTGTTAAAACGTGTGTTTTTTGATCTTTTTGGTTTTGATTTTATTTATATAAGTTTTTGATAAATAATAATATTTAAAAAATAATTTCGTATAACGGCCATTATATTAAATAACATGTGTTAGTCATATTTACATCTAGGTTATAAGAGATATTTTATAAAGGGAATAAGCGGTCAGAAATCACGCTTTTCATGATCATGGTGGTAGTAAGTTTTTTAACCCCGGGAAGAGCAGAAAGCTTCTCATCATATAATTTTTGAAAAGTACTAAGATCACTGGAAACTACATGTAATAGATAGTCAGGATCTCCAAATAAACGCTGTGCTTGAGTGATATTGGGGATATCAAGAATAGTTTCTTCAAACTTAGCAACGGTATTTTTATCACCATCTTTCATAGTCACAAATACAATAGTCGAAAAATTAAGTCCTATGCGACTAGGTTCGAGTTGAGCACAATAACCTTTTATTATTCCTGAGTCTTCTAAAGCCCGAAGTCTTCGATGACATGGTGAGAGACTTAAGCCTACTTTTTCTGCCAAATCTGTAATCGATAAACGCCCATCGGATTGTAATTCAGCAAGAATCTTTCTATCAATATTATCCATTTGGAAGAATCTTCTATTTTTGTTGAGTACTGAGCAAATATTTAGAAGCACATTTTAAATCTTAAGCTTTATTCTTTCCAGCACTATGTAATGCCTGACTTGTGAACTTATGGAATTTAATACGCTTATCGCCTTTTGGAGTATATCCATTCTTTTTGTTATCACTCCTGGTGCAGATTGGGGATATGCCATTTCAGCAGGTATTAAAGAAAAGGTATTACCTGCGATATTTGGCTTATTACTTGGTCATTTTATCGCAACACTCATTGTTGCTGCGGGAGTAGGAACACTTATTGCGAGACAACCCATAGCGCTGATGGTACTCACGATCATTGGATCACTTTATTTGTTATGGATCGGGATTAATTTATCACTTCATCCAGCAATTATCGCGAGTGAAAATGACTTCAATATAGATGCCAAGCAAGCATGGTGGTTCTGGGTGCTAAAGGGGTTTGGGGTCAGTGGGCTCAATCCTAAAGTCTTTTTGTTGTTTTTAGCATTATTACCTCAGTTTATTCATTCATCAGCATCTTGGTCTATTACTACGCAAATCATCTTCTTGGGATTAATCCATGTTCTGAGTTGTGCGGTTGTTTATCTATTTGTTGGTTTTGGCGCCCAAATCTTACTCAAAACCCGTCCACGTGCAGCAAAGACCATTAGTCGAATTTCAGGAGGACTAATGGTTTTAATCGCTATTATTTTACTTATAGATCAAGTTAAAAATTACCATTTTTAAAACTGCTAATTTTATTCAATCGATTGCATTCAAATCATATTTTTATAGTTAAATCTTTTATAAAAGGATCGATAAATGGAATTATATTTTGTTCCTCTTGCGACGATCGCCACCTTATTCTTTTTCGCTTGTGCCAGTCCCGGACCTGATTTTATTAATATTACAAGTTATTCTTTAGTCAGTAGAAAAGCTGGGTTTTCAGCTGCGGTAGGTGCTGTATTAGGTGTGCTTATTTTATCAAGTGTAATCGCAGTAGGACTATTAATAGCCTCAAATGGTTTTAGTTCATTCTATTACGTCTTAAGAATTGTAGGCGCAGCTTACTTAGCCTATTTAGGTTGTAGAGTAATTATAGGTGCTATGCGCGGAGGAGAGCCTCCATTACAAGCAACGAAGGCAATACCAATAAGCATTATTTTTATACGTGGTATAGCAACTAATTTATCAAACCCCAAAGCCGCATTCTTTATTGCGAGTATTTTCACAACTGCATTACCACATGGTGCGCCTACAATAGTTTATATTCTGGCTATTTTGACCGTTACATTAGTGTCAAGTGGTGTCTATACAGTTGTTGCAGTTACGTTCTCTCTAAATAAAGTCCAAAAACTTTACCGTCATATATGGAGGTGTGTAGATACGTTGTTAGGGGCTTGTTTTATAGGACTTGCAGCAAAGCTCATTTCTAATCAGTAAATTTTGAAACAAGGAAGTCGATGTAATACAAATTAATAATTTGAAGTTTTCCTAAAATTAACATAATACACCTTATACGAAACTGCTCTGTTAGAAACCATTTAAAATGTCTGTATTCTCACCAATAAAAATGTCTGGTTTATGATGGTTTTCACCATCATGGACTGGATATAAATATAGATGCTGATCACTATGTCTGATAAAGAAATTCAACGTCTTGCAGTTCTGCAAGACGTTCGAGATCATCGTATTACCCAAGTCCGTGCTGCTGAAATCCTGAATCTTTCCACCCGTCAAATTACCCGGTTATTGCAGAAGCTCAATCAAGATGGTGTTTCAGGCATGACGCATGCCAGTCGTGGTCAACCTGGCCATCATCGCCATGATGATTTATTAAAATCGCAATGTCTTTCCATTATTTCTGAACATCTGCTGGGCTTTGGACCCACCTTGGCCCATGAGAAGCTCAGTAGCATGTTTGACCTGAATATACCGGTAGAAACGGTTCGTCGCTGGATGATGGCCAATGAGCTCTGGATTCCGCGATCCAAACGCCTGAAACGTCCATATCAACCACGCTATAACCGTGATTGCTTCGGTGAACTGATTCAGATTGATGGCTCATATCACGACTGGTTTGAAGGACGAGCAGCCAAATGCTGCTTGTTGGTTTATATCGATGATGCCACTGGAAAGCTGTTGCATCTGCGCTTTTGTGAGGCTGAAACCACCTTTGACTATATGCTTTCCACCCGAGCCTACATTGAGCAATACGGTAAGCCGCTGGCCTTTTACAGCGACAAACATTCGGTATTCAGAGTGAACCAGAAATCCAGGCAGGACAGCCAGATCACGCAATTTGGCCGGATTCTGAATGAGTTAAACATTGATATTATCTTTGCCAACTCACCACACGCCAAAGGTCGTGTGGAACGTGCCAACAGGACACTTCAGGATCGTCTGATCAAGGAGATGCGTCTGGAAGGCATCAGTTCGATTGCCGAAGCCAATGCTTGGCTACCCTGCTTTATTGAACACTTCAATCAAAAGTTCGCCAAATGTGCGAGAAATACAAAGAATTTACATCGGCCATTAACGGAATCTCATCTTGAACTGGATGATATTTTTACCTGGCAAGAACCCCGTAAGGTCACCAAGAATCTGACCATCACTTATGACAAGTGTATTTATATGCTTGAGCCAACAGCACTGAATCATAAGCTGGTTGGGCAATACATTTCATTTCTGGAGTACCCAGATGGCACTGTGGCCATCTTACATGAAGGACGGAAGATCAACTATAGTGTCTTCAATAAACTGGCTGGACTACAGCAGAATGAAGTAGTTGAGAATAAACGATTAGGCTCGGTTCTAGCCCATATCCAGCAGCAACATGAGGAATTGGAGAAACAGAATAAACGTTCCCGTCTCAAGAAAAGTATGCCGAGTCGTAAAGCTCAGAAAGCCATCATTGAACAAAGGAATTTAAATCCTGTTCTTGACTCTTGCAGTTAAAAACTGGACATTTTAAATGGTTTATTACATAGACATTTTAATTGGTGAATAACATAAAATTTATTTTATATAAATCATTAATTTAATTCCAATCAAAAAGCTCAANATCATTGAACAAAGGAATTTAAATCCTGTTCTTGACTCTTGCAGTTAAAAACTGGACATTTTAAATGGTTTATTACATAGACATTTTAATTGGTGAATAACATAAAATTTATTTTATATAAATCATTAATTTAATTCCAATCAAAAAGCTCAATCCTTGCATATTAGGCTTTTTGATTGATTTTTCATGTTCCACGCCTAATATTTGATCATTTTTATAATCGCAATAACTCAAACCACAAGCATTCACCTTTCACTCAATTTTTATGGTCTGATTAAAAGAATTAAATAAACAGGTTAAGTCATATAGCTTAGGCTATTTTTAATGACTTAAATTCTCTTATATGTGAAAGATTGAATTTTAATTTTTCCACTTTACAACGGGAAACTGGTGTTCATCATGCTGAAAATCTGTACTTTGCCAAATATCTAGCATTGGAATTTTGACATCTAGAGCCAAAGGTAATTTTTTTGGATTAAACTGCATATGTTCTAAATCCTCTCCCCATGCAATTAAATCCACATCCAAAGAAATTTGATGTGAAGGGCGTACCCGCCCCGAATCTGTTTCCATTTTTTTTAAAATCGCGATGATGTCATCTGCCGACATGGCGGCTTTTAACAAACACGCTGCATTCCAGTAATCCGCTCCTACAGCATCGCGGCATGGAATCACATAAATTTTAGAAAATTGAACCTCTCCCAAACCGGAGATCTTTTTCATAGCGTTTTGAAAATGCTGTTGGGGATGACAATTACTCGCCAGAGCTAAGGCGAATATCGTTTCGGTGGCGTTCAAGACGAATTCCTACAGAATTTGCTTGCGCGATAATGGCAGGCTTACGGATGGTAATCATAATCGATTCTACTGCAGGAAAGGTAGTAAAAAGCGCATTGAGCACAAGTTTTGCTGCATGTTCGATCAGTTCTGGCTTGGCATCCTGAATAACTTTGGCAGAAATCTCGCAAATTTCAGCATAATTTAAAGTATGTTCCAGTTTGTCCGAATTGGAAGCCTGTTCCAGACTGGTCTGAATGGTCATATCCAGCATTAAAGGCTGCATGATTTGGCGTTCCCAGTTGAAACATCCCACTACGGTTTCAACCTTTAAACCTTCAATGATAATTGCATCCATTTGATCACTCGAGCATATGATATTTATAAATAATCTCCCTAAATCCCTCTTTATAAAAGAGGGACTTTTCATCGCTTATANTTGGCGTTCCCAGTTGAAACATCCCACTACGGTTTCAACCTTTAAACCTTCAATGATAATTGCATCCATTTGATCACTCGAGCATATGATATTTATAAATAATCTCCCTAAATCCCTCTTTATAAAAGAGGGACTTTTCATCGCTTATATTTTTCCAGCAATGAGACACTCCTCCCTTTATGAAAGCGAGTTAAGGAGGGATTAAATTAATGTTTTAACAACACATTTGGATCCAGAGTTTGCACCATTTGCAGGCGCTGGTCTGCATAAATATCGGTATATGGCGCGAGGATGCGCATAAAGCGATCGAAATACAGCATTTGCTTAAACAGCAAGGCAAAGTCACGCGGGAAACGAATGCCATGACGCTCGCCCACGCCCACCATATCCATCATGATGTCGTTTAAATCGGCCGGATTGGAAGTCAGTAATTCCTGAGGATCGGCCAAAAGTACCCCACTGAACAGACGTTCCAAATCGGCAGCAAGGACTTTGGTGTCAATTGCAACAGCAGTCATGCCCATTTTCAGCATGTTTTCTGCCATCAAGTTGTAGTCGGTTTTTTGCAGGGCATCCATAAAGGCGATACAGGCCGTCCAGACTTCAGGTTTCAGCTGACCAACGATGCCAAAATCGATAAAACCGACTCGGCCATCTTCAAGCAGCATCAGGTTTCCGGCATGCAGGTCTGCATGGAAGCTGTTACACATCATCAAGCTGCCAAACCAGGTATTCATGGCGGTAATGAGCACCTGAGACGGGTCTTTCGCCACCTTTTTCACTACATCAAAATCAGTCAATGGCACGCCATATAAGCGCTGCATGGTCAATACACGGCGGGTTGAATATTGATGATAAACCTTTGGTGCAGTGGCTTTCTGATTTTGCGTTATATTCAGGTAATTAACAAAATCATCGAGGTTTTGTGCTTCTTCAATAAAGTCGACTTCGCGGACCATACGGGTTTTAATTTCATCGACTATGTCAGCAAGTGAGGCAAATTTCACTTTCGGTACGGCTTTTTCTAAAACCTTGGTGGCCCAGTGCAAGACATTCAAGTCGGTATACAGGATGGTTTCCACACCCGGTTTTTGCACTTTAATCACCACATCTTCACCGCTCACCAGTTTGGCTGCGTGAACCTGTGCAATAGAGGCTGAAGCTAAAGGCTTTTCATCAATGGACGCAAAGATTTCATCTAGATTTCGGCCTGCAAATTCAGAGGCCAATACGCCTTGTACATAACTAAAAGGCAAAGATGGGGTCTGATCTAAACAGCCCTGAAATTCTTCAACATATTCACGTGGAAATAATGAAGGTGTGCTGGCAATAAACTGTCCGAGCTTGATATAAGTTGAACCGAGTGATTCAAAAGTTTCACGCATGAGCTTGGCGTTACTTGGTTTTTCTGTGGCGTATTTAATGCCGGCTTTAGCTGCAATTACAGCCGTTTCCCCAACACGGGCAACTGAACGCAGACCATCTAACCAGATATTGTTTTTCATAATGTCAGCTTAGAATTAAGTTGTAGTGAGTGTAGCAAAAAAATATGCGCTTGCAGGTTTATCTTGCCTGACAGATTGGACAATCTGTATCTTTTTCGAAAGCAAGCAAGCGCTGTTTCATGCTTAAGCCATCCCAAAGCATCAGTTTCTGCTTCAGTGGTGTTTTGCCCAGTCCCAAATAGAGTAAAGCATGATGGGCTTGCAAGCTGGCCATCACATTCGGGGTTGTGGCTAATACGCCAGAATCGGCGCAGCGCAGGTTTTCATTGGCATGCTGTTCTTTGGGAAACAGACATTCATAGCAGGCAGATTCGCCTTCTACCATAAACAGCTGTCCCTGAAAACCAATTGCGGAAGCACTGATTAAAGGTACATTGAATTGCTTGCAAACTTGGTTAACCAGGTAACGCGTGGTGAAATTATCGCAGCCATCCAAAACCAGATCTTGCGCTGCAATCAATTCTTCTGCATTGCCCTCATCCAGTTTTACTGTTTGAGATTCCACACGGATATGCGGATTGATCTGCTGTAATCGCTTAGCCAGTATTTCAGCTTTATAGAAACCAATATTTTCTTCTACATAGGCGATTTGCCGTTGCAGATTACTCATTTCAATAGTGTCGGCATCAACTAAAGTGATTTTCCCTACACCTGCCCGAGCAAGCAGTTCAGCTGTGGTACAGCCAATTCCACCACAACCCACAATCAGGACATTGGCAAGTTTCAGTTTTTCCTGTGCTTCAATATCCCAGCCCTCCAGCAAAATTTGACGGCTATAGAGATGCATTTCTTCATCAGTTAACTCTAGGTCCATATCTACATCAGTCACTTGCCAATCCCTATCCGCACAATCGCTTTATCTAAATTCAGCATGAATTATAGTTCAAAATAATGACTAAAAAAGACTAAATAAAAAAAGCACCCTTTCGGGTGCAAGAGCATGAAACTTTAAAAAACGAAAAAAGGTTTAACTGACTTTCTGAATTCCCTGCATGTTGGCAATTTCCTGCTGCTTGAGTAAATTGCGCTGAATTTTACCACTCGAGGTTTTAGGCAAGCCTTCGACAAATTCGATTTCTTTAGGATAGGCATGCTTCGATAAACGCGAACGGACATATTCCTGCAGTTTATGGCTTAACTCATCCGAAGCCGAAAATTGCGGTTTCAGCACCACAAAAGCTTTCACCACCTCGGTACGCTCCGGGTCTGGTTTGCCAATGACTGCAGACTCCAAGACCTCGGCACATTCCAGCAACGTGCTTTCCACATCGAAAGGACCCACACGATAGCCTGACGTTGTAATGACATCATCAGCACGCCCAATGAAATCTACACCTCCGAGTTCATTTAATTTTACCGTATCACCAGTTAAATAATAATGCCCAACGAATGATTTACGGTTATTGCCGCCATAACCTTTAAACCAGGTTAAAGGCGATTGGGAAAAGTCGATCGCCAAGGTGCCAATGCCGCCTTTTTCGACTTCTTCATGGTTTTGATTCAATACTGCAAAACGATGTCCCGGGTTGGCAAAACCTGCGGAACCGACTTTCTTTTCATGTTGCAAAGCATGATGGTTGGCAATCACCATGCCCAGCTCAGTCTGTCCATACTGATCATAAATATTGACATTCAGGTCATGATTGAACCAGTGAATCACTTCCGGGGTTAATGGCTCGCCGGCACTGCTGACCGCACGTAAATGCTCTTTAATGGAAGGATCAAATTTTTCCTTGAATCCAAAGAACATCCGGAAAGCAGTTGGTGAACCGGTCAAATTGCTGACTTTATATTTCTTAATGATCTGCACGGCGCTGTCTACACTAAAGGCACGTTCATCCATAATGATGCTGTGCCCCAGACTTAAAGGTCCGGTAATGCCGTAATACAAGCCATACGCCCAACCCGGATCGGCCAGATTCCAGAAAGAATCCTGTTCACGTAAATCCACCGCGTGGATCATATAGCCTTTAAATGCCAGCAGCGCCTTTAAAGGAACCTGCACCGATTTTGCCAAACCTGTGGTACCTGAAGTGAACATCATCAGGAAATCATCTGCAAAAGTCTGCATCACCGGTTCAAAAGATTCTGACTGCCCAGCCAGTTCTGTCCAGAAATCGGCGTCAAGATGGCTTGAAACATCGCGTGGATGGACTGTTAAAATATGCGGTACGGTCACACCGTTCAGTTTTGAGCGTTGTTCTGCATTGGTCACAATCAATTGGGTTTTGGCGGTATTGATCCGGTGCTCAATGGCTTTGGACTCAAAAGCAGTAAACAATGGCTGGTAAATTGCACCCATGCGCCAGGTGGCTAAAATGGTAATCAGCAGTTCAGGCGTACGCGGCAATAAACCGGCAATGCAATCCCCTGACTTTAAGCCAATCGAGCTGAAATAATTAGCCAGTTTTCCAGAGGCTTCTGCCAGCTGTTCAAATGTCCATTCCGCAGATTCGCCATTTTTGCCTTCCCAGATTAAAGCCGTTTTATTTAAACCGAGATAACGATCACAGCATTCCACATAGGCATTGACTGACTCGGCAGTACCGACCAGTTGCTCTGCAAGAAAATCATCAAAATTAAACTCTTGATATGCTTGTTGTAGTGTCTTCATGACGACAACCTCTCATCCGTTATTTTATAAGCAAAGCTCCTGCTTTGCTGATCCATTTTGCTTATTGTTCTCACTCTAAACATGCCGAACCTGATTCAGCATCTTTAAGCTTTTTTACTTCACATTTGACTTAGATAAACATGATTTCCAGGCTCCTGCAATTTCCTTATCCATCAGAAAATGTGCAGGATTTGAACACCGACTAAAGTCTAAAATTTAGCCATTTGAAGCTTTAGCCGGTTTAGATTTTAGTCACCTCGCGTGCAATGACCAGGCGTTGAATATCCGAAGCCCCTTCATAAATCTGGCTGACCCGTACATCGCGGTAAATCCGCTCTACCGGGAAATCCGACACATAGCCATAACCGCCATGAATCTGAATGGCATCGGAGCACACCCGCTCTGCTATGGTGGATGCGAACAGCTTGGCCATAGAGGCTTCTTTTAAACAAGGCAGCCCTGCATCTTTTAAGGTTGCCGCATGGAAAATCAGTTGCCGTGCCGCTTCAATCTGGGTGGCCATATCTGCCAGACGGAATGCGACCGCCTGATGCTGCACAATCTCTACCCCAAAAGCTTTGCGTTCATTGGCATATTCCACCGCAGCATCCAGTGCAGCACGCGCCATGCCGACGGATTGTGCTGCAATGCCGATACGACCGGATTCTAGGTTAGATAAAGCGATCTTGTAGCCTTCTCCTTCCTTGCCAAGTAGGTTTTCAGCAGGAATACGGCAATTTTCAAAAATGATGGTGGCGGTATCTGAGCAATGCTGTCCCATTTTTTCTTCCAGACGAGACACGATATAGCCTTCTGTGTCTGTAGGAACCAGGAAACAGGAAATGCCTTTTTTCCCGGCAACTTTATCGGTCACGGCAAAGACAATTGCCACTTGGGCATGTTTACCTGTGGTAATGAACTGTTTGGTACCATTCAATACCCATTCATCTCCGTCACGTTCTGCCTTGCATTCCAGTGCACCGGCATCGGAACCGGCTTGCGGTTCGGTTAAACAGAAGCAACCGAGCCATTCACCGGTGGCGAGTTTGCTGAGATATTTCTGTTTCTGCTCTTCTGTACCATAACGCTGGGTAATGCCACACGGCAATGAATTTTGTACGCTGACAATGGTTGAAATCGCGCCATCACCTGCGGCAATTTCTTCCAAGGCAACGACTAAGGACACATAATCCAGACCTGCACCGCCCCATTGTTCAGACACAGTCATGCCCAAAGCACCCAGCTCACCCAGTTCTTTCAGTTCTTGTGCGGGAAATTGCGCAGTTTTATCACGTTCTGCCGCAGTTAGTTTCAGTTTGTTTTGCGAATAATTGCGCAACATGTCCTGAACCATCTTTTGTTCGTCATTTAAAATCATTGAGCTTCCCTCTCATGTTTCACATTCAGTTTTTAAAATTCTTTATTTATAAAAATTTAAGAAATATTTGATACACGACAATCCCATTCGCAACCTGACATACATCTAAAAGATAATGTTTCTGCGAGACAAGGGACTGTAATTTTGATTAAACAGGTTTTGCGAATGGGGATGGTTTTGCCTACTTTTCCCGAAAGAAAAGTAGGTCGAACCGAAGGTTAAACAGAGTTTTATTACATATTGAAAAGACTCCATCATGCCGCCGCAATTATCAATAATTACTTAGGCTGCATACGAATCGCGCCATCCAGACGAATCACTTCACCATTCAAATACGTATTTTCAAAAATATGCCCAACCAGATGTGCAAACTCTTCCGGTTTCGCCAAACGCGATGGAAACGGCACCATTTGTCCCAAAGCATCCTGCACATTCTGCGGCATGGCTTTCAGCATCGGCGTT
This sequence comes from Acinetobacter sp. T_3_1, assembly GCF_025377055.1. Lineage (NCBI taxonomy): Bacteria > Pseudomonadati > Pseudomonadota > Gammaproteobacteria > Moraxellales > Moraxellaceae > Acinetobacter > Acinetobacter sp. T_3_1. Next base: position 129,401 of record NZ_JACHVD010000002.1, on the reverse strand, counting down.
TCCATAATGCCTGGTGCAATAGTCATCACACGAATCGCCTCACGTGCCAGCTCACGTGCCAACGGTAAAGTCATAGATACCACAGCACCTTTAGAAGCAGCATAAGCCGCTTGCCCGAGCTGTCCTTCAAATGCAGCCACTGAAGCGGTATTAACAATGACACCGCGCTCTTCTTCACCTGCCTGCAATTGATATTTCGCCATCAAACTTGCCGCAAAACGGATCATGTTAAAGGTGCCACTGACATTAATATTCAGTACTTTCTGGAACATGCCCAAATCATGAATGCCATCACGACCCAGTACTTTGGCAGACGGTGCAATTCCTGCGCAGTTCACCAGGCCATTTAACTGACCATACTGCTGTTCAATATTTTCAAAGAAGACTTTGACTGCATGCTCATCGGTCACATCCAGTTTTACAAAGACCGAATGTTCGCCCAAACGCTGCTGCATTTCCTGACCCAGTTCCTGGTTCATATCCACCATAATCACCTGAGCACCCTGACCCACCAGATAAGTGGCTGTGGCTGCACCCAAACCCGATGCACCGCCTGTCACGACAAATACTTTTCCTTGAATTTTCATTTTCTGTTCCTGTTAATTCTTTGAATAAACACTCGACTTAAGATGCAGAGTAAATGCAGTTCAGCTAGAGTACAATTTCCAAACCTTGCATCCTTTATGATGGATTTGGACAATCCAGATCACGGCAGCAAAAATACGGAATACGGATATCTGTACATGAATGAACAAGAGCTAAATTACAGTAAAGGTACAATCTCGATCAGTCTGGTGCATGAAGCGCTTTTATCTGCCCAACATCAGGGATTAAACACACAAAACATCCTGATCAAATCCGGTATTCCTGTTGAGCTGCTGCACTCCAGTAAAGCCCGTGTATCTGTTTCTCAATATGCCCAGCTCTGGACCGAACTGGCCGATGCCATGAACGACGAATTTTTTGGGATGGACAGCCACCCCATGCGTCGCGGCAGTTTTAAACTGTTATCCCAATCGGTCATGCATGCCGAAACCCTGGAAAAAGCCCTACAGCAAATTTTGCAGTTTTTAAACCTGGTTCTGGATGATTTTATCAGTCAATTATTTGTGCAGGAAAACTATGCCTATATTGTGATTTATGAACAGAAACAGACCAAAAGAATGTTCAGCTATGCCACCTATTTAATGCTGATTCACGCTTTGATGTGCTGGCTTAGTGGACAAAGGGTCTTACTCAACCAGATTCAGCTCAAATGTGATGCACCACTGGATGATCAGGACTATAAAGTCCGGTTTTGTGAAAACATTCAATACAATAGCCATGAAAACTATATCCAGTTCGATGCCAACTATTTAAATATTCAGATCAAACGGGACAAATACTCATGGCATCAGTTTATTAAACAGACACCGCATAACCTGCTGGTACGCTTTAAAAATCCACATGCTATCAGCTCGCAAATCCGTAAACATTTAATGAATGTTCCACCTGCTGAATGGCTAGAACTGAATGAAATTGCCCAGCGATTAAATATGTCGGATGCCACCATGCAAAGACGTCTAAAAAGCGAAGGTGTCAGTTATCAGCAACTCAAAAATGATATCCGTCGAGATACGGCCATTGAATTTCTGACCAAAACAGAAAAAACCTTGCAGCAAATTAGCGATGAACTCAGCTTTCACGATCCCAGCGCCTTTCATCGCGCCTTCAAAAAATGGACCGGCGTCAGCCCTGGGGCTTATCGGCAAAATAAAGATCAATAAATTAAATGTCATCCATAAAAAATATGCTCTTTTCTAACAATAGAATAATTCTTTGCTTTTCATTAGCTTAAAAAAATGATGCATTTTTCGTCGGAATTTATTTGCAAAAAGTGACAAAATAGATTATTTTTCAACCAATTTAAAGGCATATCTTTATGCCATCTCTGCTGTACTCTCCCTGTTAAATCACCTTATATTAAAGGTTCTGACATGCTTAAGATGATTGATGTACTAGAGCAAAGCCTGGTGCAAAACTTTACTCATTCTCTCAACTCTCACACCAGTCAATTTGATGAGTTATTCAAGCAAGGCATTTTAAATACTTCTGATTCTGCACTTCAAAATGTAGTGGTCAATTTCTTCAATCGTGCAGATGCGATTGAAGCGGCGAAAGCACTGGATATCAGTGCTGAACGCATTGCCGCGCTGCAATCCGCTACAGCATTAAAGGATGATCAATATCTTGCAGATACGGCAAAAATTGTGGCGCTTTGTTTAGCCCTTGAAACCGATGCGCTGGCACAGGTGGAAGTTTCAGACTGCTTACAAGATTATCCGATGTAATCTTGCAGAATACAAAAAACGGCTTTTAGGAGCCGTTTTTTAATGCCTATTATTCCTCAATCTTTAACCCGAATGAATATTCATGCTTCAAGCTTAAACAACTTGCTGCGGTCCTGGGACTAATTCTGATCTTTTTTGTTTGTGCACCTGTTTAAGCTTTCCGGTGGAATATCTTCTTGAAAAAACAGAGCTCCATCATCGTTCAACCGCATTAAAATGTCAGGATCATTCACATCTCCAACGAGTCATCAATTTATCGGTATTTTATTATTTCAGATGTCTCCGCCTAGAACTATTTGTCATTACATTGAAATGACCATGCAATAACAAAAAGCTTTTGCACAGTTAAATTTTCTTTATTTCCTTTTATTCATGTTGATGTATGTTTTTTATATAAAATGAAAAAATAGAAACATTAAAAATAAATTTAATTAAATTTCAAAAACTTAATACGAATTCATCAGCATATCTGGAATTAAGATAATTTTATAAAAATTACTTTTTTGTCTTCTGTCTTCACTCACTGGCACTATTCGCCGCATCTCATTCAAATCATTTAATTGGGGCGTTTATGCAAAATTCCGGCTTTAAAACCAAAATACTCACAGCGATCGCATTCGGCTTGGTCAGTCAATATAGCCTGGCAGCCCTCCCGGATACACTGAAGCTCGATTATGCCTATTACGCTCCGACCAGTTTGGTCGTTAAAGAGCAGAAGTTATTGGAAAAGGCTTTACCCAATACCCAGATTAAATGGGTATTTAGCCAAGGCAGTAACCGTTCACTCGAGTATTTAAATAGCGGCAGTGTGGATTTTTCCTCTACGGCAGGTTTGGCTGCTGTCCTGAGCCGTGCCAATGGCAGTCCAATTAAAACCGTTTATATCCAGAGTCAGCCTGAATGGACAGCCTTATTGGTTGCAAAAAATTCTCCAATTAAAAGCCTAAAAGATTTAAAAGGGAAAAAAATTGCCGCCACCAAAGGTACAGACCCTTTCCTGTTCACTCTGCAAGCACTGGAAACTGCGGGTTTGAATAAAAAGGATGTTCAGCTTGTCCATCTGCAACATCCAGATGGTAAAACCGCACTTGAACGTGGACAAGTCGATGCTTGGGCCGGTTTAGATCCGCTGATGGCTTCTGCTCAAGTGCAGTCAGGTGCAAAATTGCTGTATCGAAATGTCGGTTTTAATAGTTACAGTGTATTAAGCACCAAGGAACAATTTGCCAGCCAAAGTCCGGAAGCGATTGAAGCGGTGATTAAAGCCTACGAACAGGCACGTAAATGGGCCAAAGCCAATCCGGCTAAACTAGCCGAATTGTTGGCACGTGAATCGAAACTGCCTATTGCTGTAGCCAAACTGCAACTCAGCCGTACCAATTTTGAGCAAAACATCCCGACTGTAAAACATATCAATGCCTTGAAAAAATCTGGAACCATTTTGACTGAAGAGGATTTGGTACGCAAAGGAACCAATGTCAATCAGGTGATTGATCAGCTGTTTGATGCCAAATATGCGAACAAGGTTGTGAAAAAATAATGCGTTCGTCTCTAACAACGAATAAATCACCGATTCAACCTGAAGTTGATAAAGTTCCAGCGCTTGGCTTGCTTAAGTTATTAAGCAAGCTGAAGGGCTTGGTCATCCCGGTTATTGCGTTAATTCTGTGTGAAGTATTGGTGAGAAACGGGGTGATTGAACCTTACCTGCTTCCTGCCCCAAGCAGCTTATGGCAGTCACTCCTGGAGCTGTCTTCAGGCGATTTGTGGCTACATATCTGGACCAGTACCTGGCGGGTATTTCTTGGTTTCTTTATCGGTAGCGGACTTGCACTGATTTTCGCAATTTTTGTAGGTTTAAATAAACAGGCGGAAGAATTCCTAGAACCTTCTTTTTCAGCAATTAAGTCGATTCCAAGCCTGGCCTGGATTCCCCTGTTACTGCTGTGGTTAGGCATTGATGAAGCCTCCAAAATTACCCTGATTGCCATCGGTGCATTTTTCCCGACCTATACCAATACCGTTGCTGCAATTCACGGCGTAGACCGCAAGCTGATTGAAGTGGCGCAAGTCTATCGTTTGAAATACTTTCAACAGATTAAGGAGATTGTACTTCCTGCGGCATCCCCGGGTATTTTAACCGGTCTACGCAACAGCCTGAGCTTGTCCTGGATGTTTATGATTGCGGCTGAACTGATTGCCGCAACCCAAGGGATCGGTTATTTGCTCAGTGATGGCCGGGAAACCTCCCGACCCGACATTGTGATTATTGCCATTATCTTACTGGCCATTTTAGGCAAAATGACCGATAGCTTAATGAAAATTGCTGAAAGCTGGCTGTTACGCTGGCGTGATGTAGTCAAAAAATAAAGCGCATGCTGCGCTTTATTTTTTTATCTTTTTTAAGATTAATGTGGCCATTGCCCCAAAGTCACACGGTCATTACCGCCATAGTCTTTTACGGTACGCACCTGCTTATAACCGGCTTGAGTAAAGATATGCCGTACCGCATCCCCCTGATCATAACCATGTTCCAGCACCACCCAGCCATTGACGGTTAAATGCTTTTTGCCTTGTACGATAATCTGCTCCAAATCTGCCAGACCTTGTTTGTCTGCCACCAAAGCACGCTCCGGTTCAGTCGCCAGATCCTGCATATGGATATCCTCCGCATCGATATACGGCGGATTGGAAACAATGACATCAAAGAACTCACGTCCCAAAGGTTTAAACCAGGAACCACAGACAAAGCGCACATGTTCAAGGTCATGCTTTTCGGCATTAAACTGAGCAACTTCTAGAGTCGGTGCATAAATATCGGTTGCCGTAATAGACCAATCTGGACGTTCGCTGGCAAGAGATAAAGCAATGGCTCCGGTTCCGGTGCCTAAATCGACAATTCGGGCATCTTCAGGCAAGTCGAGTTTCAGCACGGTTTCCACCAGGACTTCTGTGTCTGGACGGGGCACTAAAGTGTCTTTAGTGACTTTTAAATCCAGTGTCCAGAATGGCTGTGACCCCGTGACATAAGCCAGAGGTTCACCGGCTGCAATACGTGCCAGGCCATTACGATATGCCTGTTCTTGCTCTGCTGTTAATTCCAGAGTTTTTTTCAACGGCAAATCAAAAGCATCTATTTGGGTAATGTGCTCAAGCAACCAGGCATTTTCCTGGCGTTCATAACTTTCTGCATCACCACGTAAGGCCAAGGCCTGTGCAATATTCATTAGCCACCATTCTGCTGTGCAAGAAGTGCCAGCTGGTCAGCCTGATATTCACGATGCAAGCTGTCCAGCAATTCGGTCAGATCACCTTCCATAACGGCATCCAGCTTATATAAAGTCAGGTTGATACGATGATCGGTCATACGGCCTTGCGGATAGTTATAAGTACGGATACGTTCCGAACGGTCGCCTGAACCCACCAGGTCACGGCGCATTTCCGAGGTTGCCGCATCGGCTGCCGCACGTTTGGCATTTTCCAGGCGTGAAACCAGAAGTGCCATGGCTTTGGCCTTGTTCTTATGCTGTGAACGTTCATCCTGACATTCAACCACCGTACCGGTTGGAATGTGGGTAATACGGACTGCCGAATCGGTTTTGTTAATGTGCTGACCACCGGCACCGGATGCACGGTAAGTATCAATACGCAAGTCTGCGGGGTTAATCTCTACCGAAGTATCGACATCGACTTCAGGCAAAATGGCTACCGTACAGGCAGAAGTATGTACCCGACCTTGAGATTCGGTTGCAGGAACGCGCTGTACGCGGTGAGCACCACTTTCAAATTTCAGGCGACCATATACCCCTTCACCATTAATCAGGCAGATGACTTCTTTATAACCGCCATGCTCCCCTTCATTTTCAGACAGGATTTCTATGCGCCAGCCTTGGCTTTCTGCATATTTGCTATACATGCGGAATAAGTCACCCGAGAAAATTGCAGCTTCATCGCCACCGGTTCCGGCACGAATTTCCAGATAGGCAGAGTTGGCATCATTTGGATCTTTCGGAATCATCAGGATATTTAAGTCTGCTTCCAGTTGCTCCAGCAGTGCCTTATTGTCTTTTATTTCTTCCTGCGCCATTTCCTTAAAGTCAGGATCGCTCAACATGGCTTCAGCAGTTTGTATATCTTCTTCTGCCTGACGGAATTTGCTCCAGACTTCAGTAATTTCGGATAAATCACTATGCTCACGAGACAATTGGCGGAAGCGTTTGTTATCTGAAATCACTTCAACGTCGGCAAGTAATGCGTTTAATTCTTCGTGACGGTCAGAAAGTTGATCTAATCGTAAACGTAACGATTCTTTCATTTTGCTAAATATCTCAATACAAAGGCTATCTCCATGCCTTATAGGACATAGAGCAGCTCAAAAAAATTGTGCCTAGTGTAACGATTCTAAGGGTTAAATGACATAGATATTGTGGGGACAAAACCACATATAAAAAGGGATTGGTTCAAGATGAAGCATCAAATCACGTCGGTTTTACGCAGATTTGCCTAATAAACGTGCGTTTTATGAGCACTTTCCAACTTTGTTAAAGAAACTTTACAAAGCAGACACTAAACGCCACAACTCTAGTTGATCCTCTCCACATTGTTGGGAAAAATTTTTGTTACATTTGCCGACATCGAAAGAACTTACTTACAACGTTCACTTTTGGACATGGAGTTAACTATGAAACTTAATGCATTATTACTCAGCGCAACAATGGCAACTGCATCAATGTTTACCGTTTCTGCTCATGCCGACAACTCTACTCGTATTGCGGCAACCTCTGCATTAGGTAGCGTAGCAGGTACCGCAATTGGCAAACAAATGGGCGGCAATACCGGTGCAATGATTGGCTCTGCTATTGGTGGTGCGGGTGGTGCGGCAGTTTCTGCAGACCGACGCAATCGTACCGGTGCTGCCATCGGTGGCGGCTTAGGTGGTGTAGGCGGTTATACAGTCGGTAAAAACATGGGTGGAACGACGGGTGGTTATATCGGTTCTGCACTGGGTGCTGCAGGTGGTTCGGTACTGGGTAAAAAAGTATCGGAAGACCGTCGTGCTGACCAACGTAAATACAAAAAACATTCTAAAAAATATTATCGCAGCCATCGTTAATACACGAACTGCACATAGTAAAAAAGCGCCTTCGGGTGCTTTTTTACTTTTATTTGCCTTATCCGCTGTTAATTATGGATAAATTTGGCAGAAAAAAACACACACCTTTAAACACGCCATTCATCTTCAATGCCAGGCCTTGTTCTATTCTTATTTCAAGAGATAACAAAAGCTTTCCACTGGAGTCTACCATGAAATTCAATTCAGTTTTATTTGCTACAGTCATTGCCACTTCTGCTATTGCGACTACAAGCACTTATGCAGGCAATACGACCAATGTTGCTTTAACTTCCGCACTTGGTAGTGTTGTAGGAACAGCGGTAGGTAAACAAATGGGCGGTAACACTGGTGCAATGATTGGTTCTGTCATTGGTGGTGCGGGCGGTGCTGCGGTTTCAGCAAATAAACGTGACCGTACTGGCGCTGCAATTGGGGCTGGTTTAGGTGGTGTAGGCGGTTATACCCTCGGTAAAAACATGGGTGGTTCTACGGGTGGCTATATCGGTTCTGCCTTAGGTGCTGCAGGTGGCTCGGTACTGGGTAAAAAAGTTTCAGAAGACCGCCGTTATGATGACCGTTATGACCGCCGTTATAATAGCTATGACAACCGTCGTTACAGTCGCCGTTAATTTGCCATGAATGATCGGACTCTTTAAAGCACCTTCGGGTGCTTTTTATTATTCATCATGGTAATTCATATTAATTATGAACAAATCTGGAAGATGAAAAATACAAATAATCAACAACTCATCCATTTTCATTTCTAAATCTTTGCTTACATTTAACTCAAGAAATAACAAAAGCCTCCAAAAGGAGTTTTGCCATGAAATTTAATTCCATCATTCTTGCTGCTGTAGTGACTTCATCTGCTTTAACCATGACTACAGCCTATGCAGGCAATACAACAAATACAGCCTTAACTTCTGCCCTAGGCGGTGTCGTAGGTGCCGCAGTGGGTAAACAAATGGGTGGCACCACTGGCGCAATGATCGGTTCTGCAATCGGTGGTGGTGCAGGTGCAGGTGTTGCTGCCAACAAACGTGACCGTACGGGTGCCGTAATTGGCGGAGCTTTGGGCGGTGCTGGCGGTTATACCGTAGGTAAAAATATGGGTGGTACCAACGGCGGCTATATCGGTGCCGGATTAGGTTCTGCCGGTGGTGCAGTACTGGGTAAAAAAGTAAGCGAAGACCGTCGCTACGATGACCGTTATGATCGTGATGAGCGTCGTTATAATGATCGCTATGATCGCCGTTATGACAGCTACCGTTATGGTGACCGCCATGACAATGGCCGTCACTTAGGTTGGTACAAAAACGGTAAACGTTAATTCATCTCGATATCAAATGACATTAAAGCACCTTCGGGTGCTTTTTTCATACTTGTACTTCACCTAAACATATTTACGCAACATTTATATCGAAAAAAAACGATATACAAATCCGGTCAGGCAACGTATGCTTTTCTTTGCCTTGATATCAGAGAAAACAAATGCGTTCTTTAAAAGATACCCAATTTTCAATTCTCGAACTTGCTCCTGTTCGGGATGATAAAAGCATTCAATTTTCACTCCATCATGCATTGGCACTGGCACAGAAGGCGGAACAGTTAGGTTATCGCCGCTTGTGGCTGGCAGAACATCATAATATGGATGGTATTGCCAGTTCAGCCACAGCCGTATTACTGGGTTATATTCTCGCCAATACCCACACTTTAACGGTGGGTTCAGGCGGCATCATGTTACCGAACCACGCACCTCTGGTGGTTGCAGAACAATTTGGTACCTTGGCTACCCTTTATCCGAATCGTGTTGAACTCGGTCTGGGACGTGCGCCAGGTACCGACCAGGTCACCATGCGTGCCTTGCGTCGTGGTCGCCAGGAAACTGAAGACCAGTTTCCGCAAGATGTGCTGGAAATTCTGCAATATTTTAAAGCGCCTGTTCCACATCAACGTATCGTTGCCACGCCTGGACAGAATACGCATGTTCCGGTCTGGTTACTCGGTTCAAGCTTATTCAGTGCACAGCTGGCTGCAAAATTGGGACTTCCCTATTCTTTTGCGTCACATTTTGCACCGCGTATGCTGGATCAGGCCATCAAGCTTTATCGGGAAAACTTTGAACCCTCTGAATATCTGGATCGGCCTTATGTTTCAATGGGTGTTCCTACGGTGGTGGCCCAAACAGATGAAGAAGCTGAATATCTGGCAACCAGTGCCTACCAGCGTGTTTTGGGCTTAATGCGCGGCCAAAGCTTGAAACTGAAAGCACCGGTTAAAACCATGGAAGGACTTTGGTCACCCGCAGAAAAAATGTCGGTCGATAATTTCTATGCCATGGCACAAATTGGCTCTCCTGAAACGGTCAAAGCCGGTTTAGAAAAGCTGTTAGAGAAATATAATGTAGATGAATTTATCTTTACCTGTGACATCTATGACACAGATAAACGAATTGAAAACTTTGAATTATTGATGAATATTAAAAATTCTTAATACTTTCTTAGATGAGCATTTAAAATAGCATCTTATTGAGGTGCTATTTTTATCTCCACTGCCCATTCTGTTTATCATTTACTCGGCTTTTGCCGACAAGATAAAACTGCACTTACGCGCTTGGTTCGCATAGACATCATTATATAAAGACAATACATTTTAATGATAAGATCTGGCCCCTAATGATACGTCTTTATTTTTATTATCAAATAGTTGAACAAATTAACTCAATAAATCAGCAGCGTAAATAATTAACAAAAATGCTCATATTATTTTAAGCACTTAGGCAAATTACATTGCCAGTCTTTCTCATACACTTGTAGCGAAATAATGATTTTACAGGTGTGCAGGATGGCTTCAATCGACTTGGAAAAAATGCTGGATAAAGTCAAAAATACCCAATGGACTTTATCTGATATTGACTGGGATGCCCCAGGAAAGGAATTGATCACCGCTGAACAATGGCCAAATCTTAAAGAATTTATGGCCGATTTAATGTGGATTGAGCATGTCGGTGCACGCGCATTTGCAGCAATGTCAAAAAAGGCGCCCAATCTTGTATTGGCAGAAATGTATGCCATTTTTCATGCTGAAGAACAACGGCATGCCAACGCAGAAATGGCACTCATGAAACGCCGGGACATGCTCGAACATGACATACCCAAGCCCAATAAAAATCTGCGTCTGATTATTCAATGGCTAGATCGCTATGCAGATGATATGCCCTTCTATATCTTGGGTGCCGTCATTCCAATGCTGGAAGTTGCCCTGGATGGCGCTTTATGTACTTTTTTGCTGGACAGCGTCGATGATCCGGTTTGTCACCAGGCATTTAAATTGATCAATGGCGATGAAGCACGTCATCTTGGTGTGGGTTTTAGTGTCATGGAAGCCCAAGGCTATAATAAAACCTTGATTCAACTTGCCCAGATGGCTGCCCGAGCCATAGACCCTCGCATACTGCTCGGTATTTTGGCTTATTTACCGCTCATCAATAAAATGCGTGACAATGTGATCAAACTCGGGCTTGCAGAAGAAAAACTCTATGCCGCAATGAGCAAATTTTCCAGAATTGGCGGCCGAACTGCTGCGGGTCGCCGTAATCCCTGGTATCAGATTATCCAGTTCCATGCCTACAAGGTAATCGACCGCAAACAGAAATGGTTTCATATTCCTGTTGATGCCATGGTGACGATGACTGACAAGATTCCAGAAAAATCTTTACCTAAAGTTCCATCTTGGATATACCAGTTAACTACAGAACCAACTGCAACAAAGTAAAAAATAAGAAAGGATATAAAAATGGTTAACAAGAAAAAGAATCCACAGGATGGGTTCTTTCAGAATTCACCCGATTTTTTCCAGAAATTTCAGGGAAAAATCGTTGCTTCTGAAGATATTAAAAACTTTGATTTTACAGATTTAAATGTGGCTGTGGTTGGGGGCAATCAAATGACAGTCATGCACCTGGAACAGATCTGTAATACTGCAAAATTTGTAAAAGTATTTCAAATTACCCCGCTTTTTATCTTGCCTCAAACTGAAAAAGGCATTCACAAACTACTTTCGCATCCTTTGATTATCAAGAATCGTCGTTTATTTAATACCCGCATAAAATCATTACTGGCTATTCGCTATCTGGATTCCCAAGTTCAAGATACCTGGTTAAAACGCCAGCTAATGCCCAATTCGGCATCTGGAAACAAGGTTTTTCTCAAATCGGATCGTTATTACACTGCGCTGCAACGGGAAAATTGCAAGCTGATTACCTGGCCTGTGGTAAAAATCACTGAACATGCTGTACAAAGCATGGAAGGTGTTGAACATCTAGTGGATGTCATCATTACTACCTATTGAGGGTGGCAATATAAAAAGAGGCATATCAGCCACTGCTGTCCCATAGTTGAATTCCAGGTATTAGATTTGTGAGTGTGGCAAGGATGCCACACATTCCCCATCCTTGCGCTGCGTTTTAAAGCAGTGCTTAAAAATGGCTCAGGATGTCGTGTATGGGAAAAAAAGGTTTTTGTCTACTTTTGACCTTTCAAAAGTAGAGAGATTGCCTACGAGAAGGTAAAAAATTAAATCAATTAAATATGAGGCCGTGCTGATTTAAAATATCTAATATTGAACATTTTTTGACTTATGAAAGAGATCTAATATAAAAAGAAGTATATCAGCCTCTTTTCATTCTGTTTATTTTACTATGCCGATATATTGATAATGATTTTTAGTCTTTTGATAACGTAAATAACTGGATGTTAATTCACCAGATGGCTTGATGACTAAAATATCAATATTTTTAAGATCATTCGCAACACGAATATAGTGCCGATTCATATCGAAAGGCTGAATATGCTTCGGATAATAATTGCAGTCATAATCGACATCGATATGGTTCATGGTTTGAGTTCTGGTTTTAAACACATCGGCAGCTTGATATTTCGCATTTCTAATTTGTGCCGCCTGAATATCGTATGCGCCTACACAACTGCTGCCAATATAGGTACTTGATATAAAATAAGTGGGGACTTTATTCAGCTCGGTTTGCTGAATGAATCGTATAAATCCCCCATCATTCACCGCCTGAGTAACGACTTTATTGCCCTGTTTAAACTGCACATAGGATTCAAATTCACGCATCGTACCGCCAGATGAAATATCAAATGTATAAAATTTCAGCTTTCGGTCAGGGCTATAATTCACAAAAACCATGTTTTTGCTGGTTAATTTTTTAAAATCATAAGCAAAACTTTGCGGATTCTGTTCAATAAATGCAGCAATTTTCGAAGCCACTTCCTGATTCACAGCCTCCATTTCATAGCGATCAGTTAAACGGATTTGAGCATATCGCTTGACCATTTGAGTTTCAAAATCAGTCAGCGGTTCTGCCAAAGCATGCGTACCTATCAGACTAAATCCAACAAAACCAAGAGCAATTTCATTTATTTTTAATAGTTTATTCATATAATTAAGCTCTTTATTTTCGATTATAAAAAATGGAGTTAAATTGGTATTTAACTCCATTTTCAAATTAGCCAATACGACGTTTTAAACCTGTCATCTGTAAGACACGGGTTGAAATTTCTTCAATCGACATTTCAGAAACGTTCAGATATTTAATCCCTTCTGAAATATAAATGCCTTCTACGGCACGCAGTTCCATCTGGCATTGATTAAAACTTGCATAACGGCTATTGGCTTTACGTTCGCTCCGAATCGCTACAAGTCGGTCTGCATCAATCATCAAGCCAAACAGCTTATGCTTGTGTGCCTTTAATACTGCAGGTAAACGGTTATCATCCAGGTCTTCTTCGGTCAGCGGATAATTTGCCACACGAATTCCAAACTGTAATGACAGATAAATTGAAGTCGGTGTTTTACCAGAACGGGAAACCCCAATCAGGATCAGATCGGCCTTGTCATAATGACGCGTGCGTGCGCCATCATCGTTATCCAAGGCAAAATGTACCGCATCAATACGTGCTTTATAAGACTCAGAATCGGTCACGGCATGGGTTTGTCCGACTAAAGTCGTAGGCGCAGTACCCAAAACTTCCGACAATTTACCAATAAGACCTTCAAAAACATCAAGATTTACTGCATTTGCGGTATTAATAATATCACGCACATACGGGTCTACTAGGGTATCAAACACCAAAGGTTGTTGCCCGTCCTGATCGGCACGCTGGTTGATTTCAGCCACCACATTCATCGCAGCTTCTTCTGAGGTGATATAAGGAATAATATGAATGTCAAAATCTACATGAGGAAACTGTGCTAACAGTGAATGTCCAAGGGTTTCAGCAGTAATTGCAGTCCCATCGGAGATAAAAAACACACTGCGCTTAATCTGTTTACCTTCTGACATTAAAATTCTCCTTAAATATTTGTCTAAGTGCTGTAAAATCTTTATAGTAAACCGATCTTACATGAGTGTCGCCGAGTAAATCAAAAAGCTGGGCGATTTGTTATAATTTCATGCCAAGATAGTGATTAATACTGCATAAGTGGAGTAACAACTTTGGAAGCGCGCGTAATTGGTCTAGAAAAATTAGGGAAACACGACGTTGAACTCGTTGGTGGGAAAAACTCATCACTGGGTGAAATGATCAGCCATTTGTCTAATGCTGGTGTATCAGTACCGGGTGGTTTTGCAACCACAGCTGCTGCGTATCGTGAATTCCTCGAGCAAAGTGGCCTAAACGCTAAAATCAACGCCGAGCTTGCAGCGCTTAATGTTGATGACGTAAAAGCTCTGGCAGAAACAGGCGCAAAAATCCGTCAATGGATTGTCGAAACTCCGCTTACAGCAGAACTTGAAAAGGAAATTCGCGAATCTTTCGCTGCTCTTTCAAACGGCAACCCTGACATCGCGGTTGCCGTTCGTTCATCTGCAACAGCAGAAGACTTGCCAGATGCATCATTTGCAGGACAACAAGAAACCTTCCTGAACATCCGTGGCATCGACAACGTTCTTGTAGCCATTAAGGAAGTATTTGCTTCACTTTATAACGATCGCGCAATTTCTTACCGTGTACACCAAAACTTTGCTCACGACATCGTAGCGTTGTCGGCTGGCGTGCAACGTATGGTCCGCTCTGAAACTGGTGCTGCTGGTGTAATGTTCACACTGGATACAGAATCTGGTTTCCGTGATGCAGTATTTATTACCGCTTCTTATGGCTTGGGTGAAATGGTCGTTCAAGGTGCAGTTAACCCTGACGAATTTTATATTTCTAAACCACTTCTTAAAAATGGCAAGCATTCTATCCTGCGTCGTAACCTGGGCTCTAAACACCAAAAAATGATTTATGGTGAAGAAGGTGCAGCAGGTAAATCTGTCGTTGTCGTCGACGTTGAGAAACAAGAGCGTCAACAATTTTCCTTAAATGATCATGAGCTGCAAGAACTTGCAAAACAAGCCTTGATCATTGAAGAACATTACGGCGCCCCAATGGACATCGAATGGGCCAAAGATGGTGATGACGGTCAGCTTTATATCGTTCAGGCACGTCCAGAAACCGTAAAAAGCCGTGAAAATGTCGGCACCATGGAACGCTACCTGCTTAAACAAAAAGGTACTGTGGTTTGTGAAGGCCGTTCAATTGGTCAACGTATCGGTTCTGGTAAAGTCCGCATCGTCACTTCGATTAAAGAGATGGATAAAGTACAAGACGGTGACGTACTCGTATCTGACATGACTGACCCGGATTGGGAACCAGTGATGAAACGTGCTGCTGCTATTGTCACCAACCGTGGTGGCCGTACTTGTCACGCTGCCATCATTGCACGTGAACTTGGTGTTCCAGCGATTGTAGGTTGTGGTAACGCAACTGAAGTTCTGACCGATGGTCAAGAAGTAACTGTTTCTTGTGCTGAAGGTGACACAGGCTTTATCTATGAAGGTGCTTTAGATTTCGAAGTTCAACGTAACTCTATCGAATCTATGCCTGCGCTTCCATTTAAAGTCATGATGAACGTAGGTAACCCTGACCGTGCATTTGACTTCGCACAAATTCCAAACGCAGGTATTGGTCTGGCACGTCTTGAATTCATCATCAACCGTATGATTGGCGTGCATCCTAAAGCATTGCTCAACATTGACAGCCTTCCACGCGAAACTCGCGCTGCTGTAATGGCACGTACTGCAGGTTACGCTTCTCCAATCGAGTTCTATGTAGAGAAACTGGTTGAAGGTATTTCTACCCTTGCTGCTGCATTCGCTGACAAACCAGTGATCGTGCGTATGTCTGACTTTAAGTCAAACGAATATGCCAACCTGATCGGTGGTAAGTTATACGAACCAGAAGAAGAAAACCCAATGCTTGGTTTCCGTGGTGCAAGCCGCTACGTTTCTGACAACTTCCGTGATTGCTTCGAACTTGAATGCCGTGCATTGAAAAAAGTTCGTGACGAAATGGGCTTAACCAACATTCAAATCATGATTCCATTCGTACGTACAGTAAACGAAGCGAAACGTGTCATTGAATTATTGGCATTGAATGGTCTGAAACGTGGCGAGAATGGTCTGAAAGTGATCATGATGTGTGAATTACCAACCAACGCATTGTTAGCTGAACAGTTCCTTGAGCACTTCGATGGTTTCTCTATCGGTTCTAACGACCTGACTCAGTTAACGCTTGGTTTAGACCGTGACTCTGGTATCGTTTCTCACCTGTTTGATGAACGTGACCCAGCGGTTAAAGCACTTCTCTCTATGGCAATCCATGCATGCCGTAAAGCAGGCAAATATGTAGGTATTTGTGGTCAAGGCCCTTCTGATCACCCTGACCTGGCTAAATGGTTGATGGAACAAGGTATTGAGTCTGTTTCTTTAAACCCGGACTCCGTTTTAGACACTTGGTTCTTCCTTGCAGAAGAAAAAGCTCAACAAGCGTAATAAAACATGTTAAAAAAGACCCATTCGTGGGTCTTTTTTTTCTTCTGCGATTTTTTGTATTTTAGATTTATTTTGAGAATTGAGTTTTATGCAAATTTACTTGGCGAGAAATAATCAACAAGCCGGTCCTTACACCTTAGAGCAGCTTAATCAAATGCTCGCTAGCCAACAAGTGCTGCTAACAGATTTGGCCTGGCATCAAGGTATGACCGAATGGAAGGCTTTAGGTGAATTAACCCAAGGTAAACTTGTATATACACCTGAAGGCTATATCGCACCTGCGGCTTTTCCAGAACCTAGCCCTGTACAGAATTCAGCTATTCGTAAAGTTCAGGTGGAAAAAAAAGCAACTGCCCGACAGGAGTTGGCTGCAATTCCAACCCGTATTTTGGCAAAAATCATTGACTTGCTACTCTGGCTACCTGCAGCCGCAATTCCGTCATTTTTCCTAAAACCGGAGCAATTTAACCAGTTATCCGAGATTCAGCAAAAAATGCAATCGGCCGAGACTTCCACTCAAGCCATGCAATTGCAACAGGAATTATTTACCCTTATACCTTCTGAAGCCTGGCAGACCATGTTTATTTACCTCATTATTATGCTAGGTATACAGGCATTTATGTTGGCAAAATCCGGGCAAAGCATCGGTAAAAAACTGACCAAAATTAAAATTGTAGATGCCGATAATGGTGAAAAAGTCAGCCTGATGCGTGCTTTCACTTTACGCAGCTTTATTTTTATCGTTTTAAATTTGCTCTTTATGCCATTTATTACAATTATTGATCATGTTTTTGCACTTGGCGAAAAGCGCCAAACCCTGCATGATAAATTAGCTAAAACCAAAGTGGTCAAACAGTAACCACTCAATTCAACAGGGATTGTTTTATATCCCTGTTTTTCCCCATAATATTGATATTAAAATAAAATTCATATAATTAAAGTTCAATTCCGACTAAAAAAATCAGTTTTTATAACAGGTATTTAAAGCCACTTTACATATAGCTTAGTTTCTCGATATCAGGCATAATGCCCTACAACGTAGCGGTGTCTCATGATTGGGAAGGATTTTCTATGTTTAGAATGTCTAAGCGAAAATAAAACATTTCCAATCATGCGACACTTTAATCGCTATCCCATATTAAATTAGGGAATGGGACTCTTCACCGAGGTTGTAAAATGAGACAAACAATTTTAGCTGTATTGTCTTTATCTGCGATGACTGCACTCTTGACTGGGTGTGGTGGTGATATGGTACTTCTGAACTCTAAAGGTCCAGTTGCTGAAGGTCAATCAAACCTCATGTTGACTGCGATTTACTTAATGCTATTGGTGGTTATTCCATCAGCGATTATGGCATTATGGTTCGGATGGAAATATCGCGCGTCGAATAAAGATGCAGACTATAAACCTACATGGGCACACTCTACTGCAATTGAAATTGTAGTCTGGGGTATTCCTGTTATTATTATTGGTATTTTAGCTTGGTTAACTTGGTGGGGTTCCCACAAGTATGACCCATACCGTCCGCTAGAATCAGATAAAGCACCTTTAACTGTTCAGGTTATTGCTGAACAATTCAAATGGATTTTTATCTATCCAGAACAAAACATTGCGACTGTTAACGAAATTCGTTTCCCAGAAAAAACTCCGGTTAGCCTGCGTTTAACTTCTAACTTCACAATGAACTCGTTCTTTATCCCTGCATTGTCTGGTCAGATTTATGCTATGGCGGGTATGCAAACTCACCTGAACTTCTTGGCAAATGAAACCAGTCCTGCTGAAGGCTACCGCGGTTTCTCTTCTAACTATTCAGGTTATGGTTTCTCGCAAATGCGTTTCCGTGCACACTCTGTGACTGATGCTCAGTTTGCTGAATGGGTGGCTGCAGTTAAAGCTGGTAATGGTAATACCATTAATCCTCAAGCTGTTCAAAAAACAGTTTTAGACCAGGCTGAATTTGCAACCCTACGTGACGGTAACCGTTCTAAGTACCAAATCGAAGCAATCGTTGCGAATGCCCAAACTCCTGAAGAGAAGGCTGCTGCTGAAGCGTTGAAGCCTTATCCGACTAAGCCACATCCAGTGACTTATTATTCTTCAGTAGAACCTAAACTGTTCGAATCTGTGATTAACAAATACATGAGTAATTACCACGGTGCTGATCACTCGGCAACTGCTGGTCATGAAGCTGCTGCTTCTGAAGCTCATGCAAATGTTGAACATGCGACTGCTTCTGTAGAGGAATAAGACATGAGCTTCTTAGGTAAGTTAGGTCCGGATGCAATCCCTCACGATCCAATCGTGTTGGTGACAGTTGCCATGATGGTCCTAGGCGGTCTTGCAATGGTTGCAGGTATCACCTATTTCAAAAAATGGGGCTATTTGTGGAACGAATGGTTCACATCTGTAGACCATAAAAAAATTGGTATCATGTATATCCTCGTGTCGATTGTCATGCTTGTGCGTGGCTTTGCCGATGCGATCATGATGCGTCTTCAGCAGTTCCTTGCAAAAGGTGGTGGTGAAGGTTACTTGCACCCTGAACATTACGATCAGATCTTTACTGCGCATGGCGTAATCATGATCTTCTTCGTAGCGATGGGTCTTGTCGTTGGCTTAATGAACATTTCTGTACCACTTCAAATTGGTGCACGTGACGTTGCCTTCCCGTTATTAAACTCTTTAAGTTTCTGGCTGTTTGCCGGTGCTGCGGGTCTAATGATGGTATCTCTTGCTTTAGGTGAGTTCGCTGCAACAGGCTGGATGGCTTATCCTCCTCTTTCAGGTATCGAATATTCTCCTGGCGTAGGTGTAGACTACTACATTTGGGCACTTCAGGTTTCAGGTCTGGGTACGCTTTTAACAGGTGTTAACTTCTTCGTTACCATCATTAAAATGCGTGCGCCTGGCATGACCCTTATGGATATGCCTATTTTCACCTGGACATCTTTGGTCACTGTTGTACTTATCATTGCGACTTTCCCAGTATTGACTGCGACTCTTGCAATGTTGACACTTGACCGTTACTTCGACTTCCACTTCTTTACAAATGACTTGGGTGGTAGCCCAATGTTATATGTAAACTTGATCTGGACTTGGGGTCACCCGGAAGTATACATCCTGGTATTACCAGCTTTTGGTATTTACTCGGAAGTTACTGCCGTATTCTGCCGCAAAGCTTTGTTCGGTTACAAATCAATGGTGTACGCTACTGTAGCAATTGGTGTTTTATCACTTGTTGTTTGGGTTCACCACTTCTTTACCATGGGTGCAGGTGCCAACGTTAACGCGTTCTTCGGTATCATGACCATGATTATTGCGATCCCGACTGGTGTGAAAATCTTCTCTTGGTTATTCACCATGTACAAGGGCCGCATTACCTATACAACCCCAATGCTTTGGACACTTGGCTTCCTTGTGACTTTCGGTATCGGTGGTTTGACAGGCGTATTAATGGCAGTTCCACCAGCGGACTTCCTGGTACACAACTCTTTATTCCTTATCGCTCACTTCCATAACGTAATTATTGGTGGTGTAGTATTTGCGATGTTCGCAGGTATCATTTTCTACTGGCCTAAAATGTTTGGCTGGCAGTTAAATGAAGCTTGGGGTAAAGCAGCGTTCTGGTTCTGGTTCATCGGTTTCTATTTTGCGTTCATGCCACTTTATATCCTTGGTTTCATGGGTATGACTCGTCGTTTGAATACATTTGACAACCCTGAATGGGATCCATATGTAAATATTGCTATGTTCGGTGCGGTTCTGATTGCACTTGGTATTGCATGTTTCGTTATGCAAATCGTAGTTGGTTTCTTGCAACGCGAGAAAAACATGGACGTTACTGGCGATATCTGGGATGGCCGTACGCTTGAATGGTCTACTTCATCTCCTGCTCCGTTCTATAACTTTGCTTATATTCCAAAGATCAATGGTATTGATACTTTCTGGACTGACAAAGAAAACGGTATTGCATACGCTAAACCAACCAAGTATGAAGACATTCATATGCCAACCAACCGTGCGGCTGGTTTTGTTATCGCAATGTTCATTACTACCATGGGCTTTGCTTTAATCTGGCACATCTGGTGGTTAGTAGCGATTACATTCGTTTCTGCGATCATTAGCTTCATCGTGTCTTCTTTCACGAAGAAAGTGGACTACTATGTCCCTGCTGCTGAAGTTGAACGCATCGAAAACGAACGTTATGCACAACTTGAAAAACACTTGAAGAAGGACTAAGACTATGGCTGAAGTACTTCATCACGATAACCACGGACACGATGAACATCATCATCACGATGATACTGACATCACGGTCTTTGGTTTCTGGTCTTACTTGATGAGTGACTTGATCCTATTCGGTACACTCTTCATCGCGTTTGCTGTATTAAGCAGTCACGTTCCAGTTGGTACTCCAAGTGCACGAGATCTTTTTGGTGAATCTCTCGGTTTCGTATTAACTGAAACATTCGCTCTCTTGATTTCGTCTGTAACGTTCGGCTTTGCTGTTCTTGCTGCCTACAAGAAAGACGTATCTAAAGTTCTGACTTGGCTTGCAATTACTTGGGTATTTGGTGCTGCCTTCATCGGCATGGAATTATATGAGTTCAATCATTTAGTTCATGCTGGTCACGGTCCTAGCACAAGTGCATTCTTATCTGCGTTCTTTACGCTGGTAGGTACACACGGTATTCACGTAACTTCTGGTTTGGTATGGATGATCGTGTTAATGGTTCAAATCAAGAAATATGGTTTGACACTTCCAAACACTCGTCGTCTTGCATGCTTAAGCTTGTT
Source organism: Acinetobacter sp. T_3_1 (assembly GCF_025377055.1). NCBI lineage: Bacteria > Pseudomonadati > Pseudomonadota > Gammaproteobacteria > Moraxellales > Moraxellaceae > Acinetobacter > Acinetobacter sp. T_3_1. The sequence continues at coordinate 108,265 of NZ_JACHVD010000002.1, read as the reverse complement.
CTGGCACTTCCTTGACATCGTTTGGATCTGTGTATTCAGCGTAGTTTACTTGATGGGAGTTCTCTAATGAGTCACGATCACAATTCAGCTGGTGCAGCACACGGTAACGTTAAGCAATATACTGTTGGCTTTATCCTATCTATCATCCTGACCATCATTCCTTTCGGAATGGTGATGGCTGGTGGTTTTGGCCGCGGTATCTTGATTACCGTGATTGCGATTACTGCAGTTGCTCAGATTCTTGTACAGTTAATTTATTTCCTGCACATGAACTCTTCTTCAGAGCAACGCTGGAACGTTATTGCATTCGTTTATACGATTCTGACCATTGCCATCCTTCTGGTTGGTTCTGTATGGATCATGAACTACCTTCACTACAACATGATGATCTAAACTGGTTGTCATGCTGAAAAAGTATTTATTCCTGACTAAACCAGGAATTCTCTTTGGTAACTTCGTTACCACTTTGGGTGGCTACTTTGTAGCTGCCCAAGGTTCTGTAGATTTCCTTCTTCTTCTCATTACCCTTCTCGGTACCACTTTAGTAGTGGCATCAGGTTGTGTGGTCAATAACGTCATTGACCAGGACATCGACCAAAAGATGCAACGTACGCAAAATCGTGCGATGGTAAAAAAATCAGTTTCCGTTCCTGTTGCCTTGGTTTATTCCCTGGTACTCGGAGTCACCGGTTTTAGCATCTTGTGGTTTTGGGTCAATGCGTACGCTTTTTTATTCGCTGTCATTGGTTTTGTCGTATACGTTGGTTTCTACAGCTTATGGACAAAACGGACAACCATTCACCAAACCATTGTCGGTAGTATTTCTGGTGCGGCTCCACCTGTGATTGGTTATACCGCTGTTGCAAACCAGTTTGACATGGGTGCCTTACTTATTTTTCTTGGGTATGCACTTTGGCAAATGCCTCACTCTTGGGGAATTGCAGTTTACCGCTTTGAAGATTACAAAAATGCAGGGATTCCAATTTTACCTGTAGCACGTTCAATTCATCGTACCAAGATCGAGTCGCTCATCTACGTTGTATTGTTCTGTATCACCATGAATGGATTATTTGTTTATGGTTATACAAATTGGATTTATGTGGTCGTACTGAACCTTTTGTGTCTGTACTGGATGTATTTGAGTATTCAAGGCTTTAAAGCTGAAAATGATCAGTTATGGGCAAAGCAATATTTCATGTTCTCTGTCAAATTAATCACCGTCATCAGCCTGTTATTTAGTTTCACTTCAACAGCACCACAACTACCCATCATATTTTTTTAAAAGATAGAGTCCTGCTCTATCTTTTAATTAGATATGCCATCCGCTTTTTCATTTTCCTTGTTATGCTTCGCTTACTTCCTTATTTTCATAAACAAACTTTAGTAAGTGAATGTCTTTTAGTTCTTCATGACCAGCAAAATCTAGTCCAGCACTATTTTCAGTATTTTTGCTTTTTGCTCTTCCCAAACCTTGTATTTAACATGCAAAGGCTCTAAAATTCACGCTTCGCAATTTATGCGACACAACTTTGGTTGTGACTCCTTGCCTCTGCTTTTATTGGCAGAGGCTGTATAAACCGTAAGGAGCTGACAATGCGTCACTACGAAATCGTACTTTTGGTACATCCAGACCAAAGCGATCAAGTTGTGGGTATGGTAGAACGTTACCTAACTCACATCAAAGAAGCTGAAGGTCAAATTCACCGTTTAGAAGATTGGGGCCGTCGTCAATTGGCTTACCCAATTAACAAAATTCACAAAGCTCACTACATTTTAATGAACGTTGAATGTGGTCAAGCTACGCTTAATGAATTAGAAGAATTGTTCCGTTATAACGACGCAATCCTTCGTAATGTTATTATTCGTCGTGAAAACGCAATCACTGAAGAGTCTTTACTTGCTAAGAGTGCTGAAGAAAAACGTGCGCGTAAAGCTCAACGTGAAGAAGCACAACAAGCTCAAGACTCTGCTGAAGCATAAGGAGAACATCAATGGCACGTTTTTACCGTCGTCGCAAGTTCTGCCGCTTTACAGCTGAGAACGTTACGTACATCGACTACAAAGATATCGATACTTTGAAACAGTACATCACTGAAAACGGCAAGATTGTTCCTAGCCGTATTACAGGTACTAAAGCTCGTTACCAACGTCAATTGGCGCTTGCTATCAAACAAGCTCGCTACTTAGCGTTGATCCCTTACACTGACAATCATAAGTGAGGTTGAGCTGTGGATATTATCTTATTACAACGCATTAAAAACCTTGGTAAATTAGGCGATAAAGTATCAGTTAAAGCTGGTTACGGCCGTAACTTCCTTATCCCTCAAGGTAAAGCAGTTGCAGCAACCGAAGCAAACACTGCTGCTTTTGAAGCTCGTCGTGCTGAACTTGAGAAAGCTGAAGCTGACGTTTTAGCTGCTGCTCAAGCACGTGCTGACCAATTGAACGAAGTGAATATCGTAATCACTGCGAAAGCTGGTGACGAAGGTAAACTATTCGGTTCTATCGGTACTCGTGACATCGCTGACGCTTTAACCAATGCTGGTCTTACTGTTGACCGTGCAGAAGTTCGTTTACCAAATGGTGCGCTTCGTAACACTGGTGAATTCAACATCGCAATCCAATTGCATCATGATGTTGTTGCTGAAGTTCTCGTTACTATCGTATCTGAGTAATTTTCTGCAAGAAAAAGGGCATGCTTTTGCATGCTCTTTTTTTATCTCTAAAAACAGTCAAAATAGTTGAATTTACGTATATAGACCTTGTTCAGTTCATTTATTTTGACTGTTTTTAATGACTTAAATAAATGAAATTTTCGATTCGCATTTTTTTTAAGAGCGCGTATCATCTGCTTATACGAAGATAATACCTTTTTTATTCTTCGGCACTTTTTTCAAATTACTCATTTATTGCATTTAAAATTAGGGTTTTATATGTCACAGGCGAATGCCAGCGCTATGCTTAACTCAGCGAAAGTAGATAATAAAGCAAATGAGTCAGGCCAACTTAAAGAGTTTCGTACTCCTCCGCACAACTTGGCAATTGAACAAGCCGTTCTTGCCGCGCTGATGACGGTCGCCGAATCTTTTGAGCAAGTCGGTGATGTATTAAATGAAAATGATTTCTATGCCACACGTCATAAATATATTTTCCGTGCCATTGAAAAACTAGCCCAGGAAAACTCGCCTTATGATGCAGTTTTGGTCAATGACTGGCTGATCAAACAGAATCTGCTCGAGGCTGTGGGTGGCGAAGAATATTTGATGCAGCTGATGGCAGACTCCCCTTCCAGTTTTTATAACCTGGAAACCTACGGCAATAAAATTAAAGAATTTTCAACCTTACGCAGCATGATCAAGGTGAGTTCTGAAATTCTACAGAACGCGTATGACACCAAGGGCCGTACGGTCAGTGAAATTCTGGATTTAGCTGAAACCAATATCTTCTCCATTGCTGAACAGCATAACAACAATGCCAAAGCGCAAGGTCCAAAACCAATCAATGCGGTAGTCGCCGATGTTTTTGACAAGTTGAATGAACTTTCCCAAATGGAAGGCAACATTACCGGTTTAACATCAGGTTTCGTGGAACTGGATAACAAAACTTCAGGCATGCAAGCCGGAGATTTGATTATTGTGGCTGCACGTCCATCCATGGGTAAAACCACCTTCGCCATGAACCTGGTCGAAAGTGTGCTGTTTAACTGTGACTTGCCTGCCCTGGTTTTCTCTATGGAGATGCCCGCAGATTCGATTGCCATGCGTCTGATTTCTGCTTACGGTAAAGTCCATCAGGGTCATCTGCGTGCCGGCAAACTGGATGGTGATGAATGGTCCAAAGTCACTGGCACCATTTTACAGCTGCAGGAAAAGCATCTGTACATTGATGACTCTTCCGCTCTTCCACCAACCGAAGTCCGGGCACGGGCACGTCGTATTGCCAAACAGCATGGAGGGAAAATTGGCTGTATCATGGTCGACTATTTGCAGCTGATGAAAGTACCGGGCATGGGCGATAACCGTGTTGGCGAGATTTCGGAAATTTCCCGCAGCTTAAAAGCCTTGGCTAAAGAGATGAACTGCCCTGTGATTGCACTTTCCCAGCTGAACCGCTCGCTGGAAAACCGTCCAAACAAGCGTCCGGTGATGTCCGATTTGCGTGAATCCGGTGCGATCGAGCAGGATGCCGATTTGATTATGTTTATTTACCGTGATGAGGTTTATAACAAGGAATCAAAAGAAGCCGGTACTGCCGAGATTATTATCGGCAAGCAGCGTAACGGGCCAATCGGTACCGTGCGTCTGGCTTTCGAAGGCCAATACACGCGCTTTAGCAATCTCTCGCCTGAGTTCTATGCCCAGTACGATGATGAAGAATAAGCCATAAAAAACGAGGTGCTGACCTCGTTTTTTACTCTTTGCCCTGTACTCCCACCGCATTTTTTAAAGTTCACTTAATCGCGCTATTGCTTTAATTCATCACCGCTCAATATTACATAAATTTTTTCTGTTTAATATTTGGTGAAAAATACACTTTAACTTAGTGTTTATTTTCAGTCAGAGGACTACAATATCACTCTCCATTTTGCTTAAGTTCCTCATTTTCAAGTCTGAGAAAATAAGCATATCTATAATATTCTTACGTAGCTTATAAGCAATTTGATCTCATAAATTGCTGTAATGTTTTATTGTAACCCCAAGGAGTAACGAGGGTGCGCCAAGCAACAGTTTATATTGATAGAGAAGCCCTTCAATATAATTTAAACCGTGTCAAACAACTTGCACCGACTGCCCAAATTGTCAGTATGGTTAAAGCCAATGCTTATGGACATGGAGTCAAAGACTGTTTAGCAGCCTTAGGTGAAACGGACGCTTTTGGTGTCGCCTGCCTGGAAGAAGCCTTAGAAATTCGTGAACTTGGCTATCAACAACCGATTACCCTGATTGAAGGCATTTTTTCGGAAGATGAAATGCAAGTGGTAATAGAGAACAATATTGAATGTGTAGTCCATCATCAGCAACAGTTAGACTGGTTACGTGCACACAAAGCAGCATACATTGGCAAAAACTTAAAAGTTTGGGTCAAACTCAACAGCGGCATGAACCGCTTGGGTTTTAAGGTACCTGAAATCATTGAAGTGATTAATTCGCTTAAAGCTGAAGGTTTTAGCTGTGTACTGGCCATGCACTTTGCCAATGCCGATGCCGAACATCCTTTAAATGAACAGCAAAAAAATCAGTTCCTGCAAGTAAAACAAGCCTGCGCCCCCGTGATGGGTTCTTGCTGCAATTCGGCTGCCATTTATAAATGGCCTGAATTGAATTTTGATTTTGTCCGTCCAGGAATCATGCTTTATGGTGCGTCGCCATTTGCAGATCAATCTGTCCATGATTTAGACCTTAAACCTGTGATGACTTTTACGGCCGAGATTATTGCCCTAAACCATATTCAGGCAGGCGAACATGTCGGTTATGGATCAACCTTTACCGCTGAACAAGACATGGACCTCGCTATCGTTTCAATTGGTTATGGAGATGGCTACCCTCGCGCCTTCCCTAAACAAAATTATGTGGCAATTAACGGTCAAGCGACCCGTGTGATTGGCCGCGTCGCCATGGACATGATTGCCATTGATGTGACCGGTATCGATGCGCCACTTGGAACTGAAGTTGAGCTATGGGGTAAAAACCGCCTGGTGGATGACGTTGCCGAAGCCAATGGCACCATTGGCTATGAACTACTATGTCGTTTAAGTGCACGTCCTATAAGAAAGTAAGATTTAAAATCCGAATAAAAAAACCCAAGCTTGTGCTTGGGTTTTTACAATCTCATAACTGTTTATTACTCTAGATAATCATCAGTCGGGATGGGCAATTCTTGCAAGCCACGGCGCAAAGTATCTGACCACTGTTTACTGAGCTTCCAGAAATAGGGATCTTCTTCATAAATTCGTTTGCCATTTGGAATATGTAAAGAATCTTTTTTATACACCACCGTATCAAGCGGCATCCCCACAGAAACATTGGAACGCAAAGTAGAATCAAAAGAAATTAAACAGCAGCGCACAGCTTCATCCAGAGGCATTTCATAAATTAAGGCCCGGTCGAGTATGGGTTTGCCATATTTACTTTCGCCAATCTGAAAATAAGGGGTATCTTCTGTAGCACAAATAAAATTACCTTGCGGATAAATATTATACAGTTGCATTTCTGCCCCCTGAATTTGCCCGCCCAGCAAAATGCTGCAGTAATAATTACTTTGTTCATGCGTGTGAGCATCTTCCACTACATCGGCAATCACTTTTTTCAGGGTATGCCCCACCAGTTCGGCCATTTCAAACATGGTGTTGACACTATATAGGTTCGGTTCCTGCTTAAGTTCCAGATGGTTGTTTAAATGACCAATGACTGCTTGGGTTGTGGCTAAATTCCCTGATGTCTGGATCGTTAAAAACCGTTCGCCTTCTATACCAAAAATATAAAGCTTGCGAAATACCGATATGTGATCCACCCCGGCATTGGTACGGGTATCACTGACAAAAACCAGGCCGTCTTTTAACCGTAGCGCACAACAATAAGTCATGAGAAACTCCTTATGACTTTAAAATTTTCAGCAAGCGAGCACTTGAACGATAGAATTCATGGATTCAACACCTCCACGCTCCCGTATCCCTCGCACTGGCGCAACATCCCAGTAATCACGTCCTATGGCGACATATATATGTGTATTAGGCGTAAATAACTGGTTGCTGGTATCAAAACAATACCACGAATTTTCAAAAAAAACCTCTGCCCAAGCGTGACTGGCAAGATGAGAGGTATGGGGTACAAATAAATACCCGGATACATAACGTGCCGGCAGGCCTAAATATTTACACATGGCAATGAAGACATGGCTATGGTCCTGGCATACCCCTTGCCGGCATTGAAAAGCCTCCATTGCAGAGGTGTGTACCGAAGTACGGTCAGGTGTATAGGGAATATAATTCAGGATGGCCTCGGACAGTACTATCAGGTTAGCCCGATTGATACGGGGAACATAGCAATCTGCAAAACTTTTCATCTCTGCATTGCACAGCGTACTTGATGTCGGTTGCAAAAATATTTGTGGATTGAGCTCCGTACCAATTCCAAATTGCGTATCAGGGTTAATCTCGACAATGCCCTGCGCCATGATGGTCATTTGGCTGTAGGGCTGTCGCTGCGAACTGGTAATCCAGATGTTGTTAAAGGCATCGTTTTTTGTTTGCTTAAGCCCGGGCACACTGACATCCCAACAATGCACATGCTGATGAGCATTGCTGCCTGGCGTCATTTTAATGTACTGGATACTGTTGCAAGCCGGATCACTATATTGATAATGCGTTTGGTGATTGATCATCAACTTCATACATCCACCTCAAACAGGTTTTGAATATGATCACTAAAGTGATAAAAATTCATACTATCCGGGCTTAATTTAAGCTGCTGCCAAGCTTTATCCAGCTTATCCCAGCCAATCTGCGCCAGCAGGTCAACAATTTGATCCATATTGTCCAAAGTCGTGCGCTGGTCCTGTTTTAGACGGATTTGCCGGTCCAGCTGCTCAATATTCTGTCCCAGGCTAAAAAACAGGAACACATCTTCCGATTCAGCCTCGAAAACATCATGACAATCTGCCGCCACATCACAAATATAACTCGCATTCGCATGGGCATTTTTAATCAGCTGATTTAATTCTGCATAGGCTTTTGCTGAAAGTACGCCACGCAAGTCCTGTATGTTGTCTTTGGCATGTTGAAATTGTTGATGAAAAGACGACGGTTGTTCAATATCCAGCAATAATGCATTGAGTGAGCTTGCATCAAAAGCAGGCAAGCAAAAAGCATGGGCATATTGCAATGCATCCTGATCTTCCACAAATGGAAACTGGCTACAGGTATATTGAATCCGGGTTAAATACCGACCTAACCAAAAAATATGCTGAGCATTGCTATTTAATAAAATCATAATTTCCTTCCCATGGTTAGATATTTATGAATGCAGGTTATCGACAACCCAGGTGTCTTTAACGCCACCCCCTTGTGAAGAATTCACTACCAGCGACCCGGCCTGCATGGCGACCCGTGTCAAACCACCCGGAACAATCTCGGTGCGGGATGGTGAGCTGAGGACAAAAGGCCGTAAATCGATATGACGCTCTGCCACGCCAAAATCAGTCAAGGTCGGGCAAACCGATAAATCCAGCGTCGGCTGTGCAATATACAAATGCGGAGCCGCACTAATTTTGTCTCTAAAAGCTTCAATCTGGCGGCTTGAGGCCTGCGGACCAATCAACATGCCATAACCGCCTGAGCCTTGGGCTTCTTTCACCACCAGTTGTTCCAGATTGGCCAGGACGTATTCCAGATCTTCACTTTCCCGGCACAGATAAGTCGGCACATTTTTTAAGATGGCCTGCTCGCCCAGATAAAAATGAATCATTTTATCCACATACGGATAGATTGATTTATCATCAGCCACTCCGGTGCCCGGCGCGTTGGCAATCACCACATTGTGATTTAAATAAGCTGACATTAAGCCGGGTACACCCAAGGTGCTATCCGGCAAAAAGCATAAAGGATCGAGATATGCATCATCGACTCGACGATAAATTACATCAACCCGCTGTCTGCCACGAATCGTTTTGACATAAACCTTATCGTTCTCTACAAAAAGGTCACGTGATGTCACTAAAGGCACATCCATCTCCCTTGCCAGGAAGGAATGTTCATAATATGCGCTGTTGTAGCGACCTGGCGTCAGAACCACAATAAAAGGCTTATCGACATAGGCATTTTCAGCCAGAATCTCTTTGAGTAACTGAGGATATTGCTCGATACCCAAAACGTTATTTTGCTGGAACAGCTGTGGCATTAATTTCTGGCTAATTTTCCGGCTTTCCAGCATATAAGACACACCGGATGGTGTTCTTAAATTATCTTCCAGCACATAAAATTCACCATGACGGTCACGGATAATATCGATCCCACTGATTTGGCTGTAAATTTTTCCTTTCAGGTCATGTGCATACATATGTGGCTGATAAGCTTCATGCGCCAATACCTGCAACTCAGGCACAATATTGGCCTTCAAAATGTCCTGTTGATGATAAATATCGTGTAAAAATAAATTCAGTGCACGCACCCTTTGCGCACAGCCAAGCGACACCTTGTTCCATTGCTTTTTCTCCATCACCCGTGGAATCAGGTCATAGGGAATGGTTCGCTCAATTCCTTCAGACTCACCATAAACAGCAAAGGTAATACCGTCATATAAAAAATGTTCCTTGGCCGTCTGGTTGAGCGACTTCAACTCTTCCAAAGTATGTTGTGATAACCAGTGTTCTAGCTTTTGGCAGGTTTCACCCGTCATCCCCTGTTCATCAACCAATTCATTAAAAAAATGTGATTTAAATTGTTGAAATAAAGAATTCAATTTAGTTTGAGGTCTAAATGAGGTTGTTAAAGACTCATTGCCCTTCTCTGCCACTTCATTGTGGGAAAACGTCTCCATTGACGCTATCGAATTTGTATCTTGATTTTCTTTAAGCATACAAACCTCGTAAGTATTTTCTATTGTCAACAGACTAAAGCAACAAGCATGCCAATTATTCTTTAGGTTCCTGATTTATTGTGATTTTATTCATTTTAAGGAATTTCCGGATAAATCCAGGTCAAAATATGCACAGTTTTGAGCAACCATGCTTGCGAAAATAATTCAGTTTTTTTATTGTGTTCATCATTTAATGGATATATAAACACTCTACCCGATCTTTAATTTTAGTTATGTCTTCACAAGAAAAAGAAACGTCAAATAGCCTGTATCGTCAGTGGCAAATTTTATCTCGTCTTTCTACCGGGAAATGGATGGGTACCCGTGAATTGCAGGAAATTTTGCAGCGTGAAGGGATTGATATCAGCCTGCGTACCATTCAACGTGATTTAAATCAGATCTCGCTACGTTTTCCGATTGAAAGCAGTAAAACCGTGCCTCAGGGCTGGCGCTGGCGTTTAGATGCACCTATTCAAAGTTTGCCGCATATGACCAGCTCACAGGCGGTCACCTTTATGATGGTCGAGGAACATTTAAAACACCTGTTGCCGCCTAGCCTGATTGAAGAGATGAATCCGTGGTTCGATCTGGCGCGTCGCAGCTTGTCGACCCAAAACAATGTACGCCAATGGATTAACCGCGTGCGGATTGTCCCGGCGACTCAACCGCTGATTCCCCCTGTCGTCGACAAACTGGCGCAGCAGTCCATTTATGAAGGTTTGCTGCAAGACAAACAGCTGGAATGTGTCTATCAGGGACGCAGCTATTCTGGTGAAGAAAAAACCTATATTTTGAATCCCTTAGCATTGGTACAAAAAGGTGCAATTATTTATCTCATTTGTACCCGCCATGATAAAACCGATATTCAGACCTTTGCCCTGCATCGTTTTAAATCGGCTGTGGTGCTCAATTCGCGCGCAATGCACCCGGTGAACTTTGATATTGATGCCTATATTGAATCCGGTGCCTTAGGCTTTAGGGTCGACTACAACAAACCGACCCATAATGTGGCCTTAAAACTGACTATGACAGAAGAAGATGCACATTATTTTGATGAAAGCCAGCTCAGCACTGACCAGGTGATTGAAAAATTAGAAAACGGTTTGGCCCAAGTCACTGCAAGCGTGCCTTTTACTTCACAACTAGCATGGTGGCTAAGGAGTTTTGGCAACAAGATTCAGCACATCGAACCGCTTGAAGTTTCCAATGCAGTTCGCCAAATCGCAGATGAATAAAAGCCCTGAAAATAAACAATAAAAAAGTCCCAATCTTTGGGACTATAGAATATTTCTGCTTGGATCTATTTTTAGTATGGTCTGGTGGGCTTCTAGAACATCAAGCTTTATTTTCTCACCCCGACACAAAGCTTGATAGTGACTGATTTTACACATGGAGAAAAACCTATTGTGCTTTAGCACGCCAGTTCTCCACTATTATAGCGAATGGATTTCATGGTCATATCAATTACCTCTTGTGGCTTGGATAAAACCAATCTAATCTATAATCTCTGCTTTGTGAAAGCATAAGATCTGAAGTTTTAAGCTGATTATTTATTAAGCATTTATTCTGAATTTCTATTTCCCTGTGTTTATATGCCGCTCATCTGTAGTGCGCATTCCAACTTTGATTAAATTCAAGGATCATTAAAATCAATAATGCCTGCACTCAACCTTAAGCCGAGATTTACCCTTACTTCCCCTTAGCGGTTTTACAAATCAGAACTTGTACCGTGTATATAAAATAGGCAAATTCATGTTATGAACCATTTGATGGAAAACATGAAAATGCCAGTTCCAGCCCAAGCCATCAGACATAGATTTTTAAATACTTTTTTCTCACGATATTCGGTCTGGTTTAGCTGTATTTTCATTACCTTAACTATTAGCTGGTTTCGGATTATCTATGAACCCCAATCTATTCATTATTTTCTTTCCGATCCCTTTCTGAATTCTTTATGGCTGATCTCAGGAATCCTGACGCTGGTTGGCGTATATGATATCTTGCAAAATCAGCATTCAATCCTGAAAAATTATCCCCTCATTGGACATTTTCGCTTTATTTTTGAAGAGTTTCGTCCTGAAGTCCGGCAATATTTTATTGAAAATGATCAGGATGCCCTGCCATTTTCACGGATGCAACGCAGTCTGGTTTACCGACGTGCCAAGAATAAAAATGCCGATAAACCGTTTGGTTCCCTGATTGATGTCTACCAGCAAGATTACCGTTTTATCACCCATTCCATTACGCCATGCAAACCTGCCGATCCTGAAAGCTTCCGTATTCAAATCGGCAATGTTCAATGCAGGCACCCTTATAGCGCCTCCATTATGAATATCTCCGCCCTGAGTTTTGGCAGCCTGAGCGCCAATGCGATTCGGGCGTTGAATCTGGGGGCGAAAATGGGCAATTTTTATCATGATACCGGTGAAGGCAGTATCAGTCCTTACCATTTGGAAAATGGCGGAGATATTGTCTGGGAACTCGGCAGCGCCTACTTTGGCTGCCGCACCCTGGAAGGTCAGTTCGATCCGGAAAAATTTTCCCGGCAAGCCCGATTACCGCAAATCAAGATGATAGAAATCAAGCTGTCTCAAGGCGCAAAACCCGGTCATGGCGGAATTTTGCCTAAAAGCAAAATTTCAGAAGAGATTGCTCAGATACGCGGAGTGAGCCGCGAACATGATTGTGTTTCTCCGGCCCAACACTCTACATTTAGCACCCCAATTGAAATGATGCATTTCATCCAGCAACTACGTGAACTGTCTGACGGTAAACCGGTGGGCTTTAAACTCTGTATTGGTCAGCCCTGGCAATTCATGAGTATTGTCAAAGCCATGCTTGAAACTCACATTGTGCCGGACTTTATTGTAGTGGATGGTTCTGAAGGCGGTAGTGGTGCTGCCCCGATTGAACTGATTGACCACGTAGGTACACCTTTACGGGAAGGTCTACTGTTTGTCCATAACACCCTGGTCGGTGCAGGTTTAAGAGATCAAATCAAGATCGGAGCAAGCGGCAAAATTATCAGTGCTTTTGACATTGCCAGCACCATGGCGATTGGGGCGGACTGGGTCAATTCGGCGCGTGGCTTTATGTTTGCCATCGGCTGTATTCAGGCGCAAAGTTGTCATACCAACCAATGTCCGGTGGGTGTTACCACTCAAGATCAGGAACGGCAAAAAGCCCTGCATGTTCCCAGCAAGGCCGTTCGTGTCTTGAATTTTCAAAAAAATACCCTGCGTGCCTTATCTGAAATGATTGCAGTCGCAGGCTTGAAACATCCGGCAGATATCAAGCCACATCATTTAGCCCAGCGCATTAATGATCGGGAAATCAAGAATTATGCCCAGTTACACTTCTGGTTAAAAGAAGGTGAATTACTCAACTGCAAAGCGGGAGATGATGAAAACTTCTATTATCGCATCTGGAATTTAGCCCATGCGGATAGATTTTAATCGCGGCACAAATTCAGAGTAAAATACATTAAAAAGAATCAAAAAAGAGGCTACATGGGCCAGCACTGTCTCATAATTTGAATTTTATTTTCAGCACCGAATCAATATGGTGATATTTTATGTTTAATTAACTGATATTTATTTATATTTAACTTTTCACAGCCTTGTCTTTTCTTTAAAAGTTTAAGTTGCTTTGTGTAGGCTGAACCCTACTTTTGACAGACCAAAAGTAGGCAAAAGTCTTTATTCCCCATACATGACGTCCTGTCATGATGGGGAATGTGTGGCATCCTTGCCACACTCACAAATCTAACACCTGGAATTCAACTATGGGACAGCAGTACCATATGGCCTCTTTTAAGTGTGGATGCAATAGAGAATATCAATAATAACCAGACGAGCTTTGGGCATGTAAAAAAGCCGGAATCAAACCAGTTAAGGCTGCACGGATATCGGCACGTTCGTTAATCAACTGGTGTGATCCTTCTTCCAGCATCAATAATGTCTGCAAACGGAACTTGCGACGAATAAACTCGATATTATAACGCCAGTCCACAGTCTGATCCTGCGCTCCCTGTGCCAGCCAGACAGGAATGCGGCAAGCAGGACGCGCTTCCATTTCCTGCATCCATTTTGACATGGCCAGAATCCAGTCCATTCCCATCATACGGGGCTGTAACGGATCTTTTAAACGAACAAAACGCAGAAATTCAGGATTGTGGTTATTGCGTCTAAAATGCCGTGGTACCTGACGCTTAATACGCCGGATAATACCCAGACCGACCGAATTATGCCACCACGCCGTCTTGGCCGGTCGAATCAGGGGTGAAAGCAATAAAACACGGTCTACATAGGGATTTTCACGACGTTGGGCAAATTCCAGCAAATGATGCATCCAGATGGCACCACCCGTACTCTGCCCGATGCCTAACCAAGGTTTCGGCAATTGTTCAGCATTTTTAATGTAGTGATAAACCGCATGCAATACCTGCTGGTAATGGTCAAAATTCTTGATGTTTGCCGGAGAACCATCACTGAGGCCATGACCGGGCAAATCATAAGTAATGACACTAAACCCCTGTTCCAGCAATTCACGAATAATCGGCTGGTAAATTCCGCTATGTTCCAGATAGCCATGCAGTAAAAATACCGTACCGCGTATTTTCGGCAAGGCAATTTTTTCCAGATGTGGTTGAAACACCTGTACATGCAATTTAAACAAAGGCATTTGTACATAGCCTTGCCAATGCTCACAATCCAGCAGATGCAAACCATATAACTGACGATAAGCCTGAATTTCGACTGAAGGCTGATAAGGCTTGTTCAGATTTAATGCTTCAAGTAACTGAGGTGTGGTTTCACGGCTTGGAACGGGTAAATCCAGCTGTTTTAAAATGGCAGGATTTAAGAATGGAATATCGGGCATTAAGGTACCTCTCGGCAATCACTGGAACCAAACCAGATATCACGAATAGTGGCTAACATTTCATAATTGGCACGGCGACTATGGTCATAATTCTGTTCACTTGGACGCCACTTGGTCAATTGAGTCGGCATGGGTGCTTCTACGGGTACAGTTTCAATACCATTCAAGGCAAATAAACGACGGGTACGCGGCATATGATAACGGTCAGTAATCAAAATCACCCGTGGAGCTCCACCTTTTTTCTGCAATAATAATGAGCTAAAACGCGAATTTTCACAGGTATTCATACTGCGGTCTTCCAGCAGTTTCGCATCGACATTATATGCCTTTAACCAGCGCTGCATATAAGGTGCTTCTACACCACTCAGCACAATCGGTAAGCGATACTGCTGTTCTATGGCTAAGGTTTTTTCCAGGCGCAGACGGGTATATTTGTTTACTACTATATCCTTTCTGTTTTTATCCAGTGTTAGCCCGCCACCCAGAACCACAATCGCATAGGGTTTAGAACTTTGTGGCTGTGATTGTTCATTTTGCTCCTGAATCAGGGCAATATCCTGATAGATGGTTTCATCGACAGCTTCGCTGGCCACCTTTTCCTTTTCTATTTCATGCTTGCGCAGAAAATCCAGATATTTTTCCATTAAGGCCTGATTTTCAGTACTGTTTAAATCCAGCAAGTCTTTAACCGTTTGAGCTGGATCTTCTGCTTCAGATGCAGCCTCGACCGGCTTTGCCAGCAGCGGAACCTGCGGTTTGTCCTGTTGTTGTTCTTCCTGAATCTGGGCATCTTCAATGGTTTGCTGCAAGGCCTTGTAACGCGCCTGAATCAGAATTAAATCCTGTGAATTTTGCGACTGGATCGCCTCTTCCATCAATTTCAGGTAGGCTTGACGGGCAATCCAGACTCTGGAACCTGGCTCCAGATTTTCATGTTCACTCAAGGCTGCCATTTGCTGGCTTTTTGCTGCCACCTGATTCACTTCTACAGGCACAAAACTGTTCAGCGCACTCACGACCCAACCAGAATAAAAGGGTGAATAAAGCAAAACCATGAAACAGCCGAACAGTACAAATAGCACTGAAGCTATTTGTACCAGTCGTACCATCCAATGCGATTTCGCCATCATTTTTATTCCATGTGTGAACGAATTAAACCGGTTTCATCAAACAGCACCGGTTCAGGCTCTAACAAAATATCAAATTTTTGCTGTACATCATGCTGTACAGCCTGGTAGGTGGCTTGAACATCTGCCAGATTGGCCTGATCATAATTCACCAGCACCAAGGCTTGCTTATGAAACATGCCCACCATGCCCAGTTTTTTACCCTTCCAGCCCGATTGATCGATCAACCAGCCTGCTGCAATTTTAACGCCACCTTTGGCCTGAGGATAATGGGGTAATTGTGGAAATGTCTGTGCTAAATGGTCAAAAAGCTGTTCAGAAATAATCGGATTTTTAAAGAAACTTCCCACATTAGGATATTCTTTTGGATCTGGCAATTTGCTTTGACGAATCTGAATCACTTGTTTTTGCAGGTTTTCAGCCGTCTGATCTTCACCTACCGCCTGCTTAAGATCACCATAATTCAGCATTAAATGTGCTTGCTTAAGCAATTTAAAAGTCACATGAGTAATCACAAAACGATTTGGATCGTCTTTAAAAATACTATACCGATAGGAAAAGTGACAATCTTGAGCCAGAATGGTGCTGAATTGTTCCAGCTGACGATCATAGACTTGAACCGACTCGATAAACTCGCCCACTTCTACTCCATAAGCACCAATATTCTGTACCGGAGACGCACCCACCAGACCTGGAATGAGCGCCAGATTTTGCAGGCCATATAAATGATTTTCTGTGGTCCATAGCACAAAGTCATGCCAGACTTGCCCAGCCCCGACACGAATGGTCTTGCTGTCATCATCTTCGGCAATATCTTCAATACCCTGAATGTCCATATGCATCACAAGCGCATGGATTTTTTCAGGCAATAGCATGTTGCTGCCACCCGACAAAATCAAAACATTTAACTGCTGTTGCTTGGCATAATTTAAGGCATCTACCAATTCAGCGGTAGATTGTACTTTGCAGTAATGCGATGCGGTTGCATCAAGACTCAAGGTATTAAAAGGCTTAAGTTGAATTTGAGTTTGAATATTCATGTGCTTAAACCTTTATTTCACATCAATCTGTTGTTTGAACTGCTGTTCAAAAATAGCCACCCACGCCAAGCTGCTCGATTCACACTGATCGAGTACACGCTCAAAGCCATCCGCCCCGCCATAATATGGATCCGGCAAGGCCTGTTTGGGATAATTCTGATCGTATTCACTCATCAATGCAATTTTTGCCCGAATTTGACTGGCAGCATAGGCCTTTTCAGCCTGTTGTAGAAGCGCTTGAATATTGAATAAATTTTCATGATCCATCGCCAGAATAAGATCAAATTCAAGAAAATCTTGCGCTTTTAACTGGCGCGCCCGTAACGATGATAAATCATAACCGCGCTTTAAGGCATGTTTCTGGCTACGCTCATCTGGTGCTTTTCCAGGATGGTAATTACTGGTTCCTGCGGAGTCGATCATAATATTCAGTTGCTGTTTATCACAAAAATGCCTAAGAACAACTTCTGCCGTGGGAGAGCGGCAAATATTTCCTAAACATACACATAACACCTTATAGGGCGTTTTGGATGACATAACAACCTCAATTACTGCTTTATTTTCAGGTGTCTTATGTTAAGTTATTTAGAGGATGAATCCTATAGAACACTAAAACAATAATCTTGAATTTGATATCAAAAAGGAAGCAATAGATGAGCCATTTTCAATTTCAAACCGTCTCGAATATTATTTCTGGACTGGGCTCGATCTATGAGTTAAAGCCATTATTACAACAACACGCTTATAAAAAACTGCTGCTGGTCACCGATGCTGGCATCATTCAGCAGCAACTGCATATGCCGATTATAGAAATTTTAGAATCGATTCGACTGCCCTATGCGATTTATTCCAACGTTCAGGCCGATCCCCCTGAACAGATTGTATTGGACGCTGTAAACTTCGCTAAAAATGAACAAGCGGACATCATATTGGGGTTCGGGGGTGGCAGTTCACTGGATGTTGCCAAAGTAATTGCAGTTTTGGCTCATCCGCAGCAACAACAGCGCTTGCAGGATTTATATGGCATCAATAATGCCAAACACCCCAGATTACCGCTGTTTCTGGTTCCGACCACGGCAGGTACAGGTTCCGAAGTTACCCCCATCTCGATTGTCACTACAGGTGAAACCAGCAAAACCGGTATTGTTGCTCCAGTTTTATTTGCCGATGTCGCCATTTTAGATGCAACCTTTACACAGAACCTGCCTGCGCATATTACAGCGGCAACCGGCATCGATGCGATGGTGCATGCGATTGAAGCCTATACTTCAAAAATCAAAAAGAATCCCTATGCCGACATGTTAGCCAAACAGGCGTTAAGATTACTCAATAAAAATCTAAGTTTGGTCCTGGCAGATGGGCAGAATTTAGAAGCACGGCAAAATATGCTGGTCGGCTCCATGCTCGCCGGACAGGCCTTTGCCAATGCTCCAGTGGCAGCAGTCCATGCGCTGGCTTATCCCTTAGGCGGACATTTTCATATTTCACATGGGCATAGCAATGCTCTGGTGTTGACCGAAGTGTTAAAGTTCAACGCCCCGAATGCTAAACAGTACTATGCCGAGCTGATGTGCTGGCTTGACCCGAAAAGCAACGGCAGTACAGACGGTCTATGTGATTTATTTATTGACCACATGCAGAATCATCTGGACAAAAGCGGCCTGATTTTAAGGTTGAAAGATTTGAATGTGCCTGAAAATATGCTGGAACAACTGGCCAATGATGCGATGCTACAAACCCGGCTGTTGCAAAATAACCCGCGTGATCTCAACCAACATGACGCACGGGAAATTTATCAAGCTATTTATGCTTAAATCAAACTTATACTGCTAATAAAAATAAAGATTTAAGTAATATCCAAATTGCTTTTACAGTTATTACAGGTCATCCAGTTTTATTGAGATGAGCTATTTTTAACTTGTATTTTCATAGGCTTCCCAGAAAAAAATGAAATCATTAAAGTGACTATAGCAATGAAACAGATTCCTAAACATCGTGCCGATTTTTCATACTTTTTACCGATTCAAACCCGCTGGTCGGATAATGATATTTATGGACACGTCAACAATGTGACTTATTACAGTTATTTTGATACCGCTGCCAATGCCCTGCTGATCGAAAAAGCAGACTTTGACATTCGCTATTCGCCAGTCATTGGCCTGGTGGTCGATTCGTCATGCAGTTTTTTTCAGGAACTGTCTTATCCTGAAATCATTGATGTCGGCGTAGCAATTTCGAAACTGGGCAATTCATCCGTACAATACGATTTGGCCATTTTTAAACAGGGTCATGAGGTGGCTTCTGCACAAGGTCATTTCGTGCATGTATTTGTAGACCGGCAAACACGAAAAAGCACCCCGATTCCAATTAAAATACGGGATGCGCTATACCAATATAGTGTGAATGAATAAGCTTATTTGAGCTGAATATTCTGTATTTCACCGTCAAAGTTTTGCAGAAGCTCCTTGACTGCTGGTTCTGCATGCAGCAGCTCTGCCGCACGTGCATAGGCTTTTTCTTTACGCTCACTTTGCATGCTATACGGCGTTGTGGTTTCTACATCTGCATAATGAACCTGAAAATGTGTACCCGGCCATTCGGTTTTTAATGCCTGCTCCAAGGCATGCTGCAACTGGGTCAACAACGCTTCATATTGCTTTGGAATATGGAAAATCGTTTCACCATTGATTTGCCCCGTCATTACACCCTGTTGTGCCAATTCTTGAACTGCCGGTGACAGATGACTGTTACGGAACCAGTACTCCCACTTATCCACCGTCCATTCGCCTTCAAGAACCTGAGGCTTTAGTTTTAAAATATCTTGTGGCATCAATTTCGATGAAGCATCGGTCAGATTGCCTTGTAGATCTTCAGGTGCCGGAACAGCCGGCTCAGCTGCCAAATCAAATAATGAATCTTGGGCTGTTTCCTCTACTGCTTGCTGAGCTTGCTCCGGAACTTCAGCTTGAGATTCGGTCGGTGTGGCTTCACCGGTTGCTAAAGGTGCTATTTCATCAAACAGGAAATCATCGCTGCTGCCTTCATCAGCTGTAGTGCTTACTGCTTCAGGCTCATCGTCAAAGCCAAATAATGCATCGTCACTGGAGGGATCAAAGACAATTTTTTCCGACTGTGCTTGAGCCGGATTCAATGGCGTATTTGATGCTGGAGATACAACTTCATCTTCTACCGTGTCCTGTTCCAGGAAATCATCCGAACTGGGTTCATCTATAGAAGATTGAGCTGCAACTTCATTAAATGGGTCATCATCATACTGAGACTCATCAAAATCATCATATACAGCTGTTGATTCAACAGGGTCCGGCTCTACCGCTACATGCTGCGATGCTTGCTGCTGTAAAATTTCTGAATGAACCGGCTGTGGTACGACGGACTGAACGTTTTCTGTAACGACCGATGCTTGTGATAGCGGAATTTCATTGGGCTGTAATGGACGGAACGCCAATAAGCGCAATACGCACATTTCAAAGCCCTGCTCTTGCGTCACGGCAAGTTGCAGGTCAGCACGGCCTTTACAAGCCACCTGATAATACAACTGTAAATCTTGTGCTGAAATGCGTTGCGACAACTGCATAATCTTTTGATTGATTTCAGCACTGTATTTCAAGCTCAGCTCAGGCAGATATTGCAACAATGCCAGCTCATGCAGGGTTGAAATCAACTGATCCAGAACCAGTGAAACATCCAGCGCCTGCTGGCGGAATTGCATCAGCAATTCACTGACACGGGCTTTCTGGTTTTGGTGAATAGCTAAAATCAGATCATAAATGATGGTGCGGTCAATCAGGCCCAACATGTCTTTGACATCTTGATACTGAATTTCACCCTGACCATAGGCAATGGCCTGATCGGTTAATGATAGCGCATCACGAAGTGAACCCTGGGCAGATTCGGCAATTTGCCAGATCGCATCCTGTTCGGCCTGAATCTGTTCCTGCTTGAGAATATTGCTCAGATGTTCGGTAATTTCATCAACTGCCAGCGGACGCAAAGTAAATTGCAGGCAGCGTGAAATCACGGTAATCGGTAATTTTTGTGGATCGGTTGTAGCGAACAGGAATTTCACATGTTCTGGCGGTTCTTCTAATGTTTTGAGTAAGGCATTGAAGGAATGCGTCGAGAGCATATGCACTTCATCGATCAGATAAACCTTAAAACGACCTTGTGTAGGTGCATAGGGAACATTATCCAACAATTCACGTGTATCTTCTACTTTTGTACGTGATGCTGCATCAATTTCGATTAAATCGATAAAACGACCTTCATTCACTGCCTTACAGGTTGGGCATACTTCACACGGTGTTGAGGTCACACCAGTTTCACAGTTCAGACATTTTGCCAAAATACGGGCAATGGTGGTTTTACCTACTCCGCGAGTCCCGGTAAACAAATACGCATGATGTAACCGACCACGTTCCAAGGCACTCGTTAATGCGCGTGACACATGGTTTTGCCCCACCAATTCCTTAAAATTACGTGGACGGTATTTTCGTGCAAGTACTTGATACATGTATGCTCCTTTTTACAGGTCTAAGCATACTGTTTTTTTATAAAATAGTGAAATAAATGGCAGCATTTGCGCAATAAAAATCCTGTATTTATCCGGCTTAAGTACAGGATTTAAAATTGTCTGAATAAGCGAATTAAGCCAACTTACCTAAAAGAAAATCACTTTGCATCTGATAAGGTTTTGCCGTCTTGTCTACACGAATTTCGAGGACTTTTTCATCCAAATCCACATAAAGCAAATTACGTGTAGGCACATTGATCAGCTCAATTTTGTTCTCATCTTTGGCATCGAAACGCAGCTGACCAGTCAGGGTTTCCAATTCGTTATGGCCACTCAAACTTTCACGGGTTAAGGTATAGGTTTGATCCTCATGCAATGCCAAACTCACAGCCATGCCCGGACAATCATCACAACGTGAAAGACAGCCCATGCATGGCGTTGTCCCTTCATATTTTCCTGCCCATGCTGCCTGTTGCTTTTGCGATTCTATCGATGCCTTGGCTTGCGTATCCGATTGGTTAGCATCCTGACATCCCAATAACGCAGCACTTGCCAATAAAGGAATTAACACGACATTTTTCATAAAATATCAACAGCAGCTAGAATCGCTGGCAAAGTAGCATATTTTCCCGTTATTTTCCCAAGCAAAATGTTGCAAATTAAAACCAGCCTTTACGACCATATAAAATCCGATCTGTACAGCGCAATGCTTCCTGCGTTAAGCCCCATAATCGGTAATCTCCTGTAATCGAGGCGACAGGGAAATTATGGGTATAGGCAAAACTTAAACCACGCTCCGGATCGCACCACGCACCAGAGCCATTAAAGCCCATATGACCAAATCCTGAGGATGATTTTCCTAAGGTTAAAACCCGGTGATAACCCAAACGCCAATGCATCGGTAATGGCATGATCCGGTCACGCCGGGTATATTGTATTTGACTTAATTGCTGAAAGACTTCAGGCTGAATCAACTGCTGCCCTTGCCACTCCCCAGCATTGGCAAGCATTGCGTAAATACGTGCCAGGCTGTTGGCGCTAAACACACCCGTTGCCGCAGGAATAATGGCCTGTAGTCCTGCATCGCTAAAGAAGCTGAAATTTTTCATCCCTTTGGGAATCATGGCATCCTGAAAATCTTGAGGGTTTTGACCGGAAAGTTCTAACAGTTTATCCAAGGGAGATGCTTTGCGTGCCTGTTGATGTTTGACTTTAGCCTTGGCCTTTTGCGGTTTATCTGTTGAATTTTTTTGCTGAGGCACAATCCGGGCAACGTCAGCCAGTTTCTCTTCCGGTACACCAAAATAGGCAGCATCTAATTGCAATGGATCAATCAGATAGTGTTGCATCAGTTCTGCCAATGTCTTCCCTGTAGCATTTTCCAATACCCCGCCCACTTGCCAGCCAAAAGTTAAGGGCTGATATGCGGCATCTGTCGCGACTTCAAAGCGTGGCTTCGCCTGGGCAATAACGTCCAGCATGTGCGGCCAATCCGCCATTTCCGAAGCATCAGCAACAAGATGGCGAATATCATATAAACCGCTTTGGTGACTCAGCATATGCCTTAAGCTAATTTTATCTTTACCCTGTTGGGCAAATTCAGGCCAGTACCGTGCTACTGGAATGTCATAGTCAAGAAAACCTTCACTGACC
The DNA here is from genome assembly GCF_025377055.1 of Acinetobacter sp. T_3_1. NCBI lineage: Bacteria > Pseudomonadati > Pseudomonadota > Gammaproteobacteria > Moraxellales > Moraxellaceae > Acinetobacter > Acinetobacter sp. T_3_1. Next base: position 85,461 of record NZ_JACHVD010000002.1, on the reverse strand, counting down.
AAAATATGCGCCAAGGTAGATAAAACCCCTTTACCGGTGGAATAGCAGAGCGACAAGGTATCCGCTTGCCAGCTTTCGGTTTCAGACTTTTTCCCGGTCCAGATATCAACAACCTTGCGTCCCTGAAAATAAACCACCAGAGCAGCGCCACCTAAATTCGTCCGCGCATCCTGCATCCGGCTGAATTGTGTAGCAAGGTCCATAAATCGTTCATCGACATGACCTTGATAATTTGCTGTATTGGCGAAGAGATATGCTTTGATTTCTTTCATTCAACTGTGCTTTCCATAGACCAGTAAGACATTCTATCGAGCTTAAAACAAAAAAGCCTAAATCTACAGTGACTTAGGCTTTGGTCTTAAAGTTCTTTCACACTTCCCGTAACATGTGGCTTTTTATTTTTACTGTTCCGGATGACAAACTCGGTATCCTTTCCTTCCTGAGCAGTCAAGAACTCCACTTTTGAAGGGAGATACATCGGCAGTTTAAACCACACGTCAGCGTCATAAGCATCTGGCAAAGTTAAGCTGGCCAATGCTTTCGCCTTGCTCCACATCCCATGGGCAATCGCCTGTTTAAAACCGAAGGCTTTTGCCGTGATGGCATGGATATGAATCAGGTTAAAGTCACCAGACGTTAAAGCATAACGACGCCCGATATTTTCAGAGACATTCCATTCTGCATTCAATTCATAGGCTGGCGTTTTATTGTCGACCAGTTTAGGCGCAGCCTTGACACTGGTTTTTTGACGGGCCAAATAGGTAGTTGTCCCTTCCATTACCACTTCATTGCCCACTTTCGCCGTGGTAATGAAATCAAATTGCACGCCCTTGTCATGCGGTTGCAACTCACCAAACTTGCAGGACAAGGTTAATGGCTCATTGGTCCCCACTTTGCGGCTTTGTTTAATCTGGTTGCGAATATGTACCAGACCTAAAATTGCAAACGGGAAAGCTTCCGTCGTCATCATATGCATTTGCAGGCTTTGCGATAGCACCGCCAGATAAATGGCAGGAATATAACCATTATTCTTGAAGCCACAGACTTCGTTATAAGCTTTAAGATGCTTTTGATCAACCTTGAATGAATCCACCACATATTCCACTTGCGGCAGCACTTTTTCACCTTTAGGCTTTTTAAAAATCAAGCCTTGAATCACTTTAGGATAGGCTAAATAAGGTTTTGGAAGTTGGCTAAAATGGCGAGTATTCATACAGAACCTTTGAGAAGTTTTTCTAATTTATTTAATGGAGTTCTCTCTCCCTTTGGGAGAGAGCTAGAGAGAGGGTTAATAATATATCCCCTTATCTCCCTCTCCTAAATCCTCTCCCCAAGGGAGAGGACTTTAATGTGTTAAGCCCCTAGCAAGCTTTGACCACACACACGAACCACGTTGCCATTTAAACCTGTAGACGCTGAAGATGCAAATAATGCAATCGTTTCAGCAACATCGACAGGTAAACCACCTTGACTCATTGAATTCATACGGCGGCCTGCTTCACGAATTGCAAATGGAATCGCTGCGGTCATTTGAGTTTCAATGAAGCCCGGTGCAACCGCATTAATGGTCACGCCATTTTTCAAAATCGGTGCCGTGAATTTCACTACACCAATCACGCCTGCTTTAGACGCCGCATAGTTGGTTTGTCCCAAATTGCCTGCAATACCTGAAATTGAAGACACACACACAATGCGGCCATTCGCATTGAAGCCATCATTTTCCAGCAAGTAATCATTTACTCGTTCTATTGCAGACAGATTAATGTTGATCACCAGATCCCAAAGCTCGGGCTTCATATTGGCCAAAGTTTTGTCACGGGTAATTCCGGCGTTGTGCACGATAATATCCAGACCGCCCTGCGCCGCTGCAGCCGCCTTGATTTTTTCACCCGCATCCGCAGCAGTGATATCAATCGCAAGCGTAGAACCGCCAATTTCACCGGCAACACGGTCCAGATCTGCCTGCTGTTGTGGAACGTCCAGGCAAATGACATGTGCGCCATCACGTGACAGTACATGTGCAATCGCTTCACCAATACCACGGCTGGCACCGGTGACTACAGCAGTTTTACCCGCCAGTGGTTTGGCCCAGTCTACATCGACAACCTCTGCCTTGGAAACACGAATGACTTGACCAGACACATAAGCAGAACGTGGAGAAAGTGCGAAACGTAATGTAGATTCAAGGTTTGCTTCTGCACCTTCATCGACATAAACCAGTTGTGCTGCAATCCCTTTCTTGAATTCTTTACCTACGGATTTTACAAAACCTTCAAGCGCACGCTGTGCAATGGCCTGTTTTACTGTTTTTGCAGTTTCAGGGCTAATACCTACTACCACAACACGGCCTGAAGCCTGAATTTGACGCGCAATTGGGTTAAAGAAGTTATAAAGTTCTTTCAGTTGTTCAGAGTCTTGAATGCCGGACGCATCAAAAATCACCGCTTTAAATTTTGACTCTTTGTCACCTTCATTAAATGCACCCAGGTTTAAACCTGCTTTTGCTGCAGCCTGTTGCAATTCTGAATTGTTACCCGCATAGCCATTGGCATGAATATTGGCCAGAACTTGTGCAATTGCACCCGATAATGTACTGGATGATGCAGCACCAAATAACACCGCACCTTTTACTACAGGTGAAGCTGACTCGAAACGCTCTAAAGGAGTTGGGGACGGCAAACCTAAATTTTTGATGACAAATTTACCAATAGGAGATTTTGCAAAGATTTGGTATTGATCAGTCATGTTTATTATCTCTCTTACAAATTAATTTTTGATGGTTTTGAACATATCCTTTTAACTTCAATATGATGTCAGGCACTTATATTTCAATACATCCATCAGTTTCCATAGAATCATACTTGAGTTAAACCATGGATGTCTTGACCTGAATGCTTTGCCTAATGTCATTTTAGTCAATTCAGCTGTTTTTAGATTGTGGTAATGTACACCCCAAGAATACTGTAAAATGCTTGGAAAAGCCTGATGAGCAAAACAACTCAAGAAAATCCAGCAGTCGAAAATTCTGCTACGGAAACCGTGTCAAAACCATCAAAAAGTACTGCGCGTACAAATAAAACTTCTGGCACAACAGCCAAGCCAGCAAACAATACGACTAAAACGACCCGCACTCGTTCGACTTCACCACGTAGTAAAACTACTGCATCAACTACCCAAACAGATAAATCTCCAACACCAACGTCTGTTCAACAGGATAAAACCATGAGCCAAAACACAGTTCGCCGCGTTGCTATTATCGGTGGTAACCGTATTCCTTTTGCCCGTTCAAACGGTGCTTACTTTACTGCGTCTAACAGCGACATGTTTACTGCAGCATTAAATGGCCTAGTTGAGCGTTTCAATTTACAAGGCCAACGTTTAGGCGAAGTTGTTGCTGGCGCAGTTTTAAAACACAGCCGTGACTTTAACATGACCCGTGAGTGCGTGTTAAATACTGAACTTGCTCCAGAAACACCCGCTTACGATATTCAGCAAGCATGTGGTACGGGTTTACAGGCTGCTTTCCTGGTGGCCAACAAAATTGCGCTGGGTCAAATTGAAGTGGGTATTGCCGGTGGTGTAGATACGACTTCTGATGCGCCAATCGCTTTCGGTGATGGTTTACGTAAAGCGTTACTGGAGCTTAACATCGCAAAAACTGCGAAAGACCGTTTAAAAGCGTTAACCAAAATCAATCTGAAAGACTTGATGGATGCCCCTAAAAATGGTGAGCCGCGTACCGGTCTGTCTATGGGTGACCATCAGGCGATTACCACACTTGAATGGGGCATTTCACGCGAAGCCCAAGATGAACTGGCTGCATCGTCACATCAAAAAATGGCGGCTGCGTACGAAGAAGGTTTCTTCGATGACCTGATCACGCCATTCCTCGGTTTAGAACGTGACAACAACTTACGTGCTGATTCATCTGTAGAAAAACTTGCAAAACTTAAACCGGCATTTGGTAAAGGCGATGCACGTACCATGACTGCGGGTAACTCTACTCCGCTGACTGATGGTGCATCTTGTGTACTGTTAGCTTCTGAAGAATGGGCTAAAGCCAATGGTCACGAAGTTCTCGCTTACCTGACTTTCCAGGAAACTGCAGCAGTAGATTTTGTAGAGAAAAAAGAAGGCTTGTTGATGGCACCTGCTTATGCAGTTCCACGTATGCTTGAACGTGCTGGACTTAAACTTCAAGATTTCGACTACTATGAAATTCACGAAGCATTCGCATCACAAGTTCTTTCTACCTTGAAAGCCTGGGAAGATCCTAAATTCTGTAAAGAGCGTTTAGGCCTGGATGCTCCACTGGGTTCAATTGACCGTAGTAAATTGAACGTTAAAGGTTCGTCTTTAGCAGCTGGTCACCCATTTGCAGCTACTGGCGGCCGTATCATTGCAACTGCTGCCAAACTGCTTAACCAGAAAGGTTCAGGCCGTGTGCTTGTATCGATCTGTGCTGCGGGTGGTCAAGGTGTAACAGCGATTATTGAAAAATAATCTGGCTGCTTTCACTTTGTAGACAAAGAACCCTCAGAAAGTTTAACTTCTGAGGGTTCTTTAATTTTTTTGATTGATGAAACTTTAAATTTTATCGCGTAGCACGATCCCAAGCTTCTTTAACTGCAATTCTCGCCTCACTCCAGGTTAAACGCGACAATCCTTTGTCATGATCCCATTTAATTTTTAGCTCACTTTCCACATCTTCAAAACGTGTGCTTGCGTCATAGTGAGGACGGTTTTCATAACCAATTCTATAGGCATTTTCATAATCGCGCTCATAGTCAAGGTCTGAATAGGTGGTAAGTGTTTCTGTATAATACGGTGTGCTAGGTGCGGTTTCTCGCCAATAGGCTTCTTCTTCTGTCGGATTTACTGCTTCAGCAGCACCTTTACCTGCCAAACCACCGACTACAGCACCTACCGCACCCCCCACCAAGGCTCCAACTGGACCACCGATTGCTCCAACCGCTGCCCCTGCTGTTGCACCACCTACTGCACCTACACCTGTTCCAACCGGATGTGCGCCAGGTTCACCTGTAATTGGATCTGCATTTAAATCATCTCGAGCATCTTTAGGAAGGTTTTTTACAACGTCACGATCAAAATTATCATTCATATTGGTCTTATCCTTTTATCATGCTTTTAAAATCAGGTTTAAAACAGCGGGTAAAAATTATGCACTTTTCACATATTTAAGCAGTGCAGATTTTAATATAAAGGAGATCAAGCCATCGTAATTGCAGTAAACTGTCAGTTTTAGGTTAAGGAATGTACGTTGAAAGATAAAAATCTTTTCTTAAAAAAGAAATCAAAATATTAATTGATTTTTAACTCATGCTTGATAGGTACGATTTATCTCTAAATGATTTTCTATAGCGTCATAACACCATTGGAAAATAAAGGTGTATATCAAAATACACAAGGTCATGCTGAAATCCGTCAAAATCGCTTGCCAAATTGACATCTCCAAGGCATAAGCTACCATGGGAATGGTCGCCAGCATCAAGCCACCTTCAAAACCAATGGCATGTAGAATACGCACCCCAACTGTTCTTTTCAGTTGACGTTTGGCTTCAAACTTTTCAAAAAAATGATTAAAAACCATATTCCAAATCACTGAAGTCACGGCCATTGCAATGCCTAGCGTACCGGTCACTTCCATAGGCATATCAAAAATAAAGCTCAACGCAATCGCAATGATCACCAGCAGGATTATTTCATAACTCAATGCATGGATTATCCTTCTTTTGGACATCAACATTTTAAAACTCGTTCATTTAGATGAAAGCATTTTATTTTGATAATATTGATCAATCGAATTAGATTCTTTCAAAAGTTTTGATAAATGAATATTAATCAGGAACAGCTGATCATTTTTAAGACCGTGATTGAAAGCGGCTCATTTTCTGCCGCGGCCAGAAAGCTCGGCAAAGTTCCTTCGGCGGTCAGCATGTCGATTGCCAATCTGGAAATTGACCTCAATTTATCGCTTTTTACACGTATTGGTCGTGAGCCAGTTCCCACACCCCAAGCCCTGACCTTATATGAAAAAACCGAACAACTCTTGATTGAAATTAACCAGTGGAAACAGCAGGCTTTTGCCCTGAGTCAAGGTCTGGAATCTGCCTTAAATATTGTGGTGGTTTCTGAACTGCTGCATACACAATGGATTGACTATATTTCACTGCTGGAAAAACAGTTTCCTGAACTGCAAATCAACATTTTTTCCGCGCCACAGGAAGATGCATTAAAAATGCTGCTCAACCAGACTGCGCAATTGGCACTCATGTTTGAACGTGAACAGCTGGAAGCGCGTGAACAGTTTGTCGAACTCAAACGTGAGGCCTTGGTGCCTGTTGCAGCGATCAACTCTCCATTAGCCAGATTTGAACAGCTGAGCTATGAGCAAATTTTGCAAAGCCGGCAAATTGTGGTGGCAAGTCGCGACCGCAGCATCAAACCGGAACTGTTATTTTCAAAAAGCTACTGGCGTACAGATAACCATTTATCTGCTTGTGCCATGATTCAGCAAGGTCTGGGATGGGGTGTTTTACCTTTAGAAATGTTAAATCAAAATCCACATATTCAACAGCAACTTAAAATTCTTAATTTTCTGGATTTCACTCCGAAATTTGAATATTTTGTCGACCTGGTCTGGAGTCGCGAAAGCCAGCTCGGCGCAGCTGCTCATTTTTTGATTAATCACATCCGAAATTCAAGAAAAAACATAAAATAGACAGGCCTTATACGCGCTTTTTACTTTGGATAACAGTAGATTGTGATATAACAAATAAACGGGAAATAACTTTAAGAACCACACGACAATGACTCAATCAGCTTTAGATCAATTAAAAAACCTCACCACCATTGTTGCCGACAGTAGCGATTTTTCCGCGATCGAAAAATTTCGCCCGCTTGATGCAACCACCAATCCTTCGCTGATTACAGCTGCGGCAAATCAGCCCGAAAATAAGGAACTGATTGAAGCTGCCTATGAACAGGCGAAATCTGAAGGTTATAACGGCGATCTTCTGGTCGAGCGTACCATCGATATCCTGACGGTCAAGTTTGGTGTGGAAATTCTAAAACTGATTCAAGGACGTGTTTCTACTGAAGTGGATGCAGCCCTGTCTTACGATACTGAAGCCACCATTGCCAAAGCCAAAGAGCTGCTGGAATTATATAAAACCTACGGTATCGATCAGAACCGTATCCTGATTAAAATTGCTTCTACCTGGGAAGGCATTCAGGCAGCAAAAGCCCTCGAGGCTGAAGGGATTCATTGCAACTTGACACTGTTATTCGGCTTGCATCAGGCCCAAGCCTGTGCGGATGCCAACGTCACCCTTATTTCCCCTTTTGTTGGCCGTATTCTGGACTGGTACAAAAAAGCAGAAAATGTCGATCATTATCCGATTGAGAAAGACCCGGGTGTACTTTCAGTCAAACAGATTTATCATTTCTATAAACAGCATTGCATTAAAACAGAAGTGATGGGTGCAAGTTTCCGCAGTATCGATCAGGTACTGGGATTGGCGGGTTGTGACCTGCTTACCGTTTCTCCAAACCTTTTGGCAGAACTGGAACAGGACCAGCGTGAAGTGGTGGCCCAGCTTTCCAGCGATCATGCTCAGGCGCATTGCCAGCATCAGGTTGAGCCTTTAAGTAAAGAAAGCTTTAAAGCCCAAATTGAAAAAGACTTAATGTCTTCACAACTCTTACAAAGCGGCATTGACGGATTTATTAAGGCACGTGAGCAGTTAAGTACTTTATTGCGCCAGTCTTTTGGCCTGGATGCTGAAATTAAAGCTTAATTGACTCATATCTTCCCCTAAAAAAAGCCGATTTTGTTATAGTGAACAGGTCGGCTTTTTTTATGATTTGAGAGTTTATTTTGTTCGGCATAACCGATCTTAGCACCTATATTATTGGCACCACCCTAATTGTATTGTTACCCGGCCCAAATTCACTGTATGTGATGTCCATCGCTTCGCGTTTCGGAATAAAAGCCGGCTATAAAAGTGCTTTCGGTGTCTATACCGGCGACCTGATTTTAATTCTACTGACGGCATTGGGTGCAGCCTCATTACTACATGCTTTCCCCTGGGTATTTACCTTACTGAAGATTATCGGTGCAATTTATTTAAGTTATTTAGGCATAAAATTACTGATTGCTGCCTATCACAGCTGGAATGCACTGCCTTCAAATGCCCAGATAGCAACAGTAAAAGAAAATATTGAACAGCTACAACCCTTTAAAACTGCGCTGACCATCAGTATTTTAAACCCCAAAGCCATTCTCTTTTATTTGTCTTTTTTTGTGCAGTTTGTCGATCCGGCTTATGCTTATCCGGCAGTTACCTTTACTGCACTTGCAGTGATCTTGCAGATCATTAGCATGAGCTATTTAACCATTCTGATTTTTTCTGGTGTAAAACTGGCGTCTTATTTTACTTCCCGTTATAAAGTGACAGCCTCATGTGTAGCAGCTGTGGGGCTGTTATTTTGTGGTTTTGGTATTAAGCTTGCCACCTCAACCTTGTAATTTTTAGGCGCATCAAAGCAAATTAAACTTATCAACAGCATATAAATTATGGCGATGATGGCTTTTCGGCTAAAAATGAAAGGCGTATGATTAGTACACTTTTCATCATTATAAGATGATCACAGCAAAGGATTTATGCAAAAATTTCTAGAAGACTTTTCCGTCCCTGCGGTATTTGCAGGTTTTATTACTTTTCTGGTTGGGATCAGTGTTTCATCGGTATTGGTGATTCAATCGGCCCAATTACTGGGCGCATCTACTGAACAAATCACATCTTGGTTCTGGGCATTGGGCTTAGGAATTGGGCTGTCAGGTTTGATTCTCTCCTGGAAATTTAAATATCCGGTTGCCACCTCATGGTCTACTGCTGGACTGGCGCTTATTTTAGCCACCGGCAGTGGTTATAGCTTGCAGGAAGCCATCGGCGCATTTCTGGTTTGCGGTTTGCTCAGTGCCATATTAGGTTTTTCTGGTATTTTTCAGCGCGTTTTATCCTATATTCCCCAGAGCTTAACCAGTGCCATGTTAGCGGGCGTGCTGCTCAAATTCGGCATTGCACTTTTTGCCAGCATGCAAAATGATTGGGGATTCATCCTTTCATTATTAACCGTCTATATTCTGTCTAAACGCCTGTCACCGCGTTACAGCATCGTCATTACGGTGATTGCCGGACTGCTGCTGTGCCCCATATTCATGCAGTTCCATCCAGCAAACATTCAATTTAGTTTAGCCCAGCCGGTATGGACAACGCCTGAATTTAGCTGGTCAGCCACTTTGGGTTTAGCCCTGCCTTTATTCGTCATTAATATGGCATCCCAATATTTACCGGGTCTTGCCATGATCAAGAGTTATGGCTATGAGCCAAATATCAACCAGCTGATTGGCTGGACAGGTACGGCGCAAAGTGTTTTGGCACCGTTCGGATGCTTTTCCGTAAATATTGCCGCAATCAGTGCTGCAATCAGCCTGGATGATCAGGCACACCCCGACAAGAAAAAGCGCTACATTGCCGGAATAAGCTGCGGCTTTTTTTATATTCTGATGGGTTTGTTTGCGGCAACGCTGACCAGTCTTTTAATGTCATTCCCTGGCGTGTTTATCACCGCACTAGCAGGTATTGCTTTATTCGGGACCATTGGACACAACATTGCGCTTGCTTTTCATCAGCCTGCTGAACGCGAAGCTGCATTATTAACTTTTTTATTCAGCGCTTCTGGAATCCAGTTCTTTGGCATAGGTTCAGCATTCTGGGGGTTAATTTTTGGTATTGCCGTATCTATCATATTCAAGTTTAAAGTCGCAAAATCCTGAAAATAACCCGCTACTGGACAATTCATAATCCAGCACAGGGTTATGCAGGATAGTGATTTTTTTAATATTTCTGCTTAAGCTATGCCTGATGGCATAGGCAATTCCTAAAGGAATGGTTTTAAGTACTTGCAATAATAAATAGAATGAAATGACATCAAACACAAATACCAGCAAATCCGGTCCCAGTTTGCCAAAGCCTTCGGGCTGGACCAGAAAAGTTGCACCGGTTACTTCTGAAGGAATAGCCAAACCCAATAAGATATAAGCCTATAAAATAGCATTCATCTCATCTCTTCCTCAATCTGTCTTTATAAGGCTATCTTACCTAGATTAAGTCTTTTCCAGTCTTTGAAATATTGAATGATCTAGAAATTAGACAATAAAGCAGAAGCACTATATTTTTGTATAAACTGGATTGTTTGCTGAAAGGTCTGCTGACTGGCCTTTTTACCCATCATAAACTGATACTCATGCACTAGAAACTCTTTAGATTCCGGATAAAAAACCTCGGTTACCGGTATTTTCTGGCGAAGCAAAGCATTTACAAAAGGTACCGACTGGGTCTGGGTCAAAAAGTCTTTATTTCCTCCACTAATGAATACCGGAGGATAATTCACGGTTAAATATTGAATGGGAGAAATACTTTTTAAAAAATCCGCATCATCCTTTTTATTGCCCGTATAAGCCTGGACCAGATTAACGATGCCCCATTCGATGAGTTTCACTTTATCCGGAGCAGTATTAATGAAGGCATTCAGATCATAAATACCACAATGCAGGATCAAGCCTTTAATTTGCTCCCGTTGAATAAACGGTGTCATGGCAGACTGCCGGGAAAAATCTGGATTACTGATTAAAGCGGCATAATGGCTGGCTAAATTGGCGCCTGCCGAATCGCCCGCCAAATACATGCGCCGGGCATCAATATGGTAAATCTTGGCATGCTCGCTAATAAATTTTAATGCCTGATTAATTTGCAAGAGCTGCTCAGGATAAATCATTTGCGGCGCAAATTGGTATTCGACTGAAACCACGTTATAACCTTGGTCAGCCAATCGTTTAAAGTAGCCTCGAGCATGTTCTTTAGAGCCTGAAATTCAGCCACCGCCATGAATCCACACCACTGTAGGCCGAATTCCCAACGCTGCAATATCATGCGGTTGGTAAATATCCAGATGCAGTGCCGGATTTTGCAGATAGGCAATGTTGGTTTGCACCAACACTTCAGGAGCATGCCGGTCAATAAACTTTTTTTGCACATTGGTCGATGCATTAAACACACTGGCAATGACCTTGCTATTGCTTTGTATATTCTGGCAAGCACTACTGGAGAGTGCAGCAATGAAACATAAACTTAGACTAAAGGATTTGGAATACACAGTTTGCCCTATCAACTTCCCCTCAGAATCTAAAAGGAATCATTATATTTTCAAGCATTTTAAAGATTGTTTAAACATTTGAAAATACTGGTTTTAATATCGAGTTTTTGAGTCGGTTTTAAATGCAAAGCAGAACACACTTATATTTATGATTTTTATATAATTTAATGAATTTTAAAACATTTTTCACAGAGTAAATTGATCAATCCGACACAATATGCTATCTATAAATAATAGCTACATAATAAACTCTAAGGAATCATTCTTATGTCTTATCAAAATATTTTAGTTCCTGTTGATGGTTCTGAGATTTCTTTCTCTGCGGTTAAAAATGCAGCTCAAATTGCCAAAGCGTTTTCCAGTCAATTAACACTGATCAGCCTGGTTACTGAAGACCCATTTTCTGAAGCAGATTTCTATTATCCATCTCCTATCATGAAAGAATATTTTGTTCAGGCTTATGCCAATGCCGAAAAAGCATTGGAAAAAGCCAAAGCGATTGCCGCTGAGTATGGAGTGATTGCAACCCCTCAAATCATTAAAGGCAACATCTCGGAAGAAGGCATTCTTGAAACGGCTGAAAAATTGAAAACCGACCTGATTGTGATGGGTTCTCATGGGCGTAAAGGTTTTCAAAAATTCCTCATGGGCAGCTTTGCTCAGGATGTTTTAAAAACCACCAAGCTTCCTGTTTTAGTGGTAAAAGAATAAGTTTAAAAAAAATGAGCCCTTAAAAATCCAGGGCTCATTTTGGTTTCCTGTTTTCATGACATGATTATCCAAACTGGCTATATCATTCGTACTTTTATCTATTCAGCTACATTCATAAGGAAATTTCATGACTTATAAACATATTTTGGTTCCAGTAGATGAATCCCCTATTTCTTATGCAGCTGTTGAACAGGCACTGGCTTTAGCCAAGCCTTTAAATTGCCAGGTCACCATTACCAGCGTGATTGCTGTTGATCCTTTTGTTGGTGTTGATTTTTATAAGGTCGCACCGGCAATTACCGATTACTTTATCGAAGCTGAAAAAAATGCACAGTTAAACCTGGCAGAAATCAAGCAATCTTTCATTCGCGATGGCATTACAGTCGATACCAAAATCGTTCGCGGTGTATCACCTGCTGAAGGTATTATGCAGGTTGCCGATGAAGTGGGTGCCGATTTGATTATTATGGGCTCACATGGTCGTACCGGATTTAAAAAATTAGTGCTGGGAAGTGTGGCTCAAGAAGTCTTGACCCAGTCTCCAATTCCCGTACTGATTATGAAAGTCTGAACCATAAAAAAGTCCCTGTAATCAGGGACTTTTTATATAGGCATGTCTATCATTGGCTTCTGCTGACCTCCATGTACTTGATCTCAAGCTAGTGAACGGTCTGGGTCATATTTGCCAAAGAAGCGATCTTGAATCAACATTAAATATAGCCACAACAAAATTTATGTTTTGGAAATATGCTGATGCAAGTTTTGCAGATAAATTTCTGCTTCAAGTTTGCTGGTAAAGTTTTTTTGATAACTCCCCATTGCCTGAATATTGTTCGGTGTATATTCAATCAGCACCACAAAGTTTCCGTCAGCCGCATTTTTTGAAACCCGAATTGCAATGATATGCTGAGAATTTAGGTAAAAACCATCTTCAATTTTAACTAACAAAACCAATCTCCAGTCTATTTAGTAAAATGACAGGCTAATGCAATCACAGTCTGTTAAATGATAAAAGCTCACCTGAAGATGAGCTTTGACCTAGCTATTTTAAGCCATAACAGTGATTTATTCGACACTTTTAAAATAATTATACAATATGAATTATGTCTTACTCTGACAGGATTGAATTAAGTCAATCTAAACATAAGCAGTATTTTCAGCCCTTAAAATGTTTGAAATATCAACAAAAAAGCCTTTTCCCAGTTTGCACCAAGAAAAGGCTTTTCATGATTCAATCAATGCTCGGTTAGATACTCAACATACTGTTTAAAGTTTCAGAAACGTTTTTCGATTTCACTTGTGGTTTTAAGGCCTCAAGTGCTGTTTTGACTTCACTGCGCTGTGGTTCAGCCAAGGTATACCAGCGAGAAAGCACTTGTAATAAACGTGAACCGACAATTGGGTTTTTCTCATCCAGATATTTGGCCAAATCAATGTAGTGCTGAACACCAAAACTCCAGGTATTGACCGGATTGGCATTTAAGCCGCCACTGACCGAACGAATACGGTTAGGATTGCCCAAATCGTAGTCAGGATGTGAAGTCAGGTATTTGATGGTTTCTGCATTGGCTTTTGGATGCGCTGCCTGAACCATAAACCATTGATCTAGCGACAAGGCTTCATCTTCAAAGCGACTGTAGAAGTCTGCCAAGACTTCCTCGGCTTGTGGTGCATCATTCCAGACCAGAACTTTAAGCGCGCCCAAACGTTCCGACATGTTACCAGTATGATACTGCTCATAAGCGAGGTCAAAGGCATAGGCATCGCCCTGACGCGCCATCATACCCAGCATGATATTTCTGAGTGCACGTACACCCATTGCCTGAGAGAATTCACGTTGATTATCTGGGTCTAGGTCCAGATAAGTCTCTTTGCAGAATGCACCCAATTCACGTGCCAATGTGTCCAGCAAAGCATTACGCTGTTCCTGAATTTTGGCAGGTTGATAATCGGCATCAATACGGCTACCCAAATAGCCTTCGGTCGGTACATCAAGCAAACGTGAAGCCAATAATGGATCTTTTTCAATGACTTCAGGCAAAGTATTTTTCATGGCCTGAATATAAATGCCAGCATCATGACCTTCCAGCAAAATACGTTCCAGCAGGGTTTGAGTGGCCTGCCACTGGTTGAAACCATTGGTTTCATATTGCATCAAGAAAGCCAGTTCTTCGTCTGAATAGTTGAATTCAAGATTGACCGGTGCCGAGAAATTACGCAGCAATGAAACCACGGGTTTTGCCGTTAGGCCGCTAAATTCAATAGTTGCCTCATTTTGATCAAATAAATACACGCCATCTTTTACGCCATTTTCAAACAATGCTTCAGATTGCAGTGTATATTGCTCACCTGTTTCCGCATTAAACAGTGCTAATGCGACCGGAATAGGAACTGCTTTCAGGTTTGGATATTTTGCATTCGCTTTTAAACTTTGTTTAAAGCTTAAGCGATAGGTTTGAGTTGCAGCATCGTACTCGCCTGTGGCTTGCAGTTTTGGTGTACCCGGCTGGTTATACCAGATCAGGAATGCAGATAAATCGACACCTGAACCGACTGTCAATGCAGACACCCAGTCTTCAACCGTTACCGCCTGGCCGTCATGACGGCGGAAGTATTCGTCTGTGCCTTGACGGAATTTTTCCTTGCCAAGTAGCGTCGACATCATGCGGTTAATTTCCGCACCTTTTTCGTACACAGTTGCGGTATAGAAGTTGTTAATTTCTACAAAGTGATCTGGACGTGGCGGATGCGATAACGGACCGGAATCTTCAGGGAACTGGTGGGCTTTGAGTACAGCAACGTCATCAATACGTTGTACTGCCGCGGACTGTAAATCTTCCGAGAAAGACTGGTCACGGAATACGGTTAAACCTTCTTTCAGGCATAGCTGGAACCAGTCACGGCAAGTAATCCGGTTACCGGTCCAGTTGTGGAAATATTCATGCGCAATCACCGACTGTACCCGCATAATTGCTGCATCAGTCGTGTATTCCTCATCGGCAAGCACGCATGAAGTATTGAAGATATTCAGACCTTTATTTTCCATGGCACCCATGTTAAATGCACTGGTTGCCACAATCATGTAATTGTCCAGGTCATAGGGACGACCATAATGTTCCTCATCCCATTGCATGGAATGTTTCAGTGCTTCCATGGCAATGTGACATTTTGGAATGTCTTTTTCTTCGGCATAAATTTCCAGCGAAACATTGCGGCCTTCAGAGGTCACATAGGAATCTTTCAGTACCGCCAAATCACCAATCACGCAGGCAAACAGATAGCTTGGTTTTTTGGTCGGATCCTGCCAGATGGTATAGTGACGGCCTTCACCAGCCTCGCCCGCTTCCATCAGGTTACCGTTGGCTAACAGTACCGGAAATTTTTTATCGGCTTCGACACGTGTGGTAAATACAGACAGCACATCCGGACGGTCTGGATAGAAGGTAATTTTACGGAAACCTTCAGGCTCGTTTTGCGTTACAAACAAGTCATCACCTGCCTGATACAGACCTTCCAGCTGGGTATTGCTTTCCGGGTGAATAACCACTTCCGTTTCCAGAATGACTTGATCTGGTGCATTGGCAATCACCAGTTGTTCTGAATCGAGGCTGTAATCCGATGCAGTCAGCAGCTTGCCGTTTAAGCTAATGGATTTTAATTCCAGATCACGGCCCAGCAGCACCAAATCTCCGGCAGTCTGGCGTTTCATCACCAGGTTTGCATTGACCTGGGTATGATCGCTATATACCTGAATATCCAGATTGATTGAATCCACCAAAAAAGAAGGTTTTTGATAGTCTTTTAAATAAACTGTTTGGTCTGCTTCAACCACCGGGTTTGCCGCGATATTCATATAATGTCCTAATCCTGTCGTTCTTAAGCCAAGACTTTGTTGTTGTGAAATGCTTCGATCATACGACAACTTTCGCAATCTGTCTGTGCCATTGATTTAAGTCATATATGGGCATGTTCCTTTCAATTTTCAATTCAAATTGCGCACATTGGTACGATTAATGTCCTTATTGATGACTTAAGGTGCATAAATGAAGCGCATGCTACACATCAACATTGTGTATACCCTTAATTTCCAGCTATACCTTCGACGGCCAAGATAGTGCTTTTTGCATATATATTTGTATAACTTTAAATTTTTCAGATTAGATAAAAAGACTTAACCCAAATTGACACTAATTTTCAAGATGACTACATTTTGAGCACGTTTTTTGCTTGTATTCATCTGTGTAAAGCGCACTATAAAATTAAAGCAAAACCTGAAGAGGTGTATTATGTATTTAAAAGACCATATTGTTCGCGTCGAAAATATCAAAACCATGCAAAACCTTGATGCTGCCGGAATTGATCACAAAGTAATTGCCATGTTTCTGAGCTGTGAAGGTATTCCGATGCAATCGGCGGATATTTGCGCAATTTTAAACAATTACGATGCCCTAGGAAGCAGAAAAATTCCGTCCAAAAAAGTTCAGGCCTTGATTAATGCAAAGCAGCTAGGAGAGGAGGATGAGTCCCTGCCTTGCCCTGCCTCTTATTAACCGGAAAATGACCTTCTGATTCAATTCCCATCCTTCAGACTTCCTTTTATCCTTTCTTGTGGAGATGAAAGATTAGGTCTTCATTTCCACATTTCTCAATGCATTGTAAAACTTAGGCTATTTTTTTCAGCTCCATACTGTGTGGCTCGCTGTGCCTAGCGAATTATTTTCCATTCAGCACTATTCCATCACGTCACGGCAAAAGACAGGTGTATAATCGGTGCAATGATTAACCCGACTTGTGATCGATTCCTTCCATGCTTCTTCAAATTCTGCAAAAACAGCTCGATGAAAGTACATCATGTCCTTTATGTCAGGCATCCATGTTCTGGATAGAAGCTGAGCAGTACGATCAGGCAATGAATTTTCATGAATGCAGTCACTGCCATCACCGTCTGTTTCAGGACGGTCGCGGCAACTGCCACTGCGACACCTGTCTGGCCAAGCGTAAAAAAATGCTGGCTGAAACACGCCTTCAGGAACAACGTCAACTCAAGTCCAAAGAAAAAGATGCTGTTGAATACCGTCTGGATCAAATCAGCTTTTTAAATAAATTGTTTTTGCTCAGTATTCTGGATAATCAGGTGCAGGAATATACTACGCATCATGAATATATAGACTGGGAAAATATTAAATATCATTCCCTTACACCGAATTACCTGTTCCAGAATTATTTGATCAAGCAACTGGTAAAAGAACAGATCCTGATTGCCAAAGATTTTGCCTCCGAAGCCAGTCAGTACTATGTCAATGTGCGTTTGGACGGTTATTCGGAACCGAGTCTGTTTAGCATTACCCAGCAACTCAGAAACTGGTTTTATGAAAATCTAAGCTTGGGCGTACCCTTCAAGAATGCCGATGAAGTCAAAAATGCACTATACCTGGTACTGTATCAGGAAATTATTCAGTTCGCCCAGTTTTACTGTCGTACCTGGGGCATTCAGATTGCCGGGAATAACAGCTTTCAAACGTTCTGCTATCGCCTGATGGATTCTCTGGCGGTGGGTCAGATCTACTATCTGGTACAAACTGCTTTAGAATATTTGCATCAGCAAAAAGCCTTGCAACCACGCAATGAAAATTTTATTAATACCAATTTGTTAAAGAAAACCTTACAGCAATATCGTGAACGGTCCGTGACTGAAAAATGGGAAACCTCCACCCTGCCTCGTCCACACAATATTCCTTTTAGCAAGATGAGCGAAATCCTGTTGTTCCGCTTTCTGGGCTATGATGAAAGTATTTTCTTTCAGCCCATCTGGAAGTTATGGAAAAAAATTGAACCCAGATTAAGCTTTTATTCACAAAAACGCTGTATGTATTGTGGTTCCAGCGAACTTAGCGTGGATTATGATGCTGAAAATTATGTAACACTCTGCTGTCGAACCTGTAAGCATCAAGACCACTATTTTACCCAATAGAATTTCACCCGCTAAACGGTGATCGATATGTCCAGTTTCTCCGACTCCACCCTGTACAATTTAAGGAATAATCCCATGCATCAAACTTCAACATTGGTCGAGCAGATTGTTGAAGCCTGGACACAACTGCAAAGCCAGCAGCCTTTGGTGCAATGCATGACCAACAGTGTTGCAGCGAATTATGCAGCCAATGTATTGCTGGCTGCAGGTGCCTCGCCAGCCATGATTGACAATCCGTTCGAAGCCGAAAGCTTTACCACGATTGCCGCTGCACTGAGCATTAATTTGGGTACCCCAACTCAGGAACAGATGCAGGCCATGCAAATTTCTGCACAAACGGCGCAGCGTACCCATACTCCGTGGGTACTCGACCCAGTTGGTTATGGTCCCATTCTAAAATGGCGCTCGGACATGGTGGATGAATTACTGCAATACCATCCCACGGTCATTCGCGGTAATGCTTCTGAAATCAGTACCCTTGCCGGCAACCAGGTAGAGTCCAAAGGTGTGGATAGCACTTTGGACAGTGCCGATGTCTATCATCAGGCCAAAGTGTTATTAGCACATGCGGACTGTATTGCCATTTCAGGTGAATCTGATTTTATTTTGACTAAAGAGCTAAATGCCGTAATTCAGATCAATGGCGGTTCTCATTTACAGCCCAAAGTCACCGCGACCGGTTGTGCCCTGGGTGCTTTAATTGCGGCTTATTGCGCTATCACTTCTCCAATGATCGCGACGATTGCAGCCCATACCCATTTTGCTATTGCGGGAAAATTGGCATTTGATCAAGCTCAAACGATCGGACATTTTAATGTGGCCTTTATGGATCACATCCACAGTTTAAATCCGGACTTCATCCGGCAATATGCGGATCTTAAAATTCTTGCACTTTAAGTTGAGTCTTCGTTCCTGTTACTAAGGTTGACCTGGCTCAGATTGTAATGACCGGATCTGGGCTTATATCCATGCCAGTATTGGTATAAAAAGAGAATGGTGACGGAAATTTAATAGACTTTCCGGTCTATAAATAAATTAAATAGAGTTTCCAAAATCGTTTGCAAATCCAATTTGCAGATACAGAGCAAACCCATGCCATCAAAATAGTCAGGGACATGCTGCATAAAAAAATTGCTATGCGGGGTGGCTTTATTTCTGAGACGTTGAATATGTTCGGGTGTCGTTTGGGGCATGACATGAGGATAGACAAAAATATCTTCTCGACGTTTTTGCACTTCAGATTTACGCTGCTGAATCTTTTGCAGAACTGTTAAATATTGTTGAGGAGTTTCTTTGCCTGTACGCGGAAAGAAATTTTGTGAGCGGGATGCAAAATAAGTATAAATTTTAGGCTGTATGATGGTCGGCACAAACCATAATGGAATGGCGGAATGTCGAATCCGGTGATTGATTGCAACTCGGATTGCTGTTTTAAGGGTTCTGTTGCCTTTACGATAAGCCGGTAAAATACTCGCCCGGTAACTCACCACAAAGATAGGCTGTCCCTCCAGAGAAAGCTTAAGCACAGGAATAATATTTTGCCCCACCCGTGTATCTTTATGATAATAATGAACCACCAGAACAGAAACGGCATCCTAATCATAGACAAAATTGTAAATTTCTTCCTCGCACGAATCCGGAAAAATTTGCCGATCAAATTCACAGATCACTTTAAAAAAACGATGCTTTTCTTCAGATGCAAGTTTTGCAAAATCGACAATCGTTTCTGTAATACCCATCAAATTGATCCAATTTTTTGATATTTATGAATTATTACTGATTTCAGCTGACTTAAATATCACTAGAAATGGTGATTTAAACCCAATTCATCCATTTTTTCACTCGGTTGCCGCATGACTGCACCCTCCTTAGATATAACAGTAAAGCACAATAAAAAAGCCCAACAGATCGAGTCTGTCAGGCTTTTCCGATAGGTCAAAAGAGTGGATTAAAAGATATCAATCTCTGGTTTAAATCTTAAATCATCCACTTTATTCAACGCGATTTACTCATACTCTCTAAGGATAGCTAATAAGCACGGACTTAATCCGGTTCTCTTCCAGTTCAGTCACTTCAAAGTAAATGCCACGATATTCCAGTTTAGCTCCCAGACTGACTTTACCGTGAGTTTTTTCCAGAATCAGACCGGCAAGGCTGATATAACCTGCCTCTTCTTCAACCAAATCCAGCATACCCAGCTCCAGTTCCAGCTGATACACATCAAGCATGCCAGAAGCTTTCCAGGTATGGTCATCAATTTTCACCAGATCAAGCTGCTCATCGGCATCCGGAAACTCGCCAGCAATCGCCTCAAATACATCCAGAGGAGAAATCAGGCCTTGCACATTACCAAATTCGTCACTCACCAATACCAATGAACCTTTCGAGCTACGCAAGGTATTAATGGCATCGATGACTTTCATTTTTTCAAAAATATAAATTGGACGATGGCGTTTGATTAAAGCCTTGAGCTGTTCTGGATCTTCCAGTACATCAAGGAGCTCTTTAGCCCGAACCACGCTCAGAACCTTATCCAGGTTGCCCCGGCATACTGGAAACAGGCTATGCGGTACAGCAAGTACCTGTTCACGAATCTGTTCAGCGCTGTCATCCAGATTCACCCAGGAAATCTGGCTTCGAGGTGTCATAATCGAGGCAACTGATCTTTCTGCTAGGGTTAATACTCCCCCAATCATGTAACGCTCTTCATCAGCAAAGGTTTCTTGTGCTTCAAAGTGTTGTGCACTATCAGCCATGGTTTCCACTTTACCACCCATCAATTTCAGGATGGAATCTGCGGTACGATGCCGTAATGGAATTTTGGATTCATGCTTTGTAGCATTGCGTTTTGAAAACTGGTTAAAGGCTTCAATAAGAATAGCCACACCAATACCTGAATAGATATAACCTTTAGGAATGTGGAAACCAAAACCTTCGGCAATCAGGCTGATCCCGATCAGTAATAAGAAACTTAAACACAGGATGACGACAGTCGGATGGCGGTTCACGAATGCAGTCAATGGCTTAGAGGCAATCAACATGACAATCACGGCAATAGTCACAGCAGCCATCATTACGTAAATATTATCCACCATCCCTACTGCGGTAATGACAGAATCCAGGGAGAAGACCGCATCCAAGACAATAATTTGTGCTACTACCGCCCAAAAACCGGCATAAACAACCGAAGATGTCGATTGAACTTCAATCTTGCCTTCCATTTTTTCATGCAGTTCGGTCACGGCTTTATAGACCAGGAATAATCCACCAAAGAGTAAAATCAAATCCCGACCTGAGAAGGATAGACCTGCAATTTCAATAATGGGTTTTGTGAGTGTCACTAGCCAAGAAATAACGGACAGAAG
Organism: Acinetobacter sp. T_3_1; assembly: GCF_025377055.1. Classification (NCBI taxonomy): domain Bacteria; kingdom Pseudomonadati; phylum Pseudomonadota; class Gammaproteobacteria; order Moraxellales; family Moraxellaceae; genus Acinetobacter; species Acinetobacter sp. T_3_1. The sequence goes on along the minus strand of NZ_JACHVD010000002.1, from coordinate 64,173 downwards.
CCCTAAACGCATAATTAATGCGAGAGAAAGGCCAATAATACGTGCTTTATCACGTTGTTCAGGAGGAAGTTTTTCTGCCAAAATGGCAATAAAGACAAGGTTATCAATACCTAAAACAATTTCTAAAATAATAAGGGTTAGTAAACCCACCCAAATTCCCGGATCTAACAAAAACTCCATTAGTTCACATCTCCGTTTTCACGAATTGGGTTAAAAACAAATTTAAACCGGCACGGCGAGGGATCCATATAAGTGACCTTTTCAACAATAGATAAATTTATTATGCACAATCTGTTAAATTTGTAATTAAATTTTTGTATTGTTAGCGCTTTAATCTTAGCCAGATATACAATTCGGCCTATTTTGACGCTTTTACTTCATCTCTTCATCTGATTTTTGGCTTGAGAAAATATCAGTTTCTCTCATTAACAAGATCAGCCTCCGAAGCTTTTTTCACCCGAATATAAAGATAACCAGGATGATTGAATTGAATCAATGAAAGCTAAATTCAACCAAACAGGCTTCCACTCCAGGCAACACATTTACAGCACGTGTTACTCTAACCAATGAAAAGTATTGACCGTATAGATAATTTCCAAAATGTGCCCTCATACCAGTAATCAAGGGGTAGCTTAATTTAGATTTCTTATTTAATTTATGTCAGGTGCGGTCGATGAGCGTTCGTAATTGCCAAAAGTTTAAAATGTCCTGGCTGCTCACTCCCAATATGGCATCCTTACAGCAAGGTTATTTTCAGAACTTATCCAAATCCTCAGGTCCAGGTAGAAGTGTAAATTTTGCTCAACTCAGGATATTGCAGGGTATTGCCAGATTTCATCAAGATAAAGCCTGCTGCAGCATATCCGGACTCAACGATCCGGCTTAATTTTATTTTTTGTAAGGAAACTTATAATAATAAGTTTGCTTATTGCAATATAAAAAACTTGATATATATTAATATCAATAAAAAATGTGTGTTGTTTGGCAAAATTCGATTTAAATAAGACGCTTTTCAACAAATTAAAATTACAACAATCTTAGGGAGGCTTTTCTCCATGACTAAAAAGTACAGCAAATTCCTACCTTCCATTGCTGAAGATTTCTCTTTGGAAAATTTTCCTTATTATTGGGTCACTCAAGTGCATGCCCAATACATACAAAATGTAGATCACGCTTTGAAAAAATATGGTCTGGACAATTCACGTCGTCGTATTTTACTGTCGCTAAAATCCAAACCGCATGCCAGCGTGTCAGACCTCTCAGAAATGGTCATTTCCAAAATGTCGACCACCACCAAAATCGTCTATCGCTTAAAAGATGAAGGACTGGTGGATACGTATTCATGTGAAGATGACGCCCGTATTACCCGAGTGGTTTTAACGGATAAAGGGCAACAAATGACCAATAAGATTAATGACCTGACCAATGTGGTTCTGGAACAATCTTTTGAAGGCCTCACTCCCCTGCAAATTGAAAAGATGATGGAAAGTTTAAAATATATTTTTAGAAATTTAGCCCATTAAGTTGGGTTGAATTCACAAATCAACAAAATTATTTTTTAGTTTTACTTTACAATATTGTAAAATATATTGTTTTCTCTTTAAATTCATTAAAAATAAGTTACAATAATAAAATACAATTACAACAATTTCTGGGGAGAAAATACAGATGACAAAAAAATACAGTAAATTTTTACCATCTGCAGATAATTTCGATTTGGAAAATTTTCCCTATTACTGGGTAAGCCAAGTCCATGCTCAATACGTACAAAATGTTGATCATGCACTAAAAAAATATGGTCTGGACAATTCACGTCGTCGTATTTTACTCGCTTTAAAATCTAGACCGCATGCCAGCGTGTCAGATCTCTCCGAAATGGTGGTGTCCAAAATGTCGACCACCACCAAAATCGTCTATCGCTTAAAAGATGAAGGTCTAGTTGATACTTATTCTTGTGAAGATGATGCACGCATAACCCGCGTAGTGTTAACCGAGAAAGGAGATCAAATGACGCAGAAAATTAATGACCTGACCAATGTGGTTCTGGAACAGTCCTTTGACGGTTTAACCCCTTTACAAATTGAAAAAATGATGGAAAGTCTGCAACATATTTTTAAAAATTTATCACGATAGTTTAATTTTAAATTTTAGTTAAATACTGACTTTTTCTATTTTAGACTCCGAAAAAATACAAAATTAATACATTTTATTCTATTTTTTTAACGAAAATATTACGGTAATAAATTAAAAGTTGAATTTAAAACAACGGGGAAAATAAGAAAATGACCAAGAAATATAGTAAATTTTTACTTTTATCCAGTGAAAATTTTGATTTAGAAGAATTTCCCTACTACTGGATTACTCAGGTTCATGCGCAAGGTGTAAAAAAACTAGACCATGCCCTGAAAAAATATGGCCTGGACAATTCGCGTCGCCGTATTTTACTGTCGCTAAAATCCAAGCCGCATGCCAGCGTATCAGATCTCTCCGAAATGGTGGTGTCCAAAATGTCGACCACCACCAAAATCGTCTATCGCCTAAAAGATGAAGGGCTGGTTGAAACGTATTCATGTGAAAATGATGCCCGTATTACCCGAGTAGTCTTAACAGATAAAGGACAACAAATGACCCTGAAAATTAAGGATCTGAGTAATATTATTCTGGAACAATCCTACGAGGGTCTAACTCCTTTACAAATTGAAAAAATGATGGAAACCCTTAAACAGATTTTTAAAAATCTATCGTAATAATCGAGGCTTAATCGAAAAAATTCAGCTGGGGGCTCATTTTTTCAATTTTTGCTTTTGGAACATGTGAGCATTCAAACTCAACCTCTGGAAACCCTTCTACAAAACAACGAATATCTGGGGAGTTCCAGCTTAGCCATTCATCTAAACGCTCATGAGGAATAATAATCACCGAGCGTTTCACATTTCCAGGTTCATGAAAATCTTTCATCATGGGGTGATCAATCGCATCCATCGTAATCATGGTTGCTGAACGAATAATTTCCTCTCCGATTCGGCAAATCTCATAGAGCGCTGCAATATAAAAAGCCTGTCCATCCTTTCGCCGTACTCCCCAGCGTTGCGGCTTGTTCTCAATATATTTCGACTCATAAAATTCACTCACTGGAATCACGCCAAATTTGCATTTTGAAGCAGCATTGATAAAAGTCGGTTTTTGGAGCAATGTTTCATTTCGAGCATTATATGTTTTCAGGGCAATGCTTTTGTCTTCCGCCCATTTCGGTACCATGCCAAACCTAACCTTACGCCACTCCAAACCTTGGGCTGATTTAAACAGCAAAGGCAACTCATAATTTGGATAGACCTCATCTGGATAGTCAAATGGAAAATCAGGAAGATTCAAATCACGGAGCTGCTTTAAATTAAGCGGTTTAAAATTAGCGCACATAAAACCAGATATAAATTGAAACTTACTCTATTATAGCTTGTATGAGATACTTTTTACTTTGCTGTACTATGCGGTAGCGTTAACCAATGTGTACGGCTAAACTCTTCCAATATCCACTGTCCATTAAAGCGCCCCAAGCCTGAATTTTTCTCCCCGCCAAAGGGTGCATTCGGTTGATCTGCCACGGTGATGGCATTGATATGCGTCATACCTGCATCAATCTGCATTGCAAAACGGGTTCCGTGTTCTAAATCAGAAGTACATACTGCGCTGGATAGCCCATAGGCTGTGTCATTGACCAAACGCAAAGCCTCGGCTTCATCTTGTGCCTTAATAACCGGCAAGACAGGCCCAAAACTTTCTTCTTGGGCTAAGCAGGACTCTGGATTTACATCAATAAAAATATGAGGTGGAACCACATTATCTTGAATACCCCCTCGCACAATGAGTTTAGTTCCCTCTTGTAGTGCCTGAGCAATAATCTGTTTGATTTTTTCAACTTGCGCGACATTAATCATCGGGCCAATCAGGGTATCTTCTTGCTGGGGATCACCATAGGCAATATTCTTAGCCCGAATGACCAGTTTTTCAACAAAAGCATCATAAATTTTAGCATCGACAATCACCCGATTGGTACTCATGCAAATTTGTCCCTGATGCAAAAAACGCCCTATCACAGCCAGCTCCACCGCCAGATCCAGATCAGCATCATCAAGCACCACTAAAGGTGCATTACCGCCCAATTCCAGCGCAATACGTTTGAGATGATTGCCAGCAATAGCCAGTTGCCCGACGCGTTTTCCTACCAAAGTTGAACCTGTAAATGAAATCAGTTTCGGTGTATCGTGCTCAACAAAGTAATCCCCTATTTCACTGCCTAAACCCGCAACTATGCTGAATACACCTTGAGGGAGACCTGCTTCTTCAAAAATCTTGGCCAGCAACAATCCCCCTGTAATAGGCGTATCACTTGCGGGCTTTAACACCACGCAATTTCCTATCGCAATAGCTGTAATCACAGAACGCATACTGAGGTGAAAGGGAAAGTTCCAGGGACTAATTACCGCAATGACACCCAAAGGTTTCCGGATTACATAACTTCTGCGACCAGGATCGGTCGATTGCAATTCCTGGGTGTTCATTCTTTCAGGAAATGTTATGGCTTCATTGATAATACCCAATGCTGCATCTACTTCAATATTGGCTTTGAAACGTGTACTGCCGGATTCCTGAATGAGCCAGTGGATGATTTCTTCACGTCTATTTTTGATTATATCCAGAACCCGGAGGATGAAGCTTTTACGCTCGGACGCTGACGTTTGCGACCATGTATTAAAACTCCCTTCCGCTGCTGAATAAGCACTATCCACATCGACAAGGCTTGCAGCCTGCAATTTCAAAATAAGTGCTTGAGTATAAGGATTGATATTATTCAGCGTATGCGTTGAAGTTCCTTTCAGCCAATGACCAGCAATAAATTGCTGATCGGAAAATTGATAAGCTTGCATACCTCATCCTTTTTATCATTCTGGTTTTATATTTAATGTAAAACCTAATACCCCAAAGTGCCAGTGTAAAAAGAATTTCGTAACTTTTAGACAATAAAAAAGCCTCCGAAGAGGCTTTTTTACTACACAGGATTAGTCACCTGTATAACCTTTTAACTTCAAACGTGCTGCATGAAGTAGCGGTTCGGTATAACCAGAAGGCTGTTCACCACCTTTGAATACCAGGTCATAAGCTGCCTGGTAAGCATAGCCATTGAATGCTGGAGCCATTGGCGTATAAAGCGGATCGTTTGCATTTTGCTCGTCCACAATTTTCGCCATACGCTTGAATACTTCTTCAACTTGCTCTTTGGTTACGATACCGTGACGTAACCAGTTTGCAACGTGTTGAGAAGAAATACGTAATGTTGCACGGTCTTCCATCAAGCCCACATCGTTGATATCGGGAACTTTAGAACAACCCACACCCAAGTCAACCCAACGAACCACATAACCCAAGATACCTTGAAGGTTATTTTCAAGTTCTTTGGTTTTCTCTTCTTCAGACCAGTTGGTATCTGTTGCCAAAGGCGGTGTTAACAAGTCATCTAATGATAACGGCTGAGTGTTCAACAATTCTTTTTGACGCTCAGACACGTTGCATTGATGGTAATGGATCGCGTGAATCACCGCACCAGATGGAGACGGTACCCATGCACAGCTTGCGCCCGCTTCCGGATGCTCAATCTTGGTTTTGTACATGTCGGCAAGCATATCTGGTTTAGGCCACATGCCTTTACCAATCTGTGCTTTACCACGTAGACCCGCTTGAAGACCGATCATCACGTTACGGTTTTCATATGCCGGGAACCAGATTTGTGACTTCACTTCACCTTTACGAACGAATGGACCAGCTTCCATGAAGGTATGGATTTCATCGCCTGTACGGTCCATGAAGCCCGTGTTAATGAAAATGGTGCGGTCTTTCGCCTGAGCGATACAGTTTTTCAAGTTCACAGATGTACGGCGTTCTTCATCCATGATCCCGATTTTTAACGTTTTAGCTGGTAAGCCAAGCGCCTGTTCAGCACGTTCAAATAGCTCAACTGCAAATGCAACTTCTTCTGGGCCGTGCATTTTTGGCTTCACGATATACATCGAACCTTTACGCGAGTTCTTGATCGTGTTTTCACCTTTGATGTCTGCAAAAGTCAGCAATGGAGTGATTAACGCATCCATGATGCCTTCGTAGATCTCTTGACCATCTACCAGGATGGCAGGGTTTGTCATTAAATGACCCACGTTACGAAGCAGCATGAGTGAACGGCCGTGAAGCGTCGTTTCACCACCAATCAGGTTTTTGTGGGTACGGTCCTGGTTCAATGTACGAGTCACGGTTTTACCGTTTTTCTCGATTGATTCAGACAGTGTACCTTTCATTAAGCCTAACCAGTTACGGTAGCCTTCAACTTTCTCTTCAGCATCTACAGCTGCAATAGAGTCTTCCAAGTCCTGAATGGTTGTTACAGCAGCTTCAAGCACAAGGTCTTTTACGCCAGCAGCGTCAGTTTGACCAATCGGGCTGGTTGCATCAATTTCAACAATAACGTGCAAGCCATTGTTTAAAAGTACGATTTCAGTTGGTGCAGCTTCATCACCATTGAAACCTACAAATTGAGCTTCTTTCGCTAAGGTAGTGGTTGAACCATCTTTTAGCGTCACAACCAATTTTTTGCCTTCAACCGCATATTTGGTTGCATCGGCATGTGAGCCATTTGCCAATGGGAAGGTTTCATTTAAGAAGTTTTTAGCAAATGCAATAACTTTTGCACCACGAACCGGGTTATAGCCCTTACCTTTTTCCGCGCCACCTTCTTCAGAGATCACGTCGAAACCGTAAAGTGCATCGTATAAAGAGCCCCAACGAGCGTTCGCAGCATTCAAGCAGTAACGTGCATTACGCACAGGAACCACCAATTGCGCACCAGCCAATAATGCGATTTCTTCATCTACATTTTCTGTGCTGATTTGGAAATCTTCTACTTCTGGTAATAAGTAGCCAATTTCTGTAAGGAAAGCTTTGTAAGCTTCGAGTTCAAATTTGTTGTTGCGGTGCCATTCATCAATTTTAGCTTGAAGGTCGTCACGCTTAGCCAATAGTGCTTTGTTCTTTGGGCTAAGATCGACAACGACTTGTTCAAAGTTTTTCCAGTATGTTTCGCTGTCCAAACCAGAACCTGGTAGTGCTTCATTTTCGATGAAATCGTAAAGTTCTTTAGCAATCGCTAACTTGCCTTTTTGAATACGTGCAGTCATTGTCTTTCCTGATATTGCTACTTTTTATAACAAGAGATTCTAGTATACCGATTTATACCTAGCTGAATAGTACTATCACATTCCTAAATAATGATCATTTTCTAATAAATGAATATATACATCATTCAAAAAAATGAAGATCACCAATGCAACATTATTATTTGCCTGAATACCTTTTTATAGTTTATAAAGTTTTAAAAATGTCGAAATTAGACTTAAGTGCAGAATTTTGCTTTAAAACCACCCAAAAGCTGTATTTCTCATAGCTGTTGAGCAAAGATTAAGCCATGAATAGAACAAAATGTCGATAAAATACTCAAACAATTTATGTAAAAAAAGCGCCTGTTTAGGCGCTTGATCTTTAGCTGGCTTCCGAGGCTGACCCCTGTATTTGTCGATGTTCAGAATTCAGATATTCATCGGACTGCATTTCCAGTAAACGTGAACGCGTACGTTCAATTTCAAAAGCAAGTTTCTCGCCCTGGTAAATATCAATAATACTGTCTTCCGAGGTCAGCAGGAGTTTGACGCCACGATCGTAAAACTCATCTACCAGATAAATAAAACGGCGTGTACCTTCCGACAGGTAATCGGTCAAATGCGGCACATTACTGACCAGTACCGTATTATAAATATTGGCAATTTCAATAAAGTCAGCCGGGCTACGCGGTTTTAAACACAGCTCCGAATATTCACACCACAACACATCTTCCGTATGACCAATGGTTTCCACAATACGGTTATTGATGATAATTGGTTCTTGCGACTGGGTCTGGGTCTGGGTTAAAGCGCTAAAACGCTGGGCAATCCAGAGCTTATGATCATGCGTTAATGGATGTTTAAACAATTGTGCCTGCTTGAGCACACGCAAACGATAATCAACGCCAGCATCCACATTAAGAACCACGCAATGTTTTTTCACCATTTCAATGGTCGGGATAAAGCGGTCACGATGGATTCCGTTCTTATATAAACCATCCGGCGCAATATTTGAGGTCGCCACCAAGGTAATGCCACGGGTAAACAGTTTCTGGAATAACTCACTCAGAATCATGGCATCCGTGACATTCGAGACAAAGAATTCATCAAAACAGATCACCACCGCTTGCTGGTAAATCTGGTCTGCAACCTGATCCAGCGGATTACGTTGTCCTGACAACTTATTCAGCTCACGATGTACATGCTGCATGAAATGATGAAAATGCATGCGCATTTTACGGCGAAACGGAATCGATTCAAAAAACTGGTCCATTAACCAGGTTTTGCCTCGCCCAACTCCACCCCACATGTATACGCCTTTTGGTGAAGTTTGGCGACGGAAACGGCGAAACGCTTTTTTTGAAGCTTTAAAACGCTGAATCAATTCTTGCCAAACACGATCCAATTCATGTACAGCCTGCGCCTGTGCATCATCCGGCATGAACTGGCCAGATGCGATGGCCTGTGCATAGCGCTCCGCAGGTGACAAAGGGATAAAGGCTGTACTGTGCTTAGAATTTAAATCTGACATATGATTGAATACTATTTTAGGCTATTAAAAGTATAGCGAAGATTGAGATGGAATATATAACACTTTGGCATTAACACACTTAGGCTATTTACTAAACTACTTAAAGTACTGCCGTGGACTGTGTCCAAACCAGCGCTTAAAGGCATGATTGAAAGCTGCAGGCTCCGAATAACCCAGTAATTCTGCAATCATTTCAATGGAATATTCTTTATATTCCATTAATCTTAATGCCTTGTCTTTAATCAATTGTTCACGTATCTGTTTATAACTGCTTTGCACCTGTTGCAATTGATGCCGCAAGGTGCGCTCCGGAATTTGCAGGGCTTGTGCTGTTTCCGCCATGCTAGGCATCCCCCCTTCTTGTAGTTCCAGATAATCCTGTACACGCTGCACCAGGGCAGGTACTGAGTCATCTGCCCTCAACCGCTCCAACTCAGCAATACATTTGCTTTCATAAAGATTAAAGGTCATTTTGTCTGCTGAAGGAATCTGTACATTTAACACGGCATCATCAAACCAGAATTCCGCAGACTCGGCAGCGAACTGCAATTCAGCACCATAGTACTCCTGATAAATATCTAAAGCCTGCTGATTTTCAGGCTGTGCAAATGGCAGCTCTATATGCATTCGGGGAATACTTAAGCCCATCATTTTATACAGATCCTGAATAAATTTATAAGTTCCTGAAATTTCACATTGTGCTCGCAACAGTCCAAGCTCACTGTTTAAATCTTCAGGTGCGTAACACAAAACCACCTTTTGTGCTTTATATTTTAGGCTTAATACGCCTGTTAAATGGGTTAATGCCTGATAGCGAATCCCCTGCTCTAAAGCAGTACGGATATTTTCACTACTAACCAGCAACATCAGTAAAGGACCATAGCCGGCAAGTGCATAATGCTGGCCAATGAACAGACCTTTTTCTGGTGCCACATCCTGCCCAATGACTTTCAGCACATCCCATTCCAGACCCGGATGAATAATTGAGCTCGGATCCAATGCATCCGCGCGCAATCCAATACTTTGAAGTTTTGGATCAACATCAATCCCAGCTTTACGCATGCCTTGAATTAAATACATCAAGCCGAGAATTGAACGTTTCATAGCAGGATCACATCAAAATAACCTCTCAATTTTTACTATAATTTTTCATGCTTGCAAATTGCCGAAACTATCAATTTTTTTGTCATGGCTATCATGTCAGTGATCTCAGCCTTGCTATAACCTATAAAAAAATAGAAATCATAAGGCCAATAAAAATATGTATGCTCAAGCCCAGCCCCAGCCTATGCCAGTACAAACAAAGATTGCCATTATTGGTGCAGGTTTTGGCGGTTTGGCAATGGCTATACGTCTGCTACAAAGCAATATGCATGATTTTGTGATCCTGGAAAAAGCTGTTGATGCAGGCGGAACCTGGCGCGAAAACCAATATCCCGGTGCTGCCTGCGACGTCCAGTCCCATATGTATTCCCTTTCTTTTGCACCCAAAAGCGACTGGTCAAAACGTTATGCTGAAGCACCTGAAATCTTTAAATATATACAAGATTTAATGACCGATTATGATTTAGAAAAGTACTGCCAGTTCAATTGTGAAGTTTTGGCTGCTCAATACAATGAACAAAGTTGCGACTGGAAACTTAGCCTGAATAATGAGCAGACTTTGATTGCTCAATTCGTGGTTTTTGCATCCGGCCCTTTACATGTGCCACATATCCCACATGTCAAGGGCATTGAAAAGTTTCAGGGTAAAGTTTTTCATTCCTCACAATGGGATCATCAATACGACTTGACAGGCAAAAATGTTGCTTCCATTGGCACAGGTGGCAGTGCAATTCAATACATTCCAGAAATTGCAGCTCAAGTTAAGCAACTTTATGTGTTGCAGCGTACTGCGGCTTGGGTCATTCCCAGAGATGAACGCCGCTATTTCAATATTGAAAAGAAATTATTCAAAAAACTAGACTGGTTCAGAAAGCTGCATCGGGCACGCCTATATTGGTCAAACGAATCTCGTGTGGTTCCCATAGTTCAACCGGCAGTAATGAAATATACACAAAAGCTAGCGGAAGCTTTTATCAGATTTCAGGTCAAAGATAAAAATCTGGCTCAAAAACTGACTCCTGATTACATTATGGGCTGTAAACGTATTTTAGTATCTAACAAGTACTATCCTACATTTAACCGCAGCAATGTCGAACTGGTGACCGAAGCTATTCAGGAATTAACCACAAACAGCATCATTACCAAAGATGGTAAAGAGTACAAAATTGATTGTTTAATTTATGGAACCGGCTTTATTACCGATCCACGGATTTATTTAAAATCATTTAAGTGTACTGGTGAGCACGGACAAGATTTACGAAATGCATGGCAAGCCGGTGCGGAAAGTTTTTATGGTATTTGCACCAAAGGCTTCCCTAATTTATTTCAGTTATTAGGGCCTAATACTGTTTTGGCACACAATTCGGTTATTTTTATGATTGAAGCTCAGGTCAATTATATTCTGCAAATGATTGAACTGGTCAAAAACACTCAGAGTCATGCCATTGTGGTCAAAGATCAGGCACAGGACCAGTTCAACCAGCGTGTACAAAAATGGCTGGATGGCACAGTCTGGCAATCGGGTTGTGTGAGCTGGTATCAACAAGATGGTGGAAAAAACTTCGCCCTGTGGCCAACCTATACCTGGAAATACTGGCTACAGACCAAAAGGCTTAATCCTGCTGATTTTCGACTGCTAAATAAAACAGCTGGAAGTCGTGCAGCCTAAATCATTAAGGCTCATAATAGGCAGGTATTTATTCGCTGCTTAATTCTTTATGCAATCCTTTTGGTTGATTTTCCAGTTACTCATTTGTTTAGCACTCGGATTTGTTTTGGCAAAACGTTTACCTTCGTGGCTAGAACATCTTGCCTTTAGGACGCTGCCCTATTTTACTTATATTCTGTTGATTGCGATTGCCATGGAGTTTACGCAAACATTGCATACGATTGCTCAGCCTTGGCAAATTCTGAATTATGCTGCTGTTTTGGCCCTACTTACCAGCATCGGTGCATTCCTCTGCTGTTATGTGTTATTCAAGCTCTTGGGGTATCAACCCAGTCACGGCAAAGTATCCATAAACCTGGTCAGCAAATCCCTCATCAATATCAGCTATGCTTTTATTGCCCTGGGCTTCGGTTATGCACTGTCTGAATCTGTAACCAGCATGGGCTACACCTTACAGATCAGTACCTGGAATTTATTGCTGGTATTCATGTTCTTGATTGGCCTGGATCTCGCCTATTCCCCCTTAGACCACTCCTGGTTGAGCTGGAAAATTTTACTGGTACCGCTCGGCTGTATAGTCGGTTCACTACTGGGTGCTTTCGTTACAGCGACACTGATTCAGGACATCAGCTTAAAAGATCTCATCATGCTGTCCCAAGGTTATGGCTTTTATTCCATGACCGGCATTGTGGTCACTGAACTCAAAAATACCCATCTTGGCAGTATTGCACTGATGAATGACCTGTTCCGAGAAATTCTGGCGATTGTGTTGATGTATATGATTGGTTGGCGTTATCCACGTTCTGCAATTTCTTCTGCAGGTGCGACAGCAATGGATGTCACCTTGCCCATGGTCAAACAGGCCTGTGGCAATGATTTTATTCCACACGCCATGGTCAGCGGCTTTATTTTGTCAGTCTTGGCACCTGTAGTGGTGAGTATATTGGCGGCGATTTAATTTTTCATATTTATCCCTCATCTAAGTAATGCTAATCAGTTAAGGAGTTGAGAAATAAACTCTTTAATTTTTTAGTAATTCATGGCGGAGTCTTACCGTTTTAAATCAAATCCTTGCAGCTCATTTGTTACTTTGGTTTCGCCCTGAGAAGCATTGCTTCGTAAGACCAAAGGCATCTTGCGGAGCAATGCTCCTCACCGCAAAACTCATCAGCCACTATCAACTCGCAAATTTATCGCAGAAACAATCATTTTTATGTAGCCCCACCTCAAACAGTTGCGGATGACTTTTCCGCATATCAAATACAGTCATGAATTTAAAAAGAAAAAGCCAGTCAATTTCTTAACTGACTGGCATTACTCATCTAAGTCCTTTCGCAAGAGGAGAAGGCTTGTCCATTTTTATAATAGTGGGACGTTCTCTCTCCCATTGGGAGAGAGTTAGAGAGGGTGTAAAATTTACAAAGTTGCCAAAATATCTTTCAGCATTTGACGCGGATTTTCCGACTTGGTAATTGGACGACCAATCACTAAATGCGTAGAACCATCCAGCATAGCCTGTTTCGGCGTTACGATACGTTTTTGGTCATCAGCCGCAGAACCTTCTGGACGAATTCCCGGGGTCACTAAAGCAAATTGCTGTCCCAAAGTTTCACGCAGCATTTTGGCTTCCTGAGCAGAACAGACCACGCCATCCAGGCCACTTTCCTGAGTGAGTTTTGCAAGACGTTTTACTTGCTCAAATGGCTCAACATCTAAACCAATATCTTTTAAATCTTCACGCCCCATTGAAGTCAGCACAGTCACTGCAATCAACTGGGTATTATAATTACCCGCTTTCAAGCGCTCTACACAGGTTTCCATCATCTTGCGACCACCAGATGCATGCACATTCACCATCCAAACACCTAAGTCTGCTGCAGCACATACCGCCTGAGCTGTAGTATTGGGAATATCATGAAACTTCAAGTCCAAGAAAACTTCAAAACCCTTGTCATGCAATGCTTTCACCACACTTGGGCCTTCATGCGTAAATAACTCTTTACCAACTTTCACCCGACATAATGCAGGGTCTAACTGCTCTGCAATCGTTAATGCGTCATATTGGCTTTTAGCATCCAGTGCAACAATGATACTCAAGAGACTTACCTTCGCTCAGACAAAAAAGAAAGCCTATTATAAAAGGTATTCCAAGCTTTAACAAAGTGATAAAAAATTAGTTAATCGAAATTATTGCTTTGAATTTTCATGATGAGATTAACGTATATAGATAAAAAAACACCCTGAAGCATTTACCTTAGGGTGTTTTAAAATTGATTCAATCTTTCGGTTTCAAGCTGGCTGGCTAAAACCTAAAAATTATCGCCAACATACAGAATTACAAGGGATTAGACGAACGATCATTCGGATGAATGTCTAAAACTGTTTTTTCATGTCTGCTATGGGCTGCTGCCTCAGCTGCCGCCAACTGTGCAGCCTGTATTTGTTCTTTTCGAAGATGCTCAATGTCCTTACGTAGACGCTTAATTTCCCAGTGATTTTGAAATACCCGGAAAATTTGAACCCCTAACAACAAACCCAATACCAAACCTAATGCCAAGGTTAATAACAGCAATAAACCTAAACGCATTGCAGGTACCTGCGTAAACAGCAGGTCTACCGAAAGTTCAGTACCGTTTTGTAGTACAAGTGCTAATGAATAGCCAAAAAGTACAATGAGTAATGCGACTAAAACGTAACGCATAAACACCCCATAAATTTTTTATTACTGTGCAGATTCGTTTACTGCATCACGCAATGCTTTACCAGGTTTAAAATGCGGAACCGCTTTTGCAGCTACTTCAACAGATCGACCTGTTTTAGGATTACGCCCCACACGTGGATCACGGTGATGCAAAGCGAAACTGCCAAAACCACGAATTTCAATACGATTATCAGACGATAATGCAGCTATCATTTGATCAATCATAATCTTAACAGCTTCTTCAACCAAAGGCTCTGCTAAGTGTGGATTTTTTAGTGAAATTCGCTCTATTAAGTCAGACTTATTCAGTGCTTCCGTAGTCATCTGCGACCTCTTTAATTATCAAGCTACTTTGTAGATGAAACGATAATAACCTGTTTAAATACAAAACGGTAGCGTAATAAGTTAATACTACGCTACCGTTTACAGTATTTGTGTAAAAAGTATTAGTTAATTTACATTAACAATACATTTACAGCTCTACTTAGTTGCCCATTTGAGCTTTGATCAAATCACCAATAGTCTTAGGACCATTGTCTTGACCAGCTGCAGCTGTTTTCAAGTTAGCAACCGCTTCTTTCTCTTCAGCTTCGTCTTTCGCTTTGATAGACAAGTTGATAGAGCGAGATTTGCGGTCTACATTGATGATTTTAGCTTCAACTTCTTGACCAACTTCAAGGAACTTAGTTGCATCTTCAACGCGGTCGCGGTTGATTTCAGATGCTTTAAGAGTCGCTTCAACTTCGTCAGCCAACTTAACAGTCGCGCCACGAGCGTCAACTGCAGTTACAGTACCTTTAACAAGCGCACCGCGTTCGTTAGCAGCCAAGAAATCGTTGAACGGATCGCTGTTCATTTGTTTGATACCAAGGCTGATACGGTTGCCTTCAGCATCTACAGACAGGATAACCGCTTCAACAGTGTCACCTTTCTTGTAACGACGGATCGCTTCTTCGCCTTGTTCGTTCCAAGAGATGTCAGACAAGTGAACTAGACCGTCGATACCGCCTGGTAAACCGATGAAGATACCGAAATCAGTGATTGACTTGATTGTACCTGAAACTTTTTCGCCCTTGTCGTGGTCTTTAGCAAACTCTTCCCATGGGTTAGCACGAGTTTGTTTGATACCCAAAGAAATACGACGACGTTCTTCGTCCACTTCAAGAACCATAACATCAACTTCGTCACCAATCTGAACAACTTTAGATGGGTGGATGTTTTTGTTAGTGTGGTCCATTTCTGAAACGTGTACTAAACCTTCAACGCCTTCAGCGATTTCAGCGAAGCAACCGTAGTCAGTCAGGTTAGTTACGCGTGCTTTAACGATAGAACCTTTAGGGTAACGGTTCATGATCGCTAACCATGGATCTTCGCCTAATTGTTTAAGGCCTAAAGATACGCGGTTACGTTCGCGGTCGAATTTAAGTACTTTAACAGTAACTTCTTGTCCAACTTCAACAACTTCTGAAGGGTGCTTGATGCGTTTCCAAGCCATGTCAGTGATGTGAAGAAGACCGTCGATACCACCAAGGTCAACGAACGCGCCGTAATCAGTAAGGTTCTTGATTGTACCTGTAACTGTTTGACCTTCTTCAAGCTGAGCAAGAAGAGCTTCACGGTCAGCTGAAGATTCAGCTTCCATAACAGCACGACGAGATACAACAACGTTGTTACGTTTAGCATCAAGTTTGATTACTTTGAATTCTAACTCTTTGCCTTCAAGGTGAGTTGTGTCACGGATAGGACGAGTGTCTACCAATGAACCTGGCAAGAACGCACGAACTGGACCGATGTCAACAGTGAAACCGCCTTTAACTTTACCAGAGATAACACCAGTAACGATTTCGCCGTCTTCAAAGATTTTTTCAAGTTTAGTCCAAGTTTCAGCACGTTTCGCTTTTTCACGTGATAAAACTGTTTGACCCATACCGTTGTCAAGAGCTTCAACAACAACGTCAACAGTATCGCCAACTTGAACTTCAAGTTCACGTTGGTCGTTTAAGAATTCAGCGCGGTCAACGATACCTTCTGATTTAAGGCCAGTGTCAACTGTTACCCAGTCAGAGTCGATGTTTACTACAACGCCTTGGATGACTGCACCCTTTTCAACGTTGAGGTTTAATTCGCTTTCTTCAAAGAGGGCTGCAAAAGATTCGGTCATGATATACCTGATAAAGTCAGCGGTCTTGGATCAGACAAGGCCGGTTTAATTAAGCTTCCACATAGTCCGTAATAAACTGATCAAGCTATGCTTTAGCTGAAAATTCTTTAATTGGCTAATTGCTGGTCAACAAAGGTGGTCATCAACTCGAATACTTCATCAATGCCCAATGTAGAACTATCGATAATATAAGCATCTGCTGCTGGCTTGAGTGGTGCGACGGTGCGCTCCATATCACGTTTGTCTCGAGCTTGTATATTAGCTAAAATGTCGTTTATTTTAACATCTAGCCCCATAGCCTGCAACTGCTTTACTCGTCGCTCCGCTCGGGATTCAGCCGATGCCGTCAGGTAAATCTTGGCTTGAGCTTCCGGAAAAATGGAGGTTGCCATATCCCTGCCATCGGCAACCAGCCCCGGGGCTTGCGCAAATGCACGCTGACGCTCCAATAGCGCTGCTCTAAGTTCTGGAACTACCGCAACTTTTGAAGCAAACTCTCCTACCCGTTCTGTACGGATGGTTTGAGTCACATCTTCACCCTCGAGTTCGACTCGGGTACCCGATTCAGTCATCACAAATTTTATGTCTAAATTTGTTGCGATTTTAACGCACTGCTCCAGTTTGGAATCAAGGCAATCAAGTAAATCCTGTTGATGTAATGACAGCCCGAGCAGACGATATAGAGCACCTGAATCAAGCAAATGAAATTGATAATGTGCTGCCAGTTTAGCCGCAAGTGTGCCTTTTCCAGAACCACTCGGCCCATCTATGGTAATAATTTGAACTGTCATTAATTTTCCACTTTACGCTATACAGTTTTAGCTAATTTTGAAAAACCTAGTTTAATCGCAGATTTAAGCTGTGCAAGGATTAATTTACTGATAAAAGGAGCACGTGCCTGCAATTCAATGGTATAGGTGACCAATGTTTTGTCGGCAGCTTTGGCTTCGAACTCGATAATGCCCAAATGGTGTTTCACCAAAGGATTCTTCACAATCTGGTATTCGATACGCTGGTTCGGTTCCAGCAGGGTAATCTGTTCCCGTAAAGGCTTGATGGGACCAAAACCCATACGGCGTATCGAGCCCACCCCATCCGGATGCTCAGGATCACTGGAATCTTTAACCCGTTCAACCTGAATCGGTGCAAAGGCCACATTGTAGGTCGCATGCTTGGATAACAGATCAAAAACCTGATCGACGGGTGCGTTAAATTCTTTTTTTACTTGAATAGAATTCATGACTTATCCTGATTTTTATTGACAATACTCATTGTCATTATAGTTTACATGATTTGAATTAATGATTTTGATCATTTAGAGATTTTTCTTGTAATTTCTGCAATCGCTTTTGCTCACGGCGCTTCTTGAAAAAATTGCTGAGCTGCTGGGAACATTGTTCCTGCATACAACCTGCTTCATATTCGAAAACATGATTGTAATACCCTGTTTCAAATAATCGACGCACGCTCATTAAGGAACCTGCTTTCGGTTCAGTTGCGCCGAACACGACCTTGGAAACCCGTGCATGAATCAAAGCCCCAACACACATGGTACAAGGCTCCAACGTCACATAAAGCACCGCATCTTCAGGTAATCGATAGTTATTCAGATTTGTACAGGCCTGGCGCAAAGCCTGAACTTCAGCATGGGCGGTCGGATCATTTAAAGAAATGGGTGCATTATGTCCTGCACCAATAATCCGGTTTTGACTGACGATCACCGCGCCCACAGGAATCTCCTGTTTTGAAGCGGCAATTGCAGCCTGCTCATAAGCAAACTGCATCCAGTATTCATCAGTCAGTTGTGTAACATCAGTCATAGGGTTAACTGATGATCCCGTAATGCTTCAACAGCTCATTCCAGCTTTGAATATTGGTCACTGGCGGACAATCTGACAAGATGGTTTTTAAAGAGAAATCACTGCCTTTTACCCATTCCGGAGAGAGGTCTTTATCGACCAGACGCGCCCGCACACCCTCAACGAAATCAGGATGGCGAATCTTCCAGTTGGATATCTGCGTTTCAAGTTCAAAAACTTCATTCCAGGAATGAACGCGCTTGCCCCACTGCCAGAGTAGCCAGGTTAATGCTGCTGTAGTAGGCGAACCTTTTTGCAGGTTTTCACTGGCTTGACGGAGCCAGTCACTGCGTGCATCACTAAGGCCAATAATAGATTCATAGTCATGTTCAAAGTTCACCCCACGGCAAACACTATGAATGACATCGAGTGAATTTTGTAAGGGACCCGGACCCACCGGACGGTGCATACTGTTTAAAGTGTCATCAATGGCACGAAAATCCCCAGCAGGATAATGTCCCCAATCAATATTCAGCACTTTATCTAGCACATTGTCACGCTGTGCATCGCAAATATGGGTTGCCCAGCCAATTCCATAGGCACCGGCAGAGGTCATAATCGAACCGGTCAAACCGGTAAACAGGCCAATCGCTCCCCGGTCTGCCAGGAAACGTGTCGCACCAACATCCGGATACAGGCCGATATTGATTTCAGGCATCGCCAAACGTGAATAAGGCGTCACCAGACGGAATGGTGCAGCCATAAACAGGCCCAGACCTCCACCCATCACATAACCTTCACCCCACACCAGTACCGGCTTGGCATAGTTATGCAGCAATAAATCCAATGCATATTCCTGTTCAAAGAATTTATTTGCCGTTGCAACTTCATCATTAATCACCAGCTGACGAAGTTTACGCACATCACCCCCCGCACAGAAAGCCTTCGGGGTGGTTGAATCCAGCCAGATCGCTTTTACCGCATCATCATGGTGAAAATCTTGGAACACTTCCAAAAGTGCGGTAACGATAGATTCATCCAGGGCATGTAGAGATTTTGGCCGGTTCAGGCGAACAATGCGCCAGCCATTGATGGCTTCTTCTACAATGAGATCAGGATGATAATTTTTTAATTCAGGAGATTGTGTCATGCGTCCAGCTGCCAATTGATCGGCTCAATGCCATTTTGTTTCAGATAATTATTTGCTTTTGAAAATACTTTACAACCAAAAAAACCACCACGATTTGCTGACAGAGGAGAAGGATGTGCAGCTTTTAATACCAGGTGTTTATTTTGATCGATACGTTGTCCTTTACGTTGTGCATAGGCTCCCCAAAGGATAAATACAATATGCTCACACTGCTCATTTAAAGCATCAATCACATGATCGGTAAAGTCCTCCCATCCACGTTTTTGATGTGATGTCGGCTGTCCAGCCTCAACAGTCAATACCGCATTGAGCAATAACACACCTTGTTCAGCCCAACGGGTTAAATCGCCATGCTTGGGAACAGGAATCCCCAAGTCGGTGTTTAATTCATGAAAAATATTACGTAAAGATGGCGGTAATGCAACCCCTCTTTGCACAGAAAAACTTAATCCATGTGCCTGATTAGGCCCATGATATGGATCCTGCCCCAGAATAACGACTTTAACACGGTTGAAAGGTGTTGTATTTAAGGCATTAAAAATAAGGGAATTAGGAGGATATATAATTTTATCTGCATGTTTTTCAGTCAGCAAAAACTGTTTTAAATCATCCATTTTCGCACTCAGCAAAAAATCGCTTAATGCATTTTTCCAACTTGCATCCAACTGGATTTTATCGAGTTTAGCTTGCTGTTGTTCCGTTAAAGACATACCTGCTTCCTAATTTTTTCGACCAGACCAAACTTTCTTATTGTCTTCAAATGTGTACTTGAAGATCTACGGTTGGATTTTGGAATTTCATGCCTTGTTGTAATTTTTCATACATTTTAGGATCTGCCCATTCCACTTGAACCTGTTCAGAAAACACAATCTGGTCAAGACTAAGCACACCCATTTGCGTATTTTCAATATCTTCGATAAAGCTTTGTGCATAACCGGTATCGGTTTCATGCACAATCACCGAATAAACCTCCACGTCGCCTTCCCCATTTTGGGTAATGGTCGAAGCCAGCACTTGCTGTGCCAGATAGAAAAAAATACGTGAGAACTGTTCTGCAGAGGGTGATACGGGTAAAGATACCCAGCGTGCACTAAATTTTTTGCACGCCTCAATATATTCAGCATCATCATGCTGCCAGAAGCAGATTGCATGATCAAAACTGTCAAAAATATCCTTGATCACACCTTTTAATAATCCGAAGTCATATACCATTTGACCATGATCGAGCCTGGACGCTTTGAGCAACAATTCAACTTTATAGCTATGACCATGAATTGAACGCTTACAGCGGTCCGACGTGCAATTTCGCACAATATGAGCATTTTCAAACTTAAATAACTTACGAATTAACATGTGCCCTGATGCAATCAAAAATCTGTGAATTAAATTTGATTATAAAGCAAAAGTGAAAGTTATAAAGCAAAAGTGAAATTCTGAACATTAATTTTATTGTTCAAGAGCATTGGAGAAATACATTAAGTCAAATAGAGGTGTTTCTCATTTTTCATCGTTTCTCGGAATCTGATTAGAATGGTGCCATGCTGCGAGATGCCACATACACCGCCTTATCCTTTCGCACCAGATCACTACTGAACTGGCGTTTACGTTCACCGAGCTGCACTTCAATTCTGGCTTTAAAATACGCAGATTTTACATCTAACAGATTGCCTGCCTCACTTCTCACCTCTGCACCAAGCTGTCTAAACGGTTCAATCTCCCAAAGCTCATTCACACTGGAAAAATACTCTAAATTGGCTTGGCGTTGTTGCAACAGCTGTTGCACCGCGTTGATATCCAGTTTGGGATCGAGACTGGCCAGCAGCATTGCCGGAGCAGTATTGATATTCACCTTGTTATCAGCATTTGGAGCAGCACTCACATAATCGGCAATTTTCAGATATTTTTTTCCTTCAAAGCCACGTACCAGTTTCAGTTCTTCTACACGATGAAATTTGCTGTTTGCCGGTAAATAGCCCTGTGGCAATCCCTGATAATAACTGGCTTCTGCACCCATCGAGTCTATGGTTTCGTTATCGGCATCTTGCCAGTCAATGACCGCCTCACTTAACTTTTCCGGCAATCCCACACGCAGCAACAGTTTCTCAAACCAGGCTTTTGCCTGAGGATTGGGCGTACCATCCGCATTTACCAGGCTGTTTAAGTTAAATTTTCCCGATTGATCTTCTAGAACCCCCGCAACAAAACCATCCTCTACCGGAAAAGCCGGCATCGGTTTGGCCCAGTTTTCTTGCAAATAATCAATATTACCGGCATTTTCAGCATCATCGGCCAAAAGCTCTGAAAAAAAGGCTTCAGCACTTTTGGCATATAATAGTGACTGGTTTTGACGCATCAAATATGCCGTGTTTTCAGCTGTATTGGCCTGTCTTTTGGCAATGGTCGCAGCCAGGATGGTAGCCAATGCCACCATGACCAAAATCGTAATTAAAGCAACACCCTGTTGCGGCTTTATGTTCAATTGAGTCACACCTTAAGATGTAGATTTATTTGTATTGCTATTTGCATTGTTATTCAAAGTACTATTCTGCTGTTTTAAATAATCGGTGTTTAATAAACTGAAAATCCACTCATAGGCCACATCTTTGACGGTAAGTTTAATTTTAACGCCCTTCGGCAAGACCTGTTTTTGTGTGACATCGTTTAAATCCGCCTGACCCTCTGGCCACGCATTAAGCTCATTCGGATTTAATACCACAATTTCAAACTGGTCGACATCATTTAACAGCACACTGGACTCAGGCTGATCCCGACCTGTACTGTTTAAATTGCGATATTTCAGCCGGTACAGTTTCTTTTCATCGGCACGATATTGATATTCCACGCGCTCATCCGGCGAAATACCCTGCTGTAAAGGATCAGTCACACCGGTTTTGCTAAAATTAAATCGGCCATTTTGTAGCACCAAAGCAGGCTGAATATCCCCATTGATATTCGCATTGAGTGGTACAGCCTGAACGGTATCACGCAGAATTTGCTGATACGCTTCTTGTAGTTGTCCTAAATTCACTTCATGTTGAGTATTACGATCTTTCACTTTGATTAAGTAATCAAATACTTTCCAGCCCAATGCAGAAAGTACCGTAAATATGGCAATCGCGACCAATAATTCAACCAAGGTAAATCCTGAGCGAGGATTAACGAAACAACGTTTCGTCCGAGCGCAAGAGCAAGAACTGTGTTCGGAGTGGGCACGGATAATTCGAGTAACACTCGAACGTGCCGCAAGTCCGAAAGCTGTGCTTGAGGAGCGAGAATTATGCTTTGACTGAGCGCAAGAAGAATAGCTATGCTGTGGGTCTAGAGCCTGATTTTTTTTATTTTCTAACCGCATTAAACCTTAGCCTTATAGTTAAAAAAAACCAGATGGGTAATTCCAGACTCTACTTTGCCTGTATCTGCATTAAAGGAACTGATTTGCACTTCAACACGCTGTACATTCGGGCTAATGGTGGATTGTGCAGATTTATCAATTTGCCAGGTTGCACCCTGCTGGGTGACCTGCTTGGATTGGGTTCCCTGCAGCCACTCCTGATTAATTTCCATCATTGCCACTTCGTTCAAGGCTACAAATTGCGCTTTGGTTCTTAAAATTGCATTCGAGGTTGCCTGAGTATATTGCATGGCCACTTTGGTGAATGCGATAGCTGCCGTCGCAAAAATAGCTAAAGCCACCATGACTTCCAATAGCGTAAATCCTGAGCAGCGATCAGTGAAACGCTGTTTCACCGCTGCGCAAGACGAAGAGCTATACTCGGAGTGCACACGATTAATTCGAATAATACTCGACCTGAGCGGCATTGTCGCGCAAGAAAGTCCGAAAGCTGTATCTGAGGTGCAGTGATGCTTTGAGTATCTAGCTTGCATTAATTTTACCCAGATGATCAATCTCGATTTCTTCACCAATCGGACGCTGCTCGAAATAAAACTGAATCCGTACCGGTTTGGCCTCGCCATTGCCCAGCCATACCAATTTAGGTGCATTGGAATTCAGCAAATCGTCATTATTGGCATTTTCATGGCGATGATCGAGGGCAGTAATACTGAATGAAACATGCTCAGGCAAAGTTCGCTCGGGAAATTCTGAATACTTCTGCCATTTTTTATTTTCAGTCAAAGTAGCATTTTGTTTATTTTGCAAGGATGGGATTAAATATTCCATTACCCCATAATGAAACGGCGATACATCTGTGGCACTGTGTACATCCAGGGCAAAAATCCGTGCCTGATCATTGGCTTCACGGTTAATCCTGTGTAAATCCATCATAAACACTTCCCGTGCCTGCATCGCTTTACGCTGGTCTACTCCGTTAATATTGGTCAGAATTAAAGATGCCATGATTGCCATAATCACGATAACCACCATCAACTCGATCAAAGTAAAACCACGAATTGAAAATGATCGGATTGGTTTCATGGCATACCTTTAAGTAAACTGTTCCGCAGAACTGACCTGCTTGGGCATTGCCAAGGCCTGATCAATATAAGCTACGCGTAATGTGTCACGTGAACCTAAATAGCGCTGGTAAAAACTGGAATTCAGAATAGCTGCAGCGCCATGCGTTAGGGCCCAAATAGATGCCAGATAATCGCGTGTAGACATGCCACTTTGAATACTTTCCAGATAGCTTTCAGTCATACGGATAATAATGCGCAACCGCTGTTTTCTGACCTGATACAGTTCGCTAAATAAAAGATTGATCCCTATACCGGTGGTAGAAAGACGTTCTTCAATTTGATGGAACAGTACTGTGCGCTCAGGATGATGTAAATGATGCAGCATAAAGAAGGCCAGATGCTCCGGAAAGGCTTTTTCGGTATCCTTAATCATCTCGAGCAACATGTTCTCATTACGAATAATGAGTAGCATGTAAAGCTCATCCTTACTCTGGAAATGTTTATAGAGAGTTCCCTTCGCCAAATCGAGTTCTGCTGCCAACGCATCCAGTGTCATCCCTGATTCGCCATTTTCTAACAGCAGCTGCTCTGCAACCTGAAAAATTAACGCTTCTCTTGCTCGAAACTGAGCCTGACGATCCATCTTCACTCTGTAATTCTCTTCTGCGCTTATATCAATTTAATTTATTTACTTTAAATTAAGGAGGTTTTCAAAGTTCTGCATTGTAATGAAAGCAATTTCCTCAACGGACTTATCATATACATCACTTAAGGCTTTGGCTACATAAGGCACGTATTTTGGTTCATTAGATTTTCCTCTATATGGCATCGGTGCCAGATAAGGGCTGTCAGTTTCAATCAGCACCCGATCCAGCGGAACCTGCTTGGCCACATCGCGTAAATCTTGTGCATTTTTAAAAGAAACGATTCCGGAAAATGATACATAGTAACCACAATCCAGTACAGCCTTAGCGGTTTCCCAGTCTTCAGTAAAACAGTGCAAAATACCATGCGTGGATTTTTCAGCCCGGATGATATCCACAGTATCGTGTTTGGCAGCGCGGGTATGCACCACCACCGGTTTTTTCACCGCCTGAGAGGCATGGATATGACGGGCAAAACATTGTTTCTGTTCGGCAATAAAGTCGGTGCTATGGAAATAGTCCAGGCCAGTTTCACCAATCGCCCAGACTTTTTCAGGCTGTGCCAGTTCAATCAGATAATCTGTCGTGGCGCGTGCCATGACCGCAGGATCTTCACAAGGATGCACACCCACACTGTAACCTACATCAGCATGGCGTGAGGCAATTTTAGCCAGCTCGATATGATCGTCCAGATCAACCGAGATCGTCATGAATTTGGATACCCCCGCTTCACGCGCCTGAGCTAATGCCAGATCCAGATTGCCATCATAAGGCGTCAGATCCAGCATGGTTAAATGGCAGTGAGTATCTACAAACACGGCGATATCCTAAATCGTTTAAACAGCTACATAGTGTAACTAGTTCGACCTTCAGACTTAAGACCTGCAAGCAACTTTTCAGCTTCTGATTTGTAATAAACGCCTTTTTCTCCGGTCAATTGCATACCAAAACCTTGTAATTTGATGCCATTTTGTTTCTGAGAGACCCAGATGACCTTGCCTGTTAAAGGAATTTTCTGTGATTGTTCAGGTAAAGTTGCCAGCACAAAAACTTCTTCACCGAGCTTAACCGGCTGTTTGGTCGGAATAAACAATCCCCCACCAACAACATAAGGCATATAACTGGCATACAAGGTATCTACATCTGGAATATTGGCATGAATAATACCGCCCATACGTGGTTGCATTGTTATTCCCCTTAAAAATATTTAAATGTTCATTAGTTTTATACACAATTGATCAAGCACTAAATTGCTTTGTACATTCTGCTCAATATATTGTTTGGCTTGCTGCAAATCCGAATAAACCGTAAATAAAAATTCCAAGGTATAGTGTTCGGATAATGCACTCAAATCCAGATCGGAATTTTTAACCTGCTGACTGAGCTTGACACAAATTAAATCGGACAACAAGTATTCAAACATTTGTGAAAATTCACTAAAACTCAGCGCCTTATTCCATTTGGTCGCAATCGCCATCGGCATATTTTTTTGCGTGACCAGTTTTTGCCAGTCCGTTAAAAATTCCTGCCGCTTATTTAACCACTCCGTTTCCGCCAATTGCATGGCTTGCAATGGCATCTGATTGGATAAATTCATCAACAGTTGTTTTTGGCTTTGACCTAAATCCGGTAAATATTCGGTTAAATATGCATCCGCTTGAGTCACAGAAATACGGTCCAGCGCAAAATGCTGCAAACGGCTACGAATGGTCGCAGGAAGTTTTAAGTAATGATCGGCCAGCAGGATGATTACCACCCGCTCACCCGGCTCTTCCAGGGTTTTCAGCAAAGCATTGGCAGAGGCGATATTTAAGGCTTCTGCCGGTTCAATCACGATCACGCGCCAGCCATCGACGGTTTGCTGCACAAAGGGCAATAAATCACGGATTTTTTCAATCTTGATTTTGGCATTCTGCTTTTTATTGTCTTCATCCGTGCTGATATGGACATAGTTGGGATGGGTATCAGACTTTAACCACAAACAGCTGCCGCATTCACCACAAGGGGCATTGTTTTCATGACGATTGGCACATAGCACCCAAGCCAAAAAATATTGGGCAAAAGCTTCCTTGCCGCTGCCTTTTTTACCATAAAAAAGCAGGCCATGCCCCAGCTGGGGAAAGCGTCCGGTCAAGGTCTCCCAAACCGTTTGCTGCCATGGGTAAACTTGTGCCACAACATTATCTTGCATGGAGGTATTCACCTTATTCGAAGCAGGAAACATCCATCTGATTCAAACGGTCCAGATCTGCCTGGGTATCTACACCCGGTGGCAAGTTGGCTTCAGCAACCGCAATCGCAATACGGTGACCATTTTCCAGTACACGTAATTGTTCCAGACTTTCCAGTTTCTCCAGCACACCCATATCCCAAGACACATATTCTTGCAGCAAATTCACGCGGTAAGCATATAGCCCCAAATGACGGTATGCCTGCTGATGTAATTGCTGAATTTCTTGTTTGGCACCATCACGGTCATAAGGAATCGTGGCGCGGCTAAAATACAAAGCCTGGTTATATTTGGACATCACCACTTTCACAATGCTGTCGCGCTGAAACTCTTCCAGACTATGAATCGGCTCACAAAGGGTCGACATGGAAGATTCAGGTTGCGATTCCAGTAATTGCGCCACCTGCTGCACCAATTGAGCCGGAAGCAGAGGTTCATCACCTTGTACATTGACAATAATGTCTTCGCTGTCCCAGCCTTTAATGCGGGCAACTTCACTTAAACGATCGGTGCCAGAGGGATGATCTGCACTGGTGATGACAACATCCACACCTTCTGCACGACAAACTTCTGCAATACGCTCATCGTCGGTTGCAACACATAAATCATCAAAACCAGCCACTTTTTTTGCCTGGTCGACCACACGTAGAATCATGGCACGACCATGAATTTCCAATAGCGGCTTGCCCGGCAAACGAGAACTTGCAAAACGTGCTGGAATAACAATATGTTTCATAAACAATGAACCTTAAGAGATTAGAATGCCAAGTTGCTGTAACTGTTGATGCAAGACATCGTAGCATTGTGGTGAAAGCACTGCTTCAACAGGAACCACCCAGATTTCCCGTTTAAAATTTGGATTTTGCTTTAATAGGGGCAGCAGTTTTACTGCGTCTTTTTCCGTGGTAATAATGGGATTGTTATCTTCAAACTGCAGATCCGTAATTTCATAATCATAGTGGTCAGGAAATTCATGGCACTGAAACTGGTGAATCCCCATGGAATCCAGGGTGCTGTAAAAACGTTGCGGAAAACCGATACCCACGACAGCATAAAAATTATCCGCCGGATTAAAAGATCTTTCATCTTCCGCATCATTCAGCAAATAAGGCGCAGCAACTTCTAAATGCATATTCAGTTCGGAATTGGGCTGACTGGCATGCTCAATGACCGTTGCTGTTGTTAAGCGGCTTGGCGGTTCGCGTAAATATCCTTCAGGCAATAACTTTTGATTACCCAAACCACGATTCTGATCCAACACAATCCACTCAATCTGGCGTGCCAAAGCCCAGTGCTGCAAACCGTCATCACTGATAATTAAATCCAGCTCATGTTTAGACAACAAATATTCAATACTACGCTGACGGTTTGAACCTACCACCATGGGTACACCAGTTGACTGCACAATCAGGCAGGGTTCATCTCCCACAATCTCGGGGAGCGATTCCAAATCCACATAGGCGGGAAATGGTCCTTTTCCACCGTAACCGCGACTGATGACACCGACACGGACATTTTGGCTTTGTAGATAATTGACCAACTGAATCAGCAGCGGCGTTTTACCGCTACCACCAACGGTAATATTGCCAATCACCATCACCGGAACGGGAGATTGATAGCTGGCTTTAACGCCACATTGGTAAAGCTTTTTGTTGAGTAAAAACCCACCACGATAAATCCATGACAAAGGTCTAAGCACAATCAACCACTTGGCCTGTCTATTCCAAGCATCTTGAATAAATTGTGCGAATGACATAAATCAGTGTTCCTCGAAATTACGCTGATGCAATTGATAGTAAGCTCCATGTTGGGCAATCAATTCTGCATGCGTACCCTGCTCGACAATTTTACCGTGATCCATCACCACAATGCGATCCGCATTTTCAATGGTGGATAAACGATGGGCAATCACGATCGTTGTCCGGTCTTGCATGGCTGCATCAAATGCCTTCTGGATAAAATACTCTGATTCATTATCCAGTGCACTGGTGGCTTCATCCAGAATCAGGATCGGTGCATTTTTCAAAATGGCACGTGCAATGGCAATACGCTGGCGCTGTCCACCCGAAAGGTTCAAGCCTTGCGCACCTAGTTGCGTGTCATACCCTTGTGGCAAGCTCATGATAAAGTCATGGGCATAGGCAGCTTTTGCGGCCGCAATGATGTCTGCATCGGTCGCATTTTCAAGCTGGCCGTAGGCAATATTTTCACGTACAGTGCGGTTAAACAATACCACCTGCTGGTTCACCATGGCAATTTGTGTACGCAAGCTATGCATGTCTATATCTTGAATATTCTGCTGGTCCAGATAAATATGGCCAGAACTCAATTCCTGAAAACGTACCAGCAAATTGACCAGAGAACTTTTTCCCGCACCTGAACGACCGACCAATGCAATGGTTTCGCCCGCCTTGACATTCAGGTTGAAATCCTGAATCGCGTGATGCCCATCTGCATAAATCAGGTTGGCATTTTCAAACCGAATATTACCTTTAAGCACTGGCGTTAAAGCGCCTGCATTTTGCTCTTCCGGCAAATCCAGCAATTCAAAAACGGAATGTGCAGCAGCCATACCACGTTGCAGCTTTTCATTGATATCCGTCAATGCCTTGATCGGTTTGCTTAACATACCGGCTGCTGTAATGTAGGCAACAAATTCACCTGCGCTGGTATCGCGTAAAATTTCTGGCCGTAAGGCAATCCAGATAATAATTGCCATGGCAATGGACATAATGAACTGCACAACCGGGCTATTCAGTTGCTGCACCACCACCATTTTCAAACCGCGTCTTAAGTTTTCCAGCGAGTTTTCACGAAAACGCGTTTGTTCATATTCCTGCCCGCCAAAACCCTTAACAATTAAATTCCCATTCACCGTTTCCTGCACCACATGGTTAACATCCCCCATGGTGTCCTGAACTTGCAGGGATAATTTACGCATACGTTTTGATGCTTTGCGAACCAGCAACCCCATCAGTGGAGCAAAAATCAGAATAATCAGGGTAAGGCGCCAATTGCTATATAACAGATAGCCTAACAAACCAATTGTAATCAGACCTTGCTGGACAAGGGTTTTTAGAGATTCAGATGAAGCAGCCGTTAATTGCTCCACGTTATACATGATTTTAGCGGTAATATGTCCGCTGGTATTATCCAGATAATATTGCGATGGAAGTTTAAGTAATTTTCCAAAAACTTCCTGTCGGATATTAAACACCAGATTACGTGAGATGACTGCGGTATAATAGCCTCCAATAAAGGAACCTAAACCGCGAAAAAACATCAATAAAATAACCAGAAAAGGAAATATAGAAGTAAAGTTCTGGTCTCTGTGCTGGATGGCGGTGATGATTTTTTCCAGTAATTTCGCAATGGAAACCTCAGTCGCTGCACTAATTGCAAAACCGATAAAAACCAGTATTGCCACACCCCAAAAAGGTTTCAGATATCCTAAAAGACGCAGATAGACCTTAAAATCTTGCTTCACTCATAACCCCTAGACGGAACTTTGGTACTAATATTGACGTTCACAAAACCTAACTGTCCTGCTACATCCATCACACGAATGACATCCTGATGCGTTGCCTTGGCATCCGCAGCAATAACAAACATTAAATCACGCCGATCATTGGAAATCTGTTTAATTGCGGTACTTAAGTCGACCACTTCCTTACTGGCAATCGATTGTCCATTAATAGAATAGTGTCCAGAAGCATCTACCACCACTTCAATTTTATGATCATACTGCTTGGGAGGCACCCCTTGCGCATCCGGCAAGGTTAAATTCATGCGGCTAAACTGGTTGAATGTGGTGGATAGCAGTAGAAAAACCAGGATAAACAGCAAACAGTCAATCATGGGTGTCAGGTTAATGTGAATATCTTCAACTTGTGTACGTTTGAATTTCATGTTTCACCACCTTAACCTGCTTTTCTAATATCTTGTTCTTCATCTGTAGAATTTTGATAGAAAAGTGCTGCATGAAATAAGGTCGATTGCTGTTCAAGTTCTGCAATATATTCTTGTACCAAACGCTGAAAATAGCGATAGGCAAACAGTGCCGGAATGGCAATAAACATCCCGGCTGCCGTCGTGATCAACGCTTTTGAAATACCCGGAATCATTAAAGTGGGATTGCTATTGGTGCCTAAATCAATCACCAGGAAGGATTCAATAATGCCCAGAACCGTACCCAACAAACCTAAAAGTGGTGCTACCGCACTCAACGTTCCCAAGAAGTTGATGTTTTTTTCCAGATAACCAATTTCTTGCGATGCAGTCGTTTCCATCTGTGCACGGGCAAATTGCTGATTTTGATTTTTACTTTGGTAACCCGCCATAAAAATTCGACCTAAAGTACTCGCTTGCAAGGCTTGATCCTGCTGTAACTGCTGCATGACCGCATCAGTATTTTGCGCAGAGTTTAGCAACAATACCTTAGGCAAAATCATTGATTTTTTTAAGCGAATAAAGCGTTCAATCGTGATTGCAACGGTAAAAATTGAACATAAAACAAGGGGAAGCATAAGCCACCCACCCGCCTTAACTAATTCCCACATATGTTTTCCCCAATAAAAATTTTAAAAATTATTCTGCAAAGCAGATATTTAAAATACCGTCCAATTCATCAAGCGAATGGTATTGAATAACAAGTTTTCCCTTGCCTTGTTTATTATGATCAATCTTCACATCTGCACTGAAACGCTCTGCCAAACGCTGCGTCAGTTGCTGAATATCGGGTGCAATTTCAGCTTTTGGTTTTTCTTGTTTTGGCGTATTAAAGTCGCGTACCAGTTGTTCGGTTTGACGTACAGATAAACTTTTTTCAATCACATGTTCTGCAACTTTAAGCTGGTCTTTGGCTTTCAAGGTCAGAATGGCACGTGCATGCCCCATGTCCAGCAAACCTTGCTGCATGAAGTCTTTTACCGATTCAGCCAATGTGAGTAAACGTAACAGGTTGCTGACTGTGGTACGCGCCTTACCAACGGTATCGGCAATTTCCTGATGGCTCAAACCGAATTCTTCATGGAAACGCTGGAGTGCCATCGCCTGATCAATCGGGTTTAAATCCTGACGCTGAATGTTTTCAATCAATGCCAGAGCAATGGCAACCTGATCATTCAAGTCACGAACAATTGCAGGAACTTCAGTTAAGCCCGCCAGTTGTGCAGCACGCCAGCGACGCTCACCGGCAATAATTTCATAGGGATGCTTTTCATCATCAATTGGACGAATCACAATTGGCTGCATGACCCCATGCTTTTCAATCGATGCTGCAAGCTCCTGAAGATCTTGCTCATGAATAAAACGACGCGGCTGATATTCACCGCGTTTTAATAAATGGACATCAATCTGTTTCAGCTGACCATGATCTAACGCTTGAGCTTCCATTTGTAATTTTTCTTTCTGGATTGAGCCAAGCAAGGCATCCAGACCACGACCCTTAGCTAGTCCGCGTTTTTTTGTGGTCATGCGTTACTTCCTTTTTTTACTTTACTTTTCTTTAACATCTCAGCTGCCAGATTCAGGTAAGCAACTGCACCCTTGGAGCTTTTTTCAAAATAGATAATCGGCAAGCCATGTGCCGGTGCTTCAGCCAAACGTACATTACGCGGAATCACCGTATCATAGAGCTTTTTGCCAAAATACTGTTCCAGTTCTTCCGACACATCACGGGTTAATGCATTACGTGCATCATACATGGTGCGCAGCACACCCACGATTTCAAGGTCAGGATTCAAAGCCTGCTGAATGCGGTCAATGGTTTGGGTTAAATCGGCCAGACCTTCCAGGGCATAGTATTCACACTGCATCGGAATCATGACACCCTGCACGGCAGCCAAGGCATTCACCGTAATCAGACTCAGGCTGGGCGCACAGTCAACAATAATATAATCAAAAGAAGATTCAATTTCTTGTAATGCGTCACGCAAAATATATTCGCGGCCATCCTGTTCGGCAATGGCAAGTTCAACACCCGCCAAATCGCGGTTAGCTCCGAGAACTTTATAACCGACTTCCGCTTTGGTAATTGCCGTTTCAATCGGGACTTCACCCAATAAAACGTCAGTGACCGAATACAAAAGATCATTTTTCTGGATTCCAGACCCCATCGTGGCGTTGCCTTGCGAATCCATATCCACAAGTAAAACGCGCTTTTTTAAAACAGCTAACGATGCTGCCAAATTTACTGCGGTTGTGGTTTTACCTACGCCACCTTTTTGGTTCGCAATCGCAATAATTTGTGCCATGGTGACCCCAATCCTTCGAAAAAATTAAATATGTTTCAATAAAAGCAAATGACGTTGTTCATCTAAACGCGGAACTTTAAGCTCAATAATCTCACAACTGAATTCATTTTTTAAAGCCTCTACTTCATCCTCAGGAATTAATCCTTTCATTGATGCAATAATACTGTGCACATGCATAAAAGGTTTAGAAGCGGCAACAAAATCGGTTAAAGAGGCAAATGCCCGACTGGTAATGACATCGAACTGACCCAGCTCATGAATGCTTTCTTCATTTTCGACACGCGTCTGTACAGCTACCACATTTTTTAGTTTTAAATCGGCAATAAACTGTTTCAGGAAACGGATTTTTTTACCGTTCGAATCGAGCAATACACACTGGCGTTCAGGCTGGCATAATGCAATGATCATGCCTGGCATACCGCCACCCGTTCCGATATCCAGCAAACGGCCCTGAGGCAAATCTTTCAAAATACTCAAGCTATCCAGCAGATGCTTCACCAGCATCTCTTTGGGATCACGAATCGCGGTCAAGTTATATGCTTTATTCCACAGTACCAAAGCATCCTGGTATTTGAGTAATAAATTTAAAGCCTCATCGCTAAGCTCCAAACCCAAAGCTTGGCTACCCTGCTTAAGTTCTTTGAAAAACTGATGCATATACAAATAACGTCTCGAAAAGTTAATGGAAGTATACCGATTTATACAACAAGTCACAGTAGCTTGTGCTTAGTGAATATGCACTTAATCGTACAAGCCTTGCTTAATTTGTTGATCCAGTACATTTAATCGCTCAGGAGTGCCAACATCGACCCAAACGCCCTGCATTTTGGATGCAGAAATTTGTTGCTCCAGCATGGCTTGCTTTAATAAAGGTGCCAGTGGTCGCTTGCCATTTTCCAGGCCTGCAAACATTCCGGGATGAATCACCGCAACGCCACTGTAAGTCAGTGCTTCACCTGGCTGGTTTTGGTCAAAAGTATATGCTCGACCATTGGCCAGGGTAAAGTCACCATTTGGATGTTGAGCCGGATTCTCAACCAGAACCAGATGGGCGAGATCATTTTCCAGCTTCACATCCAGTAAAGTTGAAAAATCCATGGTGCTCCAGACATCACCATTCACCAGAATAAAAGGTTCTTGGCCCAAAAGCGGTAAGGCATTAATAATGCCACCCGCTGTTTCCAGGCCTTCGCCTTCATGTGACCACAAGATATTGACGCCAAATTGAGAGCCATCTCCCAATGTCTGGGCAAGCTTTTCACCCAGCCATGCCGTATTAATCACAATATCCTTTATGCCAATGTTTTGCAGTTTTTCAATATGCCAAACAATCAGGGGCTTTCCACCCACTTCCAGCAAGGGTTTTGGCGTATGCAAAGTCAGTGGACGCATGCGGTTACCCAATCCCGCAGCAAGAATCATGGCTTTCATTTATGCAGCAACCTCATAGCAACCATATTTGGCTTCAAATTTCGGCATTACCTTCGCTTGAATAAACTGCATAAAAGGTTGCAGTTCTGCATAAGGCTTGCTTTCTTCGAGTAAATACCACATGACACGCGGTAAATCCTTGAGATAACCCGATTTGCCATCGCGTTCAAATAAGCGCACAAAAATGCCCAAAATTTTAATATGGCGTTGAATAGCCATCATGTCAGCATCTTTTTTAAACTGTTCGAAATCACGGTCCTGCTTTGCCGATTCAGGTAACAGGTCATAGAAAGTTTTAAACCATGTATAAACACGGTCCGCATTCCACTGTACATAAGCATCGCGGGTAATTGAAATCAGGTCGTAGGTATCTGCGCCAATGACGGCATCCTGAAAGTCAATCACACCCAGATTGGTTTCGCCTTCAATTTTCATCAGGTTGCGGCTGTGAAAGTCGCGATGCACAATCACTTGCGGCTGCGCCAAGGCAGCGTTGGCTAAAATGGCAAAAGTGCGTTTAATTAAAGCACTCTCCTCTTCTGTCGGTTGAATGTGCAGTGAAGGCAACATCCAGTCCGTCAACAGTTGCATTTCTGCAATCAGTTTTTCGTATGAGTAATCTGGAAAATGATGTGTTCCATCAATCGCCTGTAATTGAATCAGCTGTTTAAAACTTTGCTCATAATAATGGTCTACCGTTTGCTCATTGAGCAAGGTCGAAAGCAGGACATCACCAAAATCTTCCAGCAGCAAGAAGCCCAATTCCAGGTCTTTGGCAACAATATGCGGTACACGCACACCATTGTTATCAAAAAATTCATCGATCGTCACAAAAGGCCCACAATCTTCTTTTTCTGGTGGTGCATCCATGAGCATAAATGTTTTATTATTCAATTTGATTCGTGCATAACGACGGAAGCTTGCATCGCCTGCCAAAAAATGAGTCTCAAATTGATCTGAACCAAGTACAGATGTAATCCATGTTTGTATCAATTGTTCACGTTGTGTATTCATTTGCGATAAATTCTAATACAGGCTGAGTTTTTAAAGTGCTAAGTGTAGCCACTTATCAACTTTTTCTCTATGATGCGAGAATAATTAATTGCGATTAAGCATACTTGGTTAATGAAACAAATGAAGCATCAGTTTAAATTTAATCCTTTAGCGACTGCTATTTTAACCCTTTTATGTGGCAGCTCGATCTCAAGCTATGCTGAATCCACAATTCCAGCTTCGACTGTCGACAACCAAAAAATGAAAGACAGTATTCAGGAGTCGTATCCTGGACAACAATTTTTTGAACAATATTATGTAGACAAATCCTCCCCGGAAGCCCAGCAGCGTCAAGGACAGTATTTAAGCTCCGCTTACTGTAAAGGCGCCTGGATTACGCCGATCAGTCCGGATACCAAAGCCGCAGATCCAGACAATGCCACATCTACAGTAACTGCAGATTATGGCCATTATGACCCGAATGGCGACTCCGTTCTCGAAGGCAATGTATTAATTGACCAGCAAGGCCGCCAGATTCGCGCCGATAAAATTACCATTGACCAGACCCAAACTTATGCCAATGCACAAGGCCGTGTGCAAATGGCACAAGCCGGCTTATTGGCACAAAGTGACCAGATCAATTACAACTTAAAGACCCAGCAAGGCGATTTAAATAACAGCTACTACATTTCTGAAGAGCAGCATGCGCATGGCATGGCAGAAAAAATTGCCCGCACATCAGAAAATGTGGTGGTGATGAATAATGCCACCTATACCACCTGCCCACCCGATGAAAAACCAGGCTGGAAAATTCAGGCGGATAAAATCACCTTGAACAAGGAAACAGGACGCGGTGAAACACGTGGAACCAAACTGTATGTCAAAGAAGTTCCGGTGCTCGCGGTACCTTATTTCAACTTCCCGATTGATGACCGTCGTACCACAGGTATTTTAAATCCAAATTTCGGTTTTTCTAACGATGGTGGCGTAGAGCTTGCAGTTCCTGTTTATTTAAACCTGGCACCGAATTACGATGCAACCGTTACACCACGCTACATCGGTAATCGCGGTGCAATGCTTGAAGGCGAATTCCGCTATTTAACGGAAAATTACGGCTCCGGTATGATTTGGGGCGGCTACTTGGCTTCAGACAGCGAATATAACGACCAAGACCGTAAAGCTTTACAATTTTTACACAACTGGCAAATCAACAATCAGTTTTCTACCAATGTTGAATATAACTATGTTTCAGATAAAGACTATTTTGCCGATTTAAACAATAATCCAAATTCTAAAACCACTTTAAACTTGCGCCGTGCCTGGGAACTGAACTACGGCAATGGCATCCCTGGCTTTCGAGCCCAGTTAAAAGTAGAAGATTTCCAGACTGTAGATAAGTCGGTTTCCGATCAAGATCGTCCTTATGCACGTTTGCCGCAATTTTTACTCAACTATACAGGCGGTGACCCGCAAGGTTTACAATTTGAATTTGACCATGATACGGCTTATTTCAAAAAAGATATCAATGCTTCCAGTTTAACCAACAATAACTCTTACGAACCGAGCGGCACGCGAATTTACAATGATTTTTCGGTACGTTACAACTATCGCAATCCTTGGTCGTTTGTCATTCCTGAAGTATCGCTGCGCAATGTAAATACGTTCTATGATAAAGACACGCAACAAATTATTAACCAACAAAGCCAGACCAGCTCTTCAAGTGAAAACCAATCGGTTACCATCCCTGAGTTCACTTTAGATACCGGTTTAATCTTTGAAAAAGAAGGCAAGTATCTACAAACCCTGACTCCTCGCGCCTTCTACGCATATGCGCCCTATAAAAATCAGGATGGGCATCCAAACTTTGACTCGGCGCCTGCATCCATCAATTACGATCAGCTCTTTAACTCTCGTCGTTTTTATGGACATGACCGTTTAGAAGATAATAATTTCCTGTCTTTAGGACTAAGTTATAGTCTATTTGATGAAGTCGGTTTGGAACGCCTAAAAACCAGCGTCGGTCAAAGCTTCTTTTTTGAAGATCGTCGGGTAACGCTAGAAAATGAAACTGATCAGTTTGATACTGAGCGCCGTACCGGTCCAATTTTAAGCGTATCCAGCCAACTGTCGCAAAATTTCACCTTGGGTGCAAATTCTGCATGGATGTCAAATGGTGATAATGCCCAGCGTGATTTGCAGCTGTATTACACCGGCAATCAGGGTAACCTTTATAACCTGGGTTATTTCTACCGCAAAGATATTCCAAACCGCCAAGACCAGTATGACCAGGTTGTTGCATCATTCATTCAACCTGTAGCCAATAACTGGCGTATTTTAGGTCATGCCCAATATGATCTGGACAACAATGTCGCTCGCGAGTATTTACTCGGCGTAAATTATGAGTCATGTTGCTGGGGCATTTCGGTGTATGGCCGTTCTTACTATAATGACCTGGACAACGTGAATGATGAAGGTGTTTCACCAAAACGTGCCATTATGGCGGAAATTAGCCTCAAAGGTTTAGGCGGTTTCAATAACAAGCTTTCCTCTTTACTCGAAAGCAGGATTCTAGGTTTCAATAATATTAATCAATCTTGGACACAACGTTAATGAAGACAATACAGTTAAAACATTTTTTTAAAGCGACTGCGCTTGCTTTAGCCTTATCTTCATCAATGACTACATTTGCGCAACCCTCAGATGAAGTGGTTGCCCTGGTAGATAACAGTGTCATTTTAAAAAGTGATTTAGAACAAGGCATCGCCGAACTCAAACATCAGCTACAAACGCAAAAAAAACAGCTGCCACCAGAACAGTATTTACAGCAGCAGGCACTGGACCAGCTCATTATTCGTCAAGCGCAACTTGAACAGGTTAAACGCTACAATATCAAACCGAATGAAAAAGAACTGAATGAAGCTGTACTTAAGGTTGCAGGCCAATCTGGCACCAAGACTTTAGAAGCATTCCAGCAAAAGCTTGACAGTATTGCTCCTGGGACTTATGAATCCTTGCGCAATCGCATTGCAGAAGATTTGGCAATTAATCGCCTGCGTCAGCAAATTGTGATGTCCCGAATCAAAATTAGTGATCAGGATGTAGAAAACTTTTTGAAAACGCCACAAGGTCAAGCAGCTTTAGGCAGCCAGGCACATGTGATTCATATCCGTGTATCGGGTAATGACCAGGCAGCATTAGAAAAAACGGCAAAACTTGTCAAAGCCGAACTGAATAACAGCAATGATGTTAAAGCAATTGACCAAAAGTTCACCACCAAGACCGTTAAGGTCGAAGGTGCAGATATGGGTTTTAGAAACCTGTCTGACATCCCGGCTGAACTGGCTGCCCGCGTAAGCACGCTGCAGGAAGGTCAAACGACCGACCTGATTCCGGTACGTGACGGCATTCATGTTTTAAAATTGATTGAACGCAAAGGCGGCGAGCAAAAAGCGATCGTATCGCAATATCAGGTACGTCACATTCTGATTCAGCCTTCTGAAGTGGTAAGCCCTGAAAATGCCAAACAACAAATCGACAGCATTTACAACCGTTTAAAAGCGGGTGAAGATTTTGCCGTATTGGCCTCTACTTTTTCCAATGATCCCGGTTCTGCACGCGATGGCGGCAGCTTAGGCTGGGTGAACCCGGGTGTCATGGTGCCTGAATTTGAAGCACAAATGAAAAACACCCCTGTCGGTCAGACCAGCCAACCGCTCCAGACTCAATTTGGCTGGCACATTCTGCAAGTGACTGATACACGCCAACAAGATATGACGCGCGAATATCAGCAACGTATGGCACGTCAAATTCTGGGTGAACGTCAATTTGATGCTGAACTGGATAGCTGGTTACGTGAAATTCGCAGCAATGCCTTTGTAGAAATCAAAGATCCAAATCTGGACCGTAAAAAAAATAAATAATCCTTAGATGATTTGAGTTAAAAAACCAGTTGCCTAAACAACTGGTTTTTTACTGTCGACAAGAAAATACATTATATCTATTCGCTTGTGCTCAAATAAAAAAGCCTCTCATAAAGAGAGGCTTTTAAGCATTCACAATTAACGATTATTTTCGTCGTCTTGAGAATCTTCAAATTTTGTTTCGCTTTCAAAACCCGGGTTTGATTGACCACCGAAGCCACCTTGACCACCGAAGCCACCTTGGCTACCAAAACCACCTTGACCACCGAAGCCACCTTGGCTACCAAAACCGCCTTGACCACCGAAGCCACCTTGACCACCGAAGCCACCTTGAGGCTGACCGCCACCAAAACCGCCAGCACCTTGAGCACCAGCAGGAGCACCGGCAGGACGTGGATTACGTGCAGGAACAACTGTAGAAATCGCATGTTTGTAAACCATTTGGCTTACAGTATTTTTTAACAAAACAACATATTGGTCAAATGATTCAATATGACCTTGTAACTTAATACCATTTACAAGGAAGATAGAAACAGGAATACGTTCCTTACGGAGAGAATTTAAGAACGGATCTTGTAAAGTTTGACCTTTAGACATGTTATAACTCCAAAAAATTAAAAATCAGCGCAAAAAACTATCTTTATTTCTCAATAAAAATTATAAAAAAGATAGTTACTAAATTTTGCTTTATCCGTAACACTTTCGCAAGTCTTCTTGAGCCTGCTGGACCGTCAAATATGTTTTAAAATTATGCGATTCTTGCAAAGATCTTAACCAAGTATATTGACGTTTTGCCAGTTGTCGTGTTGCAAATAAAGACTTATCCTCCATTTCCCGTCGTTTTTCGACACTTAGATCACTTTTTTGTATAAATTCTAGAGCTTGTCGATAACCAACTGAGCGCATGGATGGTAAATTATCATTTAAATCGTATTTTTCAATCAAACCTTCAACTTCATGCAAAAATCCAATATCCCACATAGTTTTTAAACGTTGTTCGATACGCTTGTGTAATTCTACACGATCAGGCAATAAAGCATGATTATGAAATGTGTAGCGATATGGTATATTTTTGGGTTGTTCAGCTTGTAGTTTTGTAATTGGCTGTCCGGTCAGTCTAAATACTTCCAGGGCACGAATAATGCGTTGCTTATCACTGACCTTAAATTTCTGACCCGCCAAAGCATCGACCTTACATAATTCCTGATAGACCGACTCCCAGCCTTCACGCTCCGCCTTGGACTCAATTTCAGCCCGTACGGCGTAATCCGCACTCGGCAAATTACTCGACAATCCTTCCAATAAAGCCTTGAAATACAGCATGGTACCCCCAACTAAAATCGGGGTTTTACCGCGTGCATGGATATCATCAATTAACTCGCAGGCATCTTCGACAAACTGGGCTGCCGAATAGACTTCCAAAGGGGTAATAATATCGATGAGATGATGCGGATAACGCGCCTGCTCCTCCTTCGTCGGCTTCGCGGTACCAATGTTCATGTCCTGATAAACCAGCGCAGAATCGACGGAGATCAGCTCGAAATGACCCTGCTCATAAAGTTCACATGCCAAAGCGGTTTTACCACTTGCAGTTGGTCCCATTAAATTGATGACCGGCAATTGATTCGACATGTACAACTACTCTCCTCGAGCAAAAAGTTTATCTAATTGTGAAAGTGGAAATGCACGCCAGGTTGGACGTCCATGGTTACACTGACTGGCAAATTCAGTTTGTTCCATCTGGCGCAGTAAAGCATTCATTTCCGAAAGACTTAAAATACGATGCGCACGTACTGCTCCATGACAGGCCATGCCTGCTAGAATTTGGTCACGCTTTTGCAACAATCCCTGTGCTTCATCATTGGGATCGAGATCATTCAGCAATTCAGGGACTAAAGCTGCGAAATCAGCCTTGTGCAAAATAGCGGGAACACCACGCACAATCACCTGTTCATCGCCATATTGGTCAATTTCCAGACCCAGTCGTGCCAACTGGCTTTTTAACTCATCCACCCGCATCGCCTGCATACGACTGATGCTGATCACTTTAGGAATCAGCAGTTGTTGTGATGTCCAGAATTCAGGCTTATCCCATGCGGCTTTCATTTGCTGCAACACAATGCGTTCATGCGCTGCATGCATATCGACAATAATCAGGCCTTCGCTGTTTTGCGCCAGAATATAAATGCCATGTAACTGTGCAATGGCGATACCCAACGGATGTTCATCCACGTAGGTCGATTGCGGCTTTTCAATATGATGACTATCACTTAGGCTATTGATTGGAGAGGATGGAATATCCGTTTCTTCACGTAACGGTGCCAGATAGCTTTTTAAGGCATTATTCAGCTGTTGTGAACCTGAATAGCTATTTGCGACATGAGATGAGGCATAATGCACCGTTTGCGGACTGCTGGCATTAAAATCACTCAGCACATCGGTAGAAATTTGCGCTTCCGGTTGTGGCGTATAGGCATCTACCGCCTTATGCAGTTGAAACTGTTCCTGATAACGCGGTTGCGGCTGCACAGCAGCAAGCTGATCTGCTTCATCCCTTTTCATGGCCGAAGCCAGTTCAGCTGTGGCCGTTTGAAATTGAGACAACTTTTCTTTAGCAAAATGACGTACAAACTCATGTACTTCACGCTGATTTAAAAAACGGATTTCATGCTTGGTTGGATGCACATTGACATCGATATTTTCAGGATCGACTTCCAAAAACAGCAAATAGGCAGGATGCTGATGACCGTGCAGAATGCCATCATAAGCCATACGCAAGGCATGCGAGATGGTCTTGTCTTTGACAATCCGGCCATTCACATACACATACTGCAAATCGGCTTGCGCACGCGCATCTGAGGGATGTCCCAACCAGCCGGACAAACGCATATTGATACTGTCGGCATCAATCCAGTACGCATTTTCGGTAAATTGTCGGCCCAAGAGCTGCTGCACACGCTGAAAACGCAGCTCACCGCTATCTGCTACCGGCAAATTCAGGCGGATATTGTTGTTATGCTCCAACACAAAACGGATATCGAAATGGGTCAATGCCAGACGGCGCACAATTTCTTCAATATGACCAAATTCAGTCGCCTGTTTTTTTAAGAATTTGCGACGTGCGGGCACATTAAAGAATAAATCCTGTACCCGGATATGGGTACCTTTTTTTGTTGCAACCGCCTGAATTTCCTGATGATCAAAAGCCGTACCATTGACTTCTACCTGATAACCGATGCCTTCATCATTTTGACTGCTGGTCAGGGTCAGGCGTGACACCGCAGCAATCGATGCCAAGGCTTCACCACGAAAACCCAAACTGACAATTGCATGCAAATCATCTGCCGTCTGGATTTTACTGGTGGCATGCCGCATGACGGCCAGAGCCAAATCGTCAGGATGAACCCCATGACCATTGTCCATGATTTCAATGAGGGTACTACCGCCTTGCTCAACCCGAATAATAAGCTCCGTCGCACCCGCATCAATTGAATTTTCTAATAATTCTTTGACCACCGATGCAGGACGTTCAATCACCTCACCTGCTGCAATCTGGTTCGCCAGTGCAGGATTAAGGGTATGAATACGGCGTTCGCTTAAATTATCACGCATTGTTAAAATGGCTCTCTAATGCTTGGTTTAATGCTGCAGAGGAGAAACTTAAACTTGCAGTACGCGTC
The DNA here is from genome assembly GCF_025377055.1 of Acinetobacter sp. T_3_1. NCBI lineage: Bacteria > Pseudomonadati > Pseudomonadota > Gammaproteobacteria > Moraxellales > Moraxellaceae > Acinetobacter > Acinetobacter sp. T_3_1. The sequence continues at coordinate 21,291 of NZ_JACHVD010000002.1, read as the reverse complement.
AGCTCATCTTTAGACTTTTCAATATTGATGATCAGGTCAGGCTGTGGAATTTCATCGCCACCTTTGGATGGCCATTCAAATAAAAATAGCGCATTCGGCGTTTCCAAATAGTCGCGAATGCCCATCAGTTCCAGTTCATAAGGGTCATTTAAACGGTATAAATCAAAATGGAAGATATCTTTTCCATGAATATTATACGGTTCAACCAAGGTATAAGTCGGGCTTTTTACTGCACCTTGATGGCCTAAACTTTGCAAAAAATAGCGTGTCAGTGTGGTTTTTCCCGCACCTAAATCACCAATTAAATAAATTACACCTGTTGTAAAATGCTGCGCCAAAACCTGTGCTAAATTTTGGGTATCGTCTTCATTGTTTAACGCCAAATTAAATGAATACTGCATATTACTCACGACAAAATTCAAAAGAACAATTATGATAGCATCGCACCGCTTTATTGCCCATGTTCACACTTCCAAATATGGAACTTTTCCTGCATTTCATTGTAAATAGCAGGATATTATGCAGAGCAGATTGATCTACCACAAATCACATGACCAGTACTGAATTTCTTCCACCCATGATTGAGGGTGTTAGCGCAAGTAAAGTTTTTTTGCCTAAAACCTCTCCTGCACCAGACAGTGTATATCAATATCTTTGTCAGCAATTTGCGCATATCACGCCTGCTGAATGGCAACAACGTTTTGCCGATGGTTTAATTTATGATGCCGCAGGCAATATTCTAACGGTTGATGCACCTTATAATGAAAATAGTCATGTGTTCTACTACCGCTTTTTAGCCCATGAAATACCTGTTCCTTTTGAACATAAAGTTTTATTTGAAAATGAACATTTACTGGTCATCGACAAACCGCATTTTTTAACCATCAGTCCGACCGGACAATATGTCCAGGAAACGCTTTTAGTTCGCTTAAAAAAACAGACCGGCAATGAATTTCTAACCCCGATTCATCGTCTGGACCGAGAAACTGCCGGTGTAGTTTTATTCTCTAAACAGGTTGCTAGCCGTGCAATCTATCAGGAGATGTTCGCCAAACGTGAGGTGAAAAAAACCTATCATGCCATTGCACCGTTTCATGCCGATTTAACATTTCCCTGCTATACACGTTACCGTATGGAAAAAGGTGAACCCTTCTATACCATGCAAGTGGTTGAAGGCAAAATAAATAGTGAAACAGAGATTGATCTGATCGAACATGATGCAGCATGGGGAAAATATGAGCTGAAACCGACCACCGGCAAGCAGCACCAGCTTCGCGTGCACTTGCACAGCTTGGGTATTGCCATTAAAAACGACCCCTTTTATCCAACAGTACAACATAAAAGGGAAGATGATTTTTCTGCACCGCTGCAACTGTTAGCCAAGCATCTTGCATTTATTGACCCCCTGAGCAGGCAGGACATGGCTTTTTCATCGCATTTCGAATTGACATTGTAATATGCTTGTCATTACAAAATATTTTGGTAAATCGAGTGTATGAATATTGAAATTACATTCAATTTGATTAAAATAAATGCTGAAAAGTTAAGTAATTAGACGTATTTAAAAAATCATGAGAAAAACCGAAGTTTATCAAATACGACTTGATTCCCAAGAAAAAAAGCATGCTTTTGCAGTGTTTAAACAATTGGGTATTACGCCAGCACAAGCTGTCCGACTGTTTTTCAAGCAGGTTGTTTTAACAAAATCCATTCCATTTTCTATTGAAAATCAAAATATTAACCTTGATCAACTGCAAAAAATCCGAAAATTAAAACAACAACAAAACACTTTAAACGCTCCTGCAGAACAAGCTGTTTCTCATGATCAGGACTTTGATCTGGATGATGAACATTTAGACTTATTTGAAGAACTAAATGCGATTTTGGGTGAAAGTGACAAAACTTAACAGTGTCGCATTTACAAACAAAATTTAGAAAAATTCTCATAAAAACTTAGGTATGCTTCATGCAAAGACTATAAAAAAGCATGGAGTATCGCATGATCGTACGACGCGCCTCTTTAGAAGATTTACACCCGCTTTCTGTTCTTTTTGATGAATACCGTCAATTTTATGGTGCTTCTTCTAATCTGGATGTATCTTATCAATTTTTAAAGCAGCGATTTGAAAATCAGGAAAGCGTTATTTTCATTCATGTCAAAGATGATGTTTTTACCGGTTTTATTTTGTTATATCTCGGCTTTTCATCGGTGGCTTGTGCAAATTATTATATTCTGGATGATGTTTACGTCACCCCGACTTTTCGTCGTCAGGGTTCAGCCAAACAGCTCATCGATACTGCAATTTTATTTGCTCGTCATGAAAATGCTCAGCGTATTAGCCTGCAAACTCAAAAAAACAACTATCAATCCCATCAACTTTATCAACAAATGGGCTTTGTTAAGGATGATGAATTTCAAATCTATCATTGTTTCCTGAAATAACCATTAAACCGTCATTCGTGTCTTGGCCAGTTCCACCTGTTCCGGGTTTAGATAGGTCCAATGCCCTTCTTCCAAATCTGTGCATGTCAAGGCGCCGATTTGCTGACGATGCAATCGCTCCACCTTATTGCCTACTGCCGCCAACATTCGCTTCACCTGATGATAAACGCCCTGATGAATCGTGAATTGCAATTCGTTTTCAGCCAGTAGAATGATATCTGTCGCGGCAAAAATACCCGCTTCATTTCGCAATTCCACGCCCTGCTCTAGCTGCTGAATTTGCCCTGCCGTTACAGGATCGGCAGTTTGCATACGGTAAACTTTGGCCACATGTTTTTTCGGGTGGGTTAGAGCTTGCAGAAATTGCCCATCATCGGTAAGCAACAACAGTCCACTGGTGTCCTGATCTAATCGCCCCACACATTGCAAACCGCGATTCATCAAGACATCGTCAAACAAGTCAAATACGCTAAAATGATGGGTGGCCTGATGGGAACACTCATAACCTTGCGGCTTGTTTAGAGCAATATACACCTTTTCCCGATAATCAAAGCTTTCACCATAAACCGTAAAAGTTAAATCCTTTAAATCCAGCTTATGTTTGGGATTGCTGATGACTTCCCCTTGAATGGCAATCGCTCCGTTTTTAATGAGCTGCTGGCAATGTTTACGCGAACCAAAGCCCTGCGATTGCAACATCTTTTCCAACAACATAGACCCAACCTTTTACTCTCACGGAATGCGCATTCTATACTGAAATGACGGCTTTTTTTATTGTTCCCGCTTTTTCAGGCAAATCTTTTATCAAAACCTTATACAATACTCATGATTTATCACTTTCTCCCTTAAAATCATGTCCCATCTCGATTTAAACCTGATTGTTCTACTGGTGTTATTGGCCTGCGGTATTTTTAGCCACAATAGTGCCGTAACGATTGCTGCGGGTGTACTGATCGTTTTTCGCATTACCCCGCTGAGTGAATATTTTCCTTATCTGCAACAACACGGTTTAAATATTGGCATCATTATTTTAACCATTGGGGTACTTACGCCTATTGCCAGTGGCAAAATTCCCGGTGATGCCATTTTAAAATCTTTTTTAAGCTTCAAATCATTGCTTGCCATCGCTGTTGGCGTACTGGTCGCATGGCTGGGTGGACGCGGCGTCAAACTGATGAGCAACCAGCCGGATGTGGTTGCAGGATTGCTGATTGGTACAGTTGCAGGCGTGGCAGTATTGCGCGGCGTTCCCGTCGGTCCTTTAATTGCAGCAGGGATATTGACCCTGTTTATTGGGCATTCTTAAGTTTTTATTTTTAAACCTGATCCCTGTTACTGATCACACTTGATCTTCATGGCTTATGCAGCTTTTCGAAATAGAATTCTGGTTAAAAGCATACCGATGAGTGACAGTGTGGCCATTAAAATTCCCACCCAAAACCATCCACCTGTGGCCATTACAATTGAGGCAATCAAAGGCGGCAACAGGAATTGTGAGGTGGCGGAAAATTGCAACACCAACCCGATTGTGGTGGTAATGGCGATCGGCTTTGCGGAAAAATTTAACACTTGAGAAAATACGACCGCTGCGACCAAACCGCCAAACAATGAAAAGCTCAAAACCAATATAAATTGCAGAATAAAGGGCAAGAATTCGCGTAACAGATAAAAACTCAGCGCACAGACCATTAAGGTGGCAAAACCGGTTTGGACTAAAGTTTGAGGCCGAAAACCACGCTGTAACAGTAGGCCACACCCAAAGGTACCAACAGCATTGGCAATCGCCACGATTGCCGTTAAGACCCCGGCAACTGCTAAAGAAATTTGATATTGCTGATAAATGCTGGGCAAAAAACCGACCAGACTCAACCATTGTCCGGCATATACACCAAAAATAGTCGCCAGAATCCAGGCTGGAGGATGTTTTAAAGTCAGCTTAATTAAATCAAGTATTGCAACCGATTGGGTATGGGTTTGCACGGCGGGAATAACCGTGTAAATCACGCCAGCCAAAGCGAGTGATAATATCCCGAAACCCATCCAGACCCCTTGCCAGCCCATACTATTGATCAGGAATGGCGTACACAGCAAGCCTATTCCCATTCCGCCTCCCATATAGGCACTCCATAGGCCCATCTTGGCTTGCAACTGCTCGACCGGAACCAGTTGGCGGATAAAAGCGGGACCACTCAAGGTAATCAGTAAAAATCCGAAACCTTCAACCACGCGTAGTGCCAGCAATGCAGGGAATTCTTTTACAAAACCACCGCTAAAACTGGCAATTGCGAGTAAACTCAGGCCCAATAGTACACAGCGTTTTAAGCCAATTTTAGCGATATAGCTGCCCAGCAAAAGTGCCATGCACATGCCTGCAACTTGCACCAGGGACAATAAAAAACCGGCTTGCACCAAGCTGATGCCTAACTCGGCTTGCAGAACAGGAACCGCGGGTGGCAACTTGCCTACATGCATGGCAGCGACAAATCCTGCTGCAATAATCCATAAATCTTTGCTGAGCCAACGCACGGCACTCACAACCTTCTCCTTCGGCAATTCCAGCGTTAGACTAGCAAGAATAAAAACGGTTATTTATCGTTGATTTGAATAAGCTAAGAGCTTGCAACAATCAATCTAGCATTGACTCGGATCATGAAAAAATTCCCTATAAAGCTTTGATTCTATATAGGATTCAAGCACGATTTTTTAAGCAGAATAATACGGATTACGCTTTTGCGAAAATTTAGCCAGTTGCTTTAAAAAACCTTCAAAATAGCTTTTTTCTTTTTCTTCAGTTCGATAACCCGCATACAAGGTCCGGCGCAAACCACTCGCAGCAACACAGTCCAAACGGCGCGAAGTCACCCAGCCCTTTTGCTCATATTCATTCACGACCCAGTCTGGAAGTGCCGCTATGCCGCGCCCACTGGCCACCAGTTGAATCAGCATCTGGGTCAGATCCGTGGTCCGGATCTGTTTCGGCTGTATATTGGCAGGAATAAACAGTTTCGCCATGATATCCAGACGGTGCTTATCCACCGGATAAGTAATCAGGGTTTCCTCCGCCAGTTCTTGCACGGTGATGCGTTCTGCACGTACCAGCGGATGGGTATTGGATAAGACCAGTCGGGATTCATATTCAAAAATCGGGAAATATTCAATGCCTTTTAAGGCAATCGGATCTGCCGTAATCAACAGGTCAAATTCGGCATTTTGCAGCAGTTCATGCGGATTGGCTTCAAAACCTGAAGCGAAATCAAGATCTACATCCGGGTATTGCTGACGATATTGGTTCAGCAAGGGCATTAACCAGTCAAAACAGCTATGACATTCAGAGGAGAAAATAATCCTCCCCGTCTGGCCATGTACAATACGGGTAATGTCTGTCTGGGTAATCTGGATTTGTGGCAATACATCATCCGCCAGTTTCAGCAAGCGCTGCCCCACATTGGAAAAAGTGACCGGACGGCTACGGCGATTGACCACCTCCACGCCATACCAGTGATCCAGTTCTTTCAGCTGATGAGAAATGGCTGATGGCGTTAAACACAGGTCATTGGCAGCAGCCACCAGAGAACCATGTTCACGCAATGCCGTTAAAGTTTTTAAGTGACGAATTTCAAGCATGAGTAAGGGTCCAGCAAAACATCGTTTTGCCCTTACGCAAGGCTTTCAGCTATGCTGGAAGTGCGAAGAGGCAATAAAAGCACGGCTTTGCCTGAGCGCAAGACGAGAAGCTATGCTTCGAGTAGCAAGGCTTAGACAAAGCTTTAAATAAATAAGATTAATAATTTGAAATTATTCACACTACTAAAATGAATAATCAAAGCAATAAGTGAATATTATTCAATATATCATTAAATTAATTAGTATGTTTCATGTTTAATTTTATTTGATGAGGTTTTCAACAAAAACAATCTTTCTTTTAAGGAAATTTCTTCATACGCACATGGGCTATTGAAACTTTAAAGACCGCTTAGCATAGATTACAGAGGGATGCCGAAGTGATTGGCATTGAAACTTCTTGTTCTGGTTTAGCGCTATTAAAAAGCATTGCTGCAGAACGTTTATGGGTGAATCCAGTTTGTGACTTGAAAACGCGGGCATGGGATAAAAAACTGCCTTGGCAACTTTGTTGCAATGGCTAAAGAAGGATCGAAAGAATGAGAGGCTGCCTCATCCATTCACATGGCATAGGATTTTCAAAACAGGCAACTTCTTTGAAAGGCTATTTTTAACCTTAAAACATTATGACTTAGCTAAAATTGTAATATTGCCCTGTACTAAAGTCATACAGACTGATGGTCGAACCGGAAACCGTGATTTCATAATAACTTGAGTTGCCATAATGGTAACCTTCGTATTTTTTTATGCCTTTCTTTTTTAAACTGATATATTCGCTATGACCATAGTCATACAGGTTAAATTCCCGGCCGGTATTTCGTCCTTCAAAAACTGCTGAGCGCTGATAATCATAAAGTTTTGCCTCATGTGCATTTACATTACCGCTGATTTGGGGATATGCACTTTCATTATAATCATAAATATTTGATTTATGATTGCCAAACTCCAGCTTGGCCACTACTAGGGCAAGCGCTGCTCTCTGATACTGTTTCATATATTTTCCTTTTCATTTTTTTTATTTTCATTGAATGAAAAAATCATCCTGTTTTTTTCAACGTTAAAACTGACCCAGCTTATGGTTAATCACAACCAACATAACAAATTATTTTTCCGACTCAAAGTGATTATTTTTTACAAGGCTCCCTTGGAGTGAGTTCCATGACCTGCGTGCTCTACATATACGCATTTCAACCTGTCAGGGACGCATCAATCCAGCAATTCCAGCGAAGACATCCGCCATTCTTCAATGCCTAATCATCAACCAGTCCCAATCATCAATTTTAATCTACAACGCAAGCCATGTGTGAAATGTCAACGGACCGTAAATATCAGCTTACTCTGGCAATTTTTTTCCGCAATGTGGGCAATAGGCATATTGCTCGCGTTCTTGCTTTAATGCTTCTTCTCGCTGTTCGCGCAGCAACTGGAAAACAATATCTCGAGTTTGATGCGAAGTGAGCCCCACTTCTTTGCGAATGCTCTCTATTTTCTCCTGATCCCTCAATAAATCAATTTCCGAACTCTGCAATAGCTCTCTAAACCTTAATTCCAGATTCTGCTTACGCTGTTCCAGTTCGTGCGTTAGGCCAGTGGCCAAAATACCTGCCGGCAAAGCAGCCAGCCCGACGCCTAAAATGGTAATAATTGCGCCAAAAAAACGCCCCAATGGGGTAATCGGCGTAACATCCCCATAACCTACAGTGGTCAGGGTCACCACAGCCCACCACATGGAGGCAGGAATGGAGGTAAACACCTCTGGCTGGGCTTTGCTTTCGACCACATAAATACTCGCAGCAGCCATCATGATCATAATGCCTAGAATAAAAATGACTGCCTGGAACGATCCTTTTTCTCGCTCAATCACACGCAATAGAATTTGCAGGGAGACAAAATAACGGGTTAATTTTAACAGTCGTATCAATCGTAAAATTCTCAGGAAACGTAGGTCAATCGGCACCCAGAAATTAATATAAGCTGGCAGAATGGCCAATAAATCGATAATTGCAGCACCACTTTTGACCCAGTTCAGGCGATTTTTCCAGGCACTGTAAAATGGATTTACTTCAGCAACCGACCAAAAACGCAGCAGATATTCAAGCGAAAAAATGAAGATAGAAAAATATTCGAAAAAATCGAAAAATGCTGTATAGGATTGATACAGGTCATTCACCGACTCCAACAACACGGCTGCCGCATTGCCCAGAATCAGTAAAATTAAAAAATAGTTGATCGCCCGACTAAATTTTGTTTCGTAGTCTTCATTATGTAAATTGTTATAAACGAATTTTCTTAGTGTATACCACGTAGTAAATGCCATAGCCGTGCATATCGTGATTGAAAGGACTTTAGTTTAACCGAAGTTTGCGATGATGTAATGAATGATCAATACATCCTGACTGATCATTCATAAGCAGGAGTTTGATGATGCTTTATTCCACAAATAACAGAGCCAAACGCACCTGATCGTACCCCATACGCGGACTGGTCGCTTCCACAATCGGGCGCAGCTTGATTGCACCATCTTCACTAAAGTTTTCAGGACTTTGACGCTTCATTAAACGCTTATAGATTTTCCGTACCTGTTCCACCACCTCATCGCCCGGATGAGCCACGGAAATGTCCAAGCCCTGCTCTTTATGCAATTTCGCCAGATGATTGATAATGGTCGCTGGCGTCAAACCGCGCTCAACGGCAATATCCTGAATTTCATAGCCTTCTTCAAACAGTTCACGGGTTTCATCCAGTGTGGCAGTAGCATAATTGGTTTTGCCGCCACTTTTGGCAATTTTCTTCTCGTTACGCTGAATTTCAGCTTCATTCAAGGTACCGCCACAATGACGGATAAACGCTTTATGCTGCGGTGTTAAATCAATCAGTTCAAAGTGGTTTTCCGCTTCTTCCGACAGTTCCTGAAAACGGCGATCCGCCTTAATAGCCAAACTATCCAGTTCCAAAGCCTGTTCATTCATACCCAGCAATTTTAAACCGCTTAATGCTTTTAAACGCGACAGTGCCACATAGCCCTGACCTTTTTCAAAAGTATGCGCCAGATTAATCTCGGCCGCTTCCAGCGTCATGCCTTGTGATTTATGAATGGTAATGGCCCACGCCAGACGTAATGGAATTTGCTGAAAACTGGCAATGGTTTTACCGGCATCATTATCCACGGACCAGGTTTCAGGCTCCACCAGCAATACCGTACCGTCGGTCAGTTTTACCTTGGGCAAAATGCCATATTCATCATCTTCTTCAAAGCCAATGACCTCTCCCAGACTGCCGTTGATATAGCCCATATCAAAATTGTTTTTGACAAACATGACCTTGGCATTTTTCTTTAAAGTCAGGTTTTCAGGCGCACGTACGGACGATTTCAAGGTTTCAATCAGCTTGTCATTGCCATCACAGATCGCGTCAAACTGCTTGCTTTCGGCATCGATGGCATTCAGATGCTTAAAGTTGATGCTATCCACATCCATATTGTGGGTATATAAGCGGGTGAAGGTTTCTCCCACATCCTGCTGGCGGGTTTGTTCCAAAGCCCGAAGATGCTCAGCGCTTATGCTTTGGCTGCGAATGGCATTTAAAATATCATTTAAATAGTCATTGCCCTGACGGTGCTGCTCGGTCAGATAACAGACCCGAAATTTGGCTTCCACCCATGCATCAGACATAAAGCAGAATTTATCCCGGTTACGTTCATCATTTTTACCCACCGGCGGCAACTGGAAGAAATCACCTGCGACAATGACCTGAATCCCGCCAAAGGCTTCATCACTTTCTTTAAAATATTTTAAAACCTGATTGACCAGATTCAGCTGCTTGGCATGCAGCATGGAAATTTCATCAATAATCAGTACCTGGGCATTTTCCAGATGCTCTTTGAGGTACTTGCGCTCTTTCATGTTTTTCAGGTCAGCATCGCCCAGAAAATCCTTGATGCCGATTCCTGCCCAGGTATGAATGGTCATGCCATTCATATGCGTTGCCGCAATACCGGTGGATGCCGTAATCGCCACAGGCACCTTGCGGGCTTTTAAATAATTGATGTACTGATTGAGTGTATAGGTTTTCCCTGCACCAGCCGAACCTGTTAAAAAGACATTTTCGCCCGCTTTCAAAAGCTTGAGTGCAGTTTCTTGTTTCATAAGACCTATAACCGTAAATTAACGGCTATAGCCTACCGATTTTTTTGCTAAAAGTTAAGCCCGGAAAAAAGTTTAACGACAGCGGCTGTCACTTAAACGGCGCAAACTGGCCATTTAACCAGGAGATAAATTGCAGCGCGATATTGACAAAAAGATATTCGGTTTTTCTATTATGCGGATATTCCAGCTGGTCATAGATCAGCTGACCTTCGCGCAGGTAACAGCCTAAAGTCATATGCAGCTTGCCGGTTTGCGAGACCATATGAAAAGCCACATACTCTCTTTCAATAATCCGCTGTGCATAACTGGCAGCCAGACAATTTTGGCATCTTTGCGACTCTTCAATAATCCGGTCCAGATCTGTCAATTCCTCAAAGCTCCAGCTGGAAAAGTGCATGACTTTTTCTGGCATCAAAGGCTGCCATACTGAAGCTGCATAACTTGACTTTAACTGGCTGATAATTTCCTGCTTCTGGATGTAATTATGCCAATCCGTGGCCTGATGATAAAAGCCGATCCAGCTGGTACTTTTCGCTACAGGTTGATTATCCTTAAAAAACTCAACCAGATAATCCCGCACATAGGCATCGAATACCGACACCCGGATATTTCGACCACGCAGGTAAAAGATCTGCCTAAACTCATCCAGCTGCATTTTATAGCGTTGCAACACGCTATAAAATTCGCGATTCTGATGGGTTTCCGGTCGGATATAAGCCATTAAATCATCGCCGAAAACCCGGGTTATTTTGTGCAGGTACAACATATAAGCCTGCATCACCCGACTTAAACGCAAATAGATTTTCTTCACGGTTTGCTCATTGCCTTGGGTGACATTGCGCATTAACTCCATCCATTCATCCAGATACAAAATGGATGGGCTGATGGCAATACGCTGGTCATCCAAAGCCTGATTCTGCCCTTTAAGCATCACACTATGATTATGTTCATGCTCAAACCAGGCTTCCTGCATGGCAAAATAATGACAGCTATGAATAAACATGCGTGCTGAACAATGCTGAAAGTACTGCAAGGTGGCTAAAATAACTTGAGGATGAACCTGACTGCTATCAATAAAACTGAATGCCGTGACTGCAACCCGTACACTGCTCTGCTGAATATTGCGGCTCAGCCAGTCCGGTACCTCGGCAGACTGTTTAAACAGCCAGTTTACCGCTCGCGGATAATCAAATAAGGGCAATTTTGCGACTTTCTTTTGCCAGACCCCGGTCGAGCTGTGCAGAAAATTGTGTTTGGAAAGTAAATTATCACGCTGCCAGAGTTCACGCCGCATCAAACGAACAAAGCCCAGCAAGGCTGGTTGCTCGCAAGCATGCCGATAGAGCAAATGGATATCATCCTGATGTTCCATTAGCTCATTCAAGTTAAAGCGCTCTTCAAATGAAAGCGCCATAATGCGGTACATCGCTGCAGGCAAACACTGGGCTGCACTAAAACAAAACTCATCCAGCGCTTCCATTAAAGCTTGCAAGGGTAAAAATTCATTTCCGTACACTCGTTGTACTGAACAGATCTCTTGCAGCATCTGGATCAGCGCTTCAGGCAATGCCGTTTTATTCACGACATAATCTGTCAAAATGGCACAAGAATAAATGTTTGCCTTCATCATCAGCTGATCAATGATTTCAGCTTCAAGCAAGGAAAGATTTTGCAAATAAGCCCGCACCCGCTCGGCACCATGCACCCACAGATATACCTGATCGAGTAAGAGCTGACGCAACTGCTGGGCTTTTTGACGCAGATACAGAGAATGCTGCGGCTTTAAGTCATTAGTGAGAAAGTACAGATCATGCAGTATGAATTCTTCCAGTAATTCAGCTTTTTGTCCCAGATAAGTGAAATCAAAATGCAAAATGCTTGTCTGCGCCGACTCAGGGGCATGAAATTGCAGCTGAAACAACCCATTAGCCACGTGTACAATATGCCGCTCCTGATCGATACGAAACATATTTTGTGCATTCAGCTCACCGACAATATTGAGCTGATCTTGAAAAATTTCATTGAGATTTTTAGAAATTCTGAGTAACTGTTTCGCAATCCCTTGATCTTGCAGTACTAAACGATCCTGTTCCATACTCGCCTCAAATTAAATGATCATCCTAAAATGAATTTAATCATTTTAATCATATAGTAATCTAATCCAGATACTGTATGCCGAGTTCATAATTTAATCAAATTTGCTCGATGAATCCTTAAAGCCTAATGACTGGTTCATCCATTTATCATTGTGGAAATAAAATACAAGCCAAGCCTGTTCAAGCTTTTTTGTGATCGCGCTGTCGTTTTAAATATTCTAAACCCGCATAAATTTGTTGCTGAATCTGATCGCGAAAATCTTTTAATTGTTCCGTATTTTCAATCTGCATTAAATTCTGTCGCGGCATAAATTGAAAATAAAAAGGCAGGCGCTTCGGAATGATACTTTTCGGCAAGGATGGAATGACATCGCCATGGCGCAACCATTTATCCAGTTGCGGCAACTTTAACAGTGTTTGAAACCACGCGCTTTCAACAATCCGATTGGCATCGAAGCCCAGCTCAAAGATTTCATCGCCACCTAAGGCAGCAAAAGGCACAATATCATAGTTAAATTCTTGCGCGAGCTTTAGAAAACCGTAACGCTGTTTCCAGATCAGCTGATAGGCCTCACCTTTTCTTTTTAAAACTTCCCGCCCGCCTCCAGGAAAGACCAGAATCGAATAGCCTTGCTGCATCGCTGCACGGATATATGCTTTTTCGCCATCCACTGCACCGAATTTCTTAAACAGGGTACGCCAACCAGGCAAATAAAAATGGCCATGATCAGCAACACTGACCACAGCCACCTGATGATGATTATATAAATAATCAATCAGCACCGGGGAATCAAACACCCCATAAAGGGTATGATTCCCGACATACATTGCAGGTCTGGCAGCATCAATATGTTCAGCTCCCAAAAAGGTTGGGGTGAAGTACAGTTTGGACAACGCACTGAGGCATTTAATCCATCTTGCATCATGCTCGACCTGCAATAGACGATTCCTTATGCAACAACGTGTTTTTGTACCAGAACCGAACCGACCGAATAACCCGCACCAAACGAGCAAAGTACGCCGTACTCGCCATCATTCACTTCATGTGCGGTGCGGTGTAAGGCAATGATCACGCCTGCAGAAGATGTATTGGCAAATTCATCGAGAATAATCGGCACAAGCGAACGGTCAGCATCTTTACCGACCACATATTTCAAGATCAGGTCATTCATGCTGGCATTGGCTTGATGCAACCAGAAACGTTTCACGTTAGTTGGCGCAATTTCGTTTTTCTCAAGCTGCTTGGTAATGATTTTCGCAACCAGAGGACACACCTCTTTAAACACTTTACGACCGTCCTGACGGAACAGCTTGTCATCCACCACCGCATCTTCACTACGGTTCAAGTAACCGAAATTGTTGCGGATGTTGTTGGAAAATTGCGTAAACAAATGCGTATCTAAAATGTCAAAACCGGTTTTAGTGGTCGTATCTTCAATAATTGATGCCGTAGCCACATCACCAAAAATAAAGTGACAGTCGCGTGAACGGAAATCGGTATGGCCAGAGGTAATTTCTACATTGACCAATAACACGCGGCGTGCACCGCTTTTGATTGCATCAGCTGCCTGTTTTAAACCGAAAGTTGCAGCAGAACAGGCAACGTTCATGTCATAGGCATAGCCTTGAATGCCCAAAGCCGTTTGAATTTCAATCGCTACGGCAGGATAGGCACGCTGGATATTTGAGCATGAAAGAATCACGACATCGATATCTTCAGCCGTAACCCCGGCATTTTCCATCGCTTGTTTGGCAGCAGTTACGCCCCATTCCGCTTGAATAGAAAGCTCATCATTGCTGCGTTCACGTAAGCGTGGATATAAACGTTTTGGGTCTAGGATGCCTGATTTTTCAGCAACATAGCGACTTTTAACCCCAGACGCCTTTTCAATGAATTCTGCATTCGAACCGCGAAGCGCTTCAATTTCACCCGCTGCGATTTTATCCGCATTGTCGTGGTTAAACTGTTCCACATAAGCATTTAAACTTTCAACCAATTCATCATTGCTAATCGATTCTTCTGGGTGATAAAGACCAGTACCGGTAATACGAATGCCCATGTAAAACTCCCGTTAATTTTGCGCTATGTTAATTCATGCCTGATTGATTCCATACTTTTTGCAATCGGGTTGGAGAAACCGGCATCTTTGTTTTCATTGGCTGTGAGAACAGGGAAATGCGGAACTCCTCGACCATAAAGTACAAATCTTTCAGGCGAGCGTCATTTTTAAACTTAAACAATTTTTCCATCCATGGGTCAACTTGATCGATGGCAGAATTGTCTCTTTGCAGGTTATTGGGCAAGCGCTCCAAACGCAAGACCAATGCCTTCAAATAGCGTGGAAATTCCTGCCAGATATCCGAAGATTTCACATATACACAGTTGGAAAGATTCATCAAATCAAGCTGATCCTCAATGTCATCGATATTTTTTCCAAAGATAGAATCGTCGAGAACCAATAATTTCCGACGAATATCCTGCCACTGGATATAAATATCGCTGAGTATAGATAATGCCACTTGACCATGAGTTAGGAAAGATTTTTTTACATTTAAAAGCAAATTTTGAAATTCTTCAGCATTGACAGGAAGCTCACTTATGGTCATCTGGAGTGTAGCATAAACTAACATCTGCTCCAGTTGGGCCTTGTCACCCAGCGGTGAATAGGCCAAAGCCAGCGGTTTCGGAATCTGTTTTTTCAGCTGACGAATCAAATCGCCCAGCTGCAAATAGACCAGATGAATCACCCCTTCCCGGTGCTGTTTAATGGCTTCAGCCTGATTATTAAAGGTCTGAATCACCACACCGGACTCATCTTTCGCTTCCAGCTTTGCAAATGTTTTGGTCGGTACCAGTGCCTGATATTGTTTCACAACAACACCGGTCACTTTTTGCGAAGCTTCAAAAGTGAAATTTTCCGGGAAAGTCTTAAATTCGCCCTTTAGCTGCTTGACCGGACTATGCGTTTCAGTACGGCAGCGTGCTTTCAGTTCAGACAGATCCCGGCCTTTTTCAATCACACGGCCCTTTTCATCAATCACTTTAATGAACGGCAGCAAATACTGTTCGACACGCTCAAAAGAAAAGTCTTTTTCGGAAATTTGTTCGCCACGCAGTTGAAAAGCCAGGAAGCTGAAAATATGCTCGCGTAAATTGACCGCATCTATTGCCTTCATCAGTTTACGTGCGGTGTCCGGAATCGGCACCAGATTACGGCGCTTGTCTTTAGGCAAAGATTTTAACAAAGCTTCGATTAAATCCTGACGCCAGCCCGGAATTCCCCATGACCAGATGTTTTCATCCACTTGTGGCAAGGCCTGTACTGGAATTTTAACCGTTGCACCATCTTCATCATGACTCGGATCAAAACGGTAACTGGCCGCCAGACGCAATGTACCATTATGCAAATAATCCGGAAATTGCTGCGTGGTTGGACGGTCGTTCATCCACAATGCATCATCTTCGACAAATAAATAGCGCGGATTTTGCGGCTCGACCGTTGCACGCCAGTCTTCAAAACTACGGCGGCTGGCCACTTCTGCCGGCACTTTAGAGGCATAGAACTGATAGATGGTTTCTTCATCCACCACCAGGTCACGACGACGCAGCTTGTCTTCTACCCGTTCCACTTCTTCCAGCTTCAGCAGGTTGTGTTTCAAGAATGGCGGCGTGATACCCAAATTCCCGGTGGTTAGAGCATCACGCAGGAAAATTTCATGTGCAGCAGCCTGATCGACCTTTTCATAGTTGACCTGACGTTTCGGCTCTACAATCAAACCGAATAATGAAATCTGGTCATAGGCATTGACCACACCGGCCTTTTTCGACCAGTGTGGCTCGAAATAATGATGTTTTAGCAAATCACGCGCAGCCAGCAGAATCCATTCCGGTTCTATTTTTGCAAGTGTGCGCAAGTACACCTGAGATGTTTCCACCATTTCAAAAGCCATGACCCACGGCGTATTGGTCTTATGCAAGGTAGAAGCCGGGAAAATACGGGCTTTTTGCTGACGCACGGCCATAAACACATTGCGCTCATCAGTTTTATTGGCAATAAAAGACAATAAACCGGTCAGCAAGGCACGATGCAGGTTTTCATAGCTGGCTTTCTTTTCATTAAAGGACAGCTTCAAGCCTTTTGCCAAATCCACCAGCTGTTCATGAGTTTTTTTCCATTCCCGCAAACGCAGCCAGCTCAGGAAGTGATTGCGCGCAAAAGTACGACGCTTGTTTTCGCTCATACTTTCGCGATTGGCATGCAACGTTTCCCACAGTTTTAAATAAAACAGGAAATCTGAATCTGCTTCACGGAACAAGGCATGTTTTTGGTCTGCCTGCATCTGTTTATCCGCAGGACGTTCACGTGGATCTTGCACTGCTAGCGCAGCGACGATGACCAAGACTTCATTCAGCACACCAAAATGCGCACCGCCCAAAATCATCCGGGCCAACCGCGGATCAATCGGCATTTTTGCCATCTGCTGACCGATTTTGGTTAATCCACTGCTTTGAAGCCCTCCTTTATCAAAGGATGAGGAGTTTTTCTCCGCAAGAGGAGGATTTGCATTTGGATTTTGACCTTTAGGGGGATTTTTCTCAGAAAGTGCCCCAAGCTCAATCAGCAATTTACGCCCATCATTCACTAAGCGGTGATCTGGCGGCTCAATAAAATCAAATTCTTCCAGTGAACCCAGATTCAGACTTTGCATTTGCAAAATCACCGAAGCCAGGTTGGTTCGTTTAATCTCGGGTTCGGTAAATTCAAGACGGCTCTGGAAATCTTCCTCAGAATACAATCGGATGCAAACACCTGGCGCAATACGGCCACAACGCCCTTTACGCTGATTGGCTGCCGCTTGAGACACTGCTTCGATCGGCAAGCGTTGCACACGGGAACGATAGCTATAACGGGAAATACGCGCAAAACCGCTGTCGATTACATAGCGGATATTGGGTACAGTTAAAGCCGTTTCAGCCACGTTGGTGGCAATAATAATGCGTCGCCCACCACCGCCAGGATTGAAAATCTTTTGCTGCTCTGCAATAGCTAAACGCGCATATAAGGGCAAAATTTCGGTGTGCCGTGGTCCATGCTTTTGCAGGGTTTCCTGCAGTTCACGAATTTCCTGTTCGGTACTGGCAAAGATCAGAATATCGGCATGTTCAGGATGGCCTTTTTGCTGTGCATCGGCAAAACATTCTTCTACCGCTTGTACCACTGCACGCGGCAGGTTTTCTTCAAAGTCATCAAACTCGTCGTCATCACTGCCGCCAATGCTCATTTCTGAAATGGGACGATAACGCACTTCTACCGGATAACTGCGCCCTTCCACTTCAAAAACAGGGGCTCCGTTAAAGTAGTTGCTAAAACGGTTTACATCTAAGGTTGCTGAGGTGATGATAACTTTTAAATCTTTGCGGCGTGGCAGAAGCTGCTTTAAATACCCCATGATGAAGTCGATATTCAATGAACGTTCATGCGCTTCATCAATAATAATGGTGTCGTATTTGGTCAAATAACGGTCATTGGCCAGTTCAGCCAGTAAAATACCATCCGTCATCAAACGAACAATCGAGTCTTGCGACCCCTGTTCGTTAAAGCGGATTTTAAAACCGATGGATTCACCCAGCTTTTCACCGACTTCTTCGGCAATACGCTGCGATACGCTACGCGCAGCCAGTCGACGCGGTTGGGTATGACCAATCATTCCGGTTAAACCGCGACCGGCCAGCATGGCAATTTGTGGTAATTGTGTAGTTTTACCCGAACCGGTTTCCCCAGCCACAATAATCACTTGATGCTGTTGAATCGCTTCAATCAACTTGTCTTTATATTGGGTAACAGGAAGGTCCTGATTCAGCTTGACGCTTGGAATACGGCTCAGGCGTTCGCGAACTTTCAGATTGGATTTCTCGAACAGCTCTTGGTATTGTTTTTCGTTGGCATCTTTACCTTTGCGGAGTCGATTTAAACGATGACAGTCACGAGCCATGACCAATTGATCTACATTTAAATGACTGAACACAGATACCCTATCCCAAAACAAAAAATTGAACTGAGTATTTTACGCTGTAACGCAGCCAAGAGAAAGCCAGCCTGATATTTATTGCTGCTATTTTTAAGCGCGACAAGCGTTAGAATCCTTCAGCTTTGGGCACCATCAGGACAATAAACCGGCACTTTATCACTCGGTTTTCCCTTGGCCAGCAGAATGAGAAACCAATAAAATGCTTTGTTCTAAAAACAAATTAAATTTTTAAAAATTTACCCTTGAATTTTACTTGTGCAACCTTCATGTTCTTAGGCAAGCTGAAAAACTGCATATTTGTCATTTAATAATCATTTTTAAATGATTGAATAGATAAAGAGTCAGATTTGGTGGAATTGTAGACTTTATATTAGTTAATTCGGTTTTTCCGATTTCAATAATGTAAAAATACTGTTTCAGCAATAAGAAAAAATTCGCTATCCTTTTGGAAATCAAATACAAACCTCAATCATGGAGACAATGATGAGCTTAATTAATACTGAAGTTAAACCATTTAAAGCAACTGCATTCCAAAACGGTCAATTTATTGAAGTGACTGAAGCTGATCTTAAAGGTAAATGGTCTGTTGTATTCTTCTACCCAGCTGACTTCACTTTCGTTTGTCCAACTGAACTGGGTGACCTTGCAGACAACTACGCTGAATTCCAAAAATTAGGCGTTGAAATCTATTCAGTTTCTACTGACACTCACTTCACTCACAAAGCTTGGCACGATTCTTCAGAAGAAATCAAAAAAATCCAATACGTAATGGTTGGCGATCCAACTTGGACTCTTGCTAAAAACTTTGAAGTATTAATCGAAGCTGCTGGTCTTGCTGACCGTGGTACTTTCGTAATCGATCCTGAAGGCAAAATCCAGATCGTTGAAATCAACGCTGGTGGTGTAGGCCGTGACGCTCAAGAACTTCTTCGTAAAGTTAAAGCAGCTCAATACGTTCACGCTCACCCAGGTGAAGTTTGCCCAGCTAAATGGAAAGAAGGCGACGCTACTCTAGCTCCTTCAATCGACCTAGTGGGTAAAATCTAATTTAAATTAGATTGAACTGATTTAAAAAACCACGCTCTTTAGCGTGGTTTTTTTTGGTCAATCGTTTGTTGTTATATTTGATTTATGAAAGATATATATTAATAAACATTTACAATTTCATTGTTTTTACTCTGAGACTGTACTGTTTTAAATAGCCATTTTGAGAAAACCAAAGCTCATCCATAAACCCTTGCCATGGCAAAAATACAATAATCCATTGGCTAAATTAATAATGGAAAGGTGTACTTTGACAGTATTAATTTTGATCGGTTTAGCTGGTGCTGTATTTAAAAATAACAACAAATTAAATCTTAATTCCAAGCTACCTTTCAGCAATTATTTCTGTTATACATCAATTATGATCTTATCAGTATGGTCATGCTCAGTAAGACATCAAAACGCTTTGGTTATATATGAGGTGCTTATGGGAACAATGCTTGTCGTAACTTCTTATAAATACAGTACATCATCACGCTATTTAAAAATTTTTTATAATAATGGTTCAGCTGAACTGTACCACCCTGTGCCTGAATTCATTTATAACAACCTGCTTCGCAGCAGTGATAAGGCAGCATTTGTCCATAAATATCTCGAATATGATTTACACTTTACCCGGGTTTCGATTGATTAAAAAAATCAGGGTTTATCCCTGATTTTTAAATACCCTGAATTAATTTTTTATTTATAACAAATCATAAATAAGCCTGCACCAATAGACAGGGTCATACTCATAAAACGTTCATCACTTTTCACCAACGCCATAAATTGTTTAACTTCTGCGGCATGCGAGATCACATTATCGACAAACATGACGCCATTTTCAGGATGCAACATATGCTGCAAATACTGCCAGTAATCTACATAGGCATCCCGTTCGGCATCCAGCAAAATAAAGTCATATTGCTGTTCGGTCTTTTCAAGAAAACTTTGTGCATCCCCTACCCAGAAATCAATCACTTCACTCAATTGTAGCTCTTGGGCATATTGCTGAGCTTGCTGGGTACGTTCCGGATCAATTTCCAAAGTAGTGACATGACCTTGGGAAGTCTGAGCTGCATTGGCCAGCCATAAAGTCGAATAACCTGTTGAAGTACCAATCTCCAAAATGTTTTTAGATTGTTGGATGCGTACCTGCATGGCTAAAAATAATGCAGAATCCGGCTCGATATTTCGATAACGCTGAATACGGTCTTTTTGCAAGGCATCAAACTTGATAAAACTTTGATGCAGCTCCTGCATTCGTTTCTGGAATGTCTCACTCATGCTCATCACAGCTATTCCCATCTTATTATTCTGTTGAGTCTAGCGTTTATCGAGGTCGTTAATCCAGTTCATGCGGTTTCTTGAATTAATTTAAATCGTGGAACCACTGCACCATTCTCGAGTGTGACCGTTTCCTGAAACATTTCCAAGGGACGTACCCACATTGAATAATCGCCATATAAACATTGATAGACCACCAGTTTCTCGGCCGTTTCACTATGGGTAGCCACATGAAAAACTTGATATAACTTGCCTTTATAGTGTTGATAAATCCCGGATTTGAGTTGCATTTTTATGACCTTGTTAAAACATGATGCCATCATAATCAAAATTACCCAGAAGTATGCAGAAATTGATAAAAAATGCTTTAATTTCTAGTTAATACTTGAATATTCACGCTAAACCAGCATTTACTTAAGACAGTATTTTTTGTAAAAAATTTATCAATCTATTAAACCGATTGTTTTTATAAAAATGAAATGTTTTACCTATTTAAATATTTATCCTAGTATAGCTTTATTAAATAAGCATTTACTCCCTTGGAGACGTTAGCCATGTTAGACCAAAATACTTCAGCACAACTTAAAACACTCTTGCAACGTCTGGAAAGCCCGATTGAACTGGTCGCAACTCTAGATGCTTCGGA